>JAZNBJ010000091.1:0-56684 GCA_045586965.1 Candidatus Gastranaerophilaceae bacterium | reverse complement strand
CATTAATTGAGGTTCCATTTGCGACAGTTGCGTTTTCTGTTAAATTCTCAGTTTGAGTTGTCTTTTTCTGAAGACTAAGTTGTGATTGTTGTAAAGATAAATTTTGTCCGATTGATACCATAATACATGCTCCTTTCATTTATATGTTTTGGTCTTATCCTACGTTTACCTCATGTATTACGGCAGCTTTAAAAAAAACTTTAGCGATTTTACTGAATTTTTTACAATTCTTTACAATTAATTAGCCATAATATTAACAATTAGTATGTTAAACTATTTGGCGAATTACTATAAGCTATTGTGTATGAGATACCAAGAACTATTAGCTAAAAATATTAAAGAATTACGTCTTAAAAATAATTTAACTCAAGAAATTTTTGCAGAAAAAATTGGGCTCACAACTAATGGCGTATCCAATATCGAACGTAATCGTTATCAACCAACAGCTGAAACCATCGATAGGATTTGTAAGGCTTTTAAAATTACTCCAGCAGAGCTTTTATTGGTTCCAATTGATTCTAATAAAGAAATTATAGAAAATATTGTAACTTTGCTTTCAGATTGTCCTACTAAAAAGCTAAAAAAAATTTATGAAATGATACAGCTAATGGTGAAATAAAAAAGACACCACCTTGTTTGGCAGTGTATTTTATTAAAATCATATAATCTCTATTCAACTGATTGGCTTGTGAAAGCTTTCAACAATTCATAAGAAGTTTCCCAATCACTTTTGCCTGTTGATTTATAGCTTGCAATGCTTTTTGCTCTGTTTGCTTTGTTTTTAGCTTGTTGTTTATTAAATTTAGCTAATTTCTTTGCGCTAGAATTTCTTTCTGCAACAATTGGGTCTGCGTAAGCTAAGAAAGATTTATATTCTTGGCAGTTATATCCAACTTTAACTTTTGAAGCGTAATTGTATGTTAAATAATCATATACATTCATTGCACGTTCAGTATTACAAGGTTTTCCTTGCAATGTTTCAAAAGAGCTACCAGGCATTTTTGTAATCCAAACGACTGTAGCAAGTGGGTTGTAACCAGCATTAATCATTAAATCCACGCCTGTTATATCAGCAGCTTTTTCATCTGCTAAGTTAGCTTTGTTTTCAACATATGCACTGTTTGCAGCAGTGGTAATCAAGTTATCTGCTCCTAAATTACTATTAATAGCAGATTTTGCTAAATCTCTTAATTTCTTTTTAGTTGTTTGTCCGTTTATAATATGGCCAATTTCGTTTGAGATGACTGAAGCTACTTCATTATCATTTCCTGCATAAGATAAATCTGTGCTGGAAACATAAATAATATTTGTAGATGTTGCCATTGAATTGTCAGCAATCCCGTCAACAACTTTGAAGGTTGTTGTAGTTGGCAATCCATTTTTTTCCAAAAGTTTTTTACCAACAGGTGCAACTCTATCAGCTGCAACCCAAGTCGCTGCATTGGCTGATATTGTTGTAATTGCAAAAGCCATTAATGTGATAATCAGTTTTTTCATAATATACTCCCATTCTTTTATACAAGAAAACTCCCACTAGGGGAGTTTTATTAAATCTGCCGATGGCCGGGGTCGAACCGGCACGTAGTTGCCTACACCAGATTTTGAGTCTGGCACGTCTACCAATTCCATCACATCGGCATTTCTATTCAATTTTCAAGTTTTAATTCTTTTTATGTGATGGAATTGGTTTATATTAGATTTCTCCGCTCAAATAAATTTCAATTCCTTTACCAAGCGCTTTCGGTTTCGCTACGGTCAGCCATCACATCGGCATATTAATTTTTCAATTACTAACTAATAGTTAGTAATTCAATTTAATCAAAAAAAAAATAAAATATCAAATATTTTTTTCAACTTTTTTTATTTTTTATGTAAATATAGTTGATAAAACTATATTTTGTAAATTTTCATTAAATTAATATATACTTCATATTGTCTGAAATTAGTAAAAAATGTATAATAAGGGTCTTAAGTACACTAGTTAGAATGGGAATGTGGCGTGAAAATTAATGCAATAAACTCAACTGTGTCTAATTTTAGACAGCCTGAAAATCAAAAAAGATCAGACAAAACTGCTTTTAAAGGTGGCGGTTTTCTTGGTGTTGTCGGAAATCTCATGCAAGGTATTGAGAACCAAGGCTATTTTGCGTCTTTTCTAATTCAAGATACTATTGGTATGACTGGACCACGTACGATTACGGGGTTTACTCGTGATAGAGACGTAACTGGTAAAATTAATACTCAAGAGGGTTTTGAAGTGCTATTCAGAGAGGGTCTAACTGGTCCTTATATGATGGCTGTTGCGCCACTTGTACTTTTTGCTACAACAAAGTTTTGTCGTTCGACTAATACAAATACGAATTTAATTAAGCGTTATGGTCAAGAATTGAAAAAGTTTGTTTCTAATTCTAATACTGCGACTGCTGTTAAAGAAACAGCCGCTGAATTTAAATCAAAATTTGCGAAGTTTAATATCGAACAGATTTATAGAAAAACTGTTCCAAATGATAGCGAAGCAACTGCAACAATTGAACGTATTTTAGATGAATTTGAAAGTGTTAGTTCAAAAGATAAGAAAGTTAGAAATAAAGCTTTGACTAATATTTCAGAAATAATAAATGAGAAAATTCTCGAGACATCTGAGAATTATTATTCTTTAAACAAAGTTATTGTTGGTGAAGGACATAGCGGTAAGCAATTTAATACTAAAGAAGCTATTAGAGCATTGAGTGATTTTATTGAAGATGCTATTGTGAAAAACCCTCAGGCTAAGGAAATTGATGCTACTGCTGCTGAAAATATCAAAAATAACTTTGCAACAAAACGTATCTTGACTAATATTGCGAACGTTGCGTTGACATTAGGTGGGCTTTCTGTAATTCCAAAAATTTATGCTAAAAGCGATGTTCCACCTAGTGCGATGACAATACAGTATATGAAAGATCAAAAAGCAAAAGAAAATCAGTTAGAAGAAGTTAATCAAAATGAAGTTGCCTTCAAAGGAAAAGGTATAAATAGTGGTGGGATTTTCTCTAAAATTGGTAAAATTATAACAGAACATATGCCTGAAAAAATGAGTGAATTACTTGAATATACTGGTATAAACTTCACCAAAACCATGTTTGCAGGACTATCAATTTTTGGTCTACTTTTCCCTCGTGGAATTAGAGCTGTCAATCGTGCGCAAGTTGACGAAAAAACCGGTAAAAAAGATTTATCAGAACTTAAAGAGGTTCTTGTCAGAGATACGATTTCTTCTTTAACAGTTGTATTTGCGGTGCCAATATTGACAAAAATCTTTGTTAATATGTATGAAAATAGTTTAGGATTTATTTTGACTAAAAAGCCAACTGAACAAAGAAATAGTTTCCAAAAACTTCTTGATGTTCTTAATCCATATAGCAATTTAGAAGTTCTTTCAATGGCAGATTTGGATTCAATATATGGCAATATCGATTCTAAAGCCAAGTTATTGAATTTTGCGAATTTTGTTGATAAAAATGGTGGAGACTTAGAAAAAATCTTATCTAAGTCAGAAAATGTTAAAGAAATGTTTAATGAAGGAACATTCAAGCTAGAATCAATTAAAAATCTTACTAAGCAAGAAAAAAATAGAAAAATTATTGATTTGTTTAAAAATATAGAAGTAGCTGATCCAAAAGCTAAACACGACTTGATTTCTAAGCTGATGAAAGGAACAGAAGGGCCTAAAGCTAATAAAATTGCACAAACAGTAAGAGGTCTAAATTCGCTTCCTGGCATGTTTGCAACATTTGTGATTTCACCAATTCTTCTTGGGGTATTGATTCCAAAACTGACTTATAAAAATACAAGAAAAAATGCTGAAGCTCAGATGAATAAATAAAATAATAAATATAATTTTACTTTTAAAAAATTACTCTTATAAAACATATTGAAGAGTAATTTTTTTTTAACATATGAGAAAAATAATATTTATATGAAAAGTTTTTTAATAACACTAATTTTAATATATCTTTCAGTATTTCCAATTCAGGCTGCTACTTTTGAAGGTGGCGTTAGTGCAGAAGGTACAGGAAATACAAGTAGAATTGTTGATAAAAACACAGGTCTTGGTGTGGATGGGGCAACAATAACTTTGCCAAAACAAAGATATACAACTCAGACAGACTCAAATGGTTTTTTTGAACTAAACACTCAAATCAACGGCCCGTCTATTATGTCCGTTCAAAAAGAAAATTATAAACCTTATTCAGTTACGGTCTCAGATCAAGTTTTATCAGCGCCAATTGTTATCGGAATTGAAAAGTCTAATGCTAACGGACTTGTTTTGGATTCAAATATGTATCATCTAGGTGATAATAATTTTTCAGATTTATCTGCAAATGCAGGTCAATTTCGTTCAACTAGCATTGGGCCTTTTTATACCAAAAGATTTACTTTGAAAAATCTCAAACTGAACAAACCTATATTTCTTGTGATTGGCTCAATCATTGGTATAGATACGGATTTAGCACGTTCTATTGGCCAAAATAGGATTACAAATGCGTTTGCTTCTGCTCCAGAAATTTATTTTAATGGTAACAAAATTTCAGAAATTCAGATAAATGGTGACGGGCAGAAGATTAAAATTCCGCCTGTATTAATACGTAAAAATCAAGTTAATGAAGTTACTATAAAAACAGGTAGAAATTTAATGCAAACTGCATATATTGACTATGATGATATTGAGTTTATGAATTTATTTCTAGAGAATTAATTTTATGCTATAATCTTTTCCATAAACAAGCGAGGGAAAGAGAATGGAAAGATTTTATACTACAACTGCGATTGACTATGTAAATGGCGCTCCACATATTGGACACGCTTACGAAAAAATTCTTACAGATGTTATTTATAGACACTTTACACAAAGATGTGAAGATACATATTTTTTGACTGGTACAGATGAACATGGTATTAAAATCCAAAAAACATCTGCAGCTCAAGGTATGAGTCCAAAAGAATTGTGTGATATGAACGCACAAAAATTTATTGATGGTTGGAAAGCGCTTGATATCGGCTATTCTCAATTTATTAGAACAACTGATAAACAACACGAAGAAATTGTACAAAAAATCTTTGACAAACTTCTTAAACAAGGTGATATTTATAAACACTCATATACTGGTCTTTATTGTCAAGGCTGTGAAGCTTTTTTGAGTGAAAAAGATTTAACAGAAGACGGCTTATGTCCTGACCACTTGAAAAAACCTGAAGAAGTAAGCGAAGAAAACTATTTCTTCAAATTAACAAAATACAAAGATGCGATTATTAAACATATTAAGACTAATCCTGATTTCATTGTTCCTTCTTTTAGAGCAAACGAAGTTATAAATCAGCTTGAAAATATTGAAGATATTTCAGTATCCCGTGCTAAATCAAATGTGTCTTGGGGTATTCCAGTTTTAGGTGATGATGATCAAGTTATATATGTTTGGATTGATGCACTTTCAAACTACATTACTGCATTAGGCTACAATCCTGATGGCGAAGGGGTAAATGGAAGTGAAGAAAAATTCAATAAATATTGGCCTGCTGATGTTCAAGTAATCGGTAAAGATATCTTGAAATTCCATAGCATTTACTGGCCAGCCTTCTTAATGGCATTAGATTTGCCATTGCCTAAACACATTCTTGCTCACGGCTGGATTACGATTGATCAGACTAAAATGTCAAAATCCTTAGGTAACGTAATTTCTCCAACTGGTGTTTTAGAATCATTTAACCAAGAAATTCCTGATGCGCTTCGTTATTATATGGCGTCTGCTGCACCTTGCGGTAAAGACGGCAACTATTCTGATGAAGACTTTAAAGAAAAAGTTAACGCTCACCTTGCAAACTCAATGGGCAACTTGCTAAATAGAACTTTATCAATGTTGGTTAAATACTTTGAAGGCGATGTAAAAGCAGAATTTAAAGTTAAATCAGATTTGTTTGAAAAAGCTTTAGAGACAGTAAAAGCTGTTAAACATCACTTTGATTATTATGAAGTTCAAGAAGCTGCTCAAAAAATCAATGAGCTTGTTGATATTACAAACAAATATGTAACAGACAATGCTCCTTGGACATTAGCTAAAGAGGGGCAAATGGATAAATGTGGTGAAGTGCTTACTACAACATTAGAAATAATGTGTGTTATTTCATCCCTTATTTACCCATATTGTCCAAATATTGCTAAATCTATGGCAGAGCAATTATCTTATGATTTGAATACAAAATTGGATGATATAACTTGTGATAATATTAAAGTTGGTCATTTAATTGACAAAGAATCAATTAAGCCGGTATTTTTAAGAATGGATAGCGAATTAGCTGATAAATCTAAAAAATAAAACAAAATTAATTTCTTTATAAAAAGACTTCAAACGTAAACTTTGAAGTCTTTTTTGTTACATAATATTTATTATTTTCCTTCAATATTCGCCTCTCCAACGTGGAGCAAATCCAAGACAGGGTAGAGATTGTAAGCGAATTTATGAGCTGTACAATCTTGGGTGAGGGTTAAAAGTTATATTTTGTTATTTTGTTTATGTTCTTTTTCTTTCTCTTTATTTGCGAGGCTAAAGCGATTGAGCGTAGCTCAAAATAAAAAACCTCAGCCGAACAGAGTGAGGATGATGAGGACGGTTGTGTGCTTTTTTCTTTTCTTTCGTTCTTTCTTTTCTTTTTTACCTCACAAATAAAAAAGAAAAGAAAGGACAAAATTATAAATATAAATTCCCCATCCTAACCTTCCCCAAATAGGGGAAGGAATATCAATAATAAATATTATGCAAAATATTTATTATTCATTTCGACTCTACTTTTTATTGAAAAAATATGTTATAATCAAAAAGTAAGAAGAGGTATGAATTTATGAAAAAATTTGGATTCACTTTAGCTGAAATTTTATTATCAATGACCATTATAGGTATAGTAGCAGCTTTGACTGCGCCTACATTGATAAATATGATGCCAAATAGAGAAAAAGCTATGACCTTGAAATATCGTAAGCTGATTACTGAAATGAACGTGGAATTATTAAATAATCGTTCGTATTATGTGAATGGTGAATTTGATAATAAACCTTCTCTAGATACAGACTTAAGATTATTAAATGAAAAAGAAAAATCTTATCTTGATAAAAATAAATATGCATTTTTGTTAATGAAAAACTTGGAAAGTTATAACGACGAGGGTTGGGGGTATGACAATGAGAATAATCCTCCAAAGATTTATCCAAATGAAGCAACATTTACTACAAAAGATGGGTTCCAATGGAATATAATAATGAACGGTGGTAATTCTGGTGTTCCTAAAGCAATATGGATTGATATGAATGGTGCTGGTGATCCTAATTCATACGGAAGTTCAGGTACAACAAATCCAGATCGATTCTATTTTAAAATAAAAGAAGGTTATGCACAATGTGATGAAAAGATAGATCCGATAACTTGTCGTTATCTAAAATGTCCATATTATATGAACAATAAAAAACATGATTATGAATGTATAGATAATTATAAAGGTGATTGTGCTTGTGAAGAAGGATAATTATAAATAATAACAAAAGCGCCCTGAACAACTGTTCAGGGCGCTTTTTAAAAGTCCAAAAACAAAATGCGGCTTTACAAAAGTTTACAAAGTTGAAGCAAAAAGGCAATTTTTTTTTTGTTCAAGACTTATTATATATACAGGATATCAAATATCACTATACATAACGTAAAGGAGTAATATACCATGGCAAGAGTATTAATTTCCATGCCGGAAGACTTTTTAAACAGAATTGACCAAGTAGCAGAAGGCGAAAACCGCACACGTTCTGAGTTAATTAGAGAAGCTTTGCGTAGCTATATGTACAAAAGCAGAGTAAAATCTTCTACATTAGCTAATAAAAATGCTGCTATTTTGGAAGCATTGTTAGATTAATCTGAGGATTTACAGTTAACTAACAAAATATGGTATAATAACCATATTAAAAAGATTTGAAAGAGCTGCATATAGATTATGCGCTCGGCTAAAGCGGAAAAAGGAAAATAGGGAAAATTTTAGGAAAAAAACACGGCTCGACACCAATGAGCCGTTTTTTTTTAATGTTTTCACACATTATTTATATATTTTGATGTGTTTATTTTTTATTTGAACATTTAAGTTTTATGTATACTTTCTTTTGTTTCTTTTTTTGCGAGCAAAAGAAACAAAAGAAAGTACCAAAGAAAAAAAAGAAAAGACGCACTGTTTTCTACGTCTTCGCTCTGCTCAGCCGTTTTTCTTTGTTTGGCTTCGCCAAATCTCTTTATGCTCGCTATTGTGCTACGCACACGCTCGCAAATTGCCGAGCACTGTTTGAGCAAAGCGAGTTTCCTTGTGTTACTTTCTTGTCGATACAAGAAAGTAACAAGATTAAAAATAATCAATATATCAAAATATATATTTTGATTAAAGCAAGTGAAAACTAAATTTCTTCAAAAGAATCAATGGCAATATCTACTATCGCAGTACCGTTATGTGATAAAGCTTTCTCCAAAGCGGGTTCTAGTTCTGAGTATTTAGAAACTCTTAGCGCAAATAAATCATACGCTTCTGCTATTTTTGTAAAATCAGGATTACTCATTTCTACTTGGTATAAATTGTTATAAATCTTTTCTTGCATTTGACGAACCATTCCCAAATACCCATTGTTCATAATAATGATTTTTATAGGGATATTATGTTCTCTACAAGTAGCAAGTTCCTGCAAATTCATTTGGAACGAACCATCTCCTGTGATATTTAAAACCAATGATTTTGGATAAGCTATTTGAGCTCCAATAGAAGCAGGAAGCCCAAATCCCATAGTTCCTAAACCACCTGAGGTTATAAATTTTTTAGGTTCTTTGAAATTAAAAAATTGAGCTGTTAACATTTGATGTTGTCCGACATCTGTTACAACAACAGGGTTTAAAGATTTTGTTTTCTTATATATGGTATCCAATACGCAAGAAGAATTTAGTGCGTCAGAAGACAAATCCTTTTTGATTATTTCTTGTTTTAAGATTTCAGTGTTTTCAAGCCATTTTAGATAATTGAATGTCCCGTCAAGACGCATTAATAAAGCATCTGCAAACATTCTTGCATCTGCGTGTATAGCAAGTTCAAAAAACGAAATGCTTTTCTTTGTATTCACGCTAATGATTTTAGCTTTTGGCGCAAATTTTTCAGATTTGCAAGTTGAACGATCTGAGAAACTAACTCCTAAAGCAATAATCAAATCGGCATTATTTATTGCTGTATTAGCTGGATAAGACCCATTAATTCCTATCATGCCGAGGTATCTTTTATCTTCTGATGGGCAAATACCAATTCCCATCAATGTTGATACTACTGGAATATTAAGTTTGTTTACTAATTTTTTTATACTTTCGACAGCATCTACTGCGCCACCACCAAGCAATAGTAATGGAGATTTTGCGCTAGATAGAAGTTTGATAGTTTTTTTAATATCGATTTCATTTACCAAAGGAACACGTTTTTTGTACAAATCTTTTTTTATTTTTGCTGAATATTTAGATTCTAAAATATTTCTTGGTAATGCTATTACAACAGGGCCTTTGTCGCCAGAATTTGCAACTTCATAAGCTTCTTTTATTACTTGTTTGATATCGTCTTTTGAAGTCACTGTATAATTCTTTTTAGAACAAGATTTTGTAATTGATAAAATATCAACTTTCTGGAAAATCTTACCGTTTTTTGAGTTAGAAGGAACATCCCCAACTAAAACAACTAGTGGTGTAGAATCGGCATGAGCATTTGCAATGCCAGTTATTGTGTTAGTAAATCCTGGGCCAGATGTCACTACTACAAAGCCTGGTTTACCACTAACCCTAGCGTAGCCTTCTGCGGCATGAACAGCAGCTTGTTCATGACGTACAAGAATATGTTTAATGTTTTCATTTAATGACAATTCGTTATAAATGCTTAAAACTGAAGCACCTGGATAACCAAAAATTGTATCAGTGCCGAGCTCAGCCAGAGCTTCAACAAGAGCTTTAGCGCATGTTGTAATAGCAGGCTTTGTTTTGATGCCCGATTTATTTTCTGGTTTGCTAATCAATAGATTTGTCATAGTGTAATAATTATACAATAAAAAAAGAACTCTTATTCAAGAGCTCTTTTTTTTAAATGGTCGGGATGACACGATTCGAACGTGCGACCCCTTCGTCCCAAGCGAAGTGCGCTACCAAGCTGCGCTACATCCCGATATCTATACAATATCATGACCTTATTTAATTTTCAAATTATCTCTGTGAGCGAAGTGCTACCTCTCCTCGAACGATACTCAATCGTTCTCGTCGGCAGAGTCAAGCTGCGCTACATCCCGATAACAACTATTTAATTGTCAACACTTTCGGCAAGTGCATGACAATATTACTTTAAACAAAATTAGAAATCAAGTCTTTTGTTTAATTTATTGTTATAATATCTTTATGAAAAAGAGTTTTTTGTATTTAATCCTTATTTTAGTCGCTTTATCAATGTTACTACCGTTCTTTGCAATGTTTTTAATTTCATTGAGCGGAAGTGAAAATATTTTTACGGATTACAAAAATATTAATCTTTCTTTTTGTGCATACAAAAATGTTTTTAA
This sequence comes from Candidatus Gastranaerophilaceae bacterium, assembly GCA_045586965.1. Lineage (GTDB taxonomy): Bacteria > Cyanobacteriota > Vampirovibrionia > Gastranaerophilales > Gastranaerophilaceae > CAG-196. The sequence continues at coordinate 46,057 of JAZNBJ010000091.1, read as the reverse complement.
CTCGATTCCTGTTGTTAAATACTTCTTAAATAGCCTTATAGTTGCTCTTTTGACAACTTTAGGTCAGATAATAATTTCGGCTCTTGCTGGCTACGGGTTTGCAAGATTAAAATTTAAAGGTTCTGATGTTTTGTTTTTTATAATTGTTTTAACCATGATGATTCCGCCACAAGTAAATATTGTTCCTTTATTTTATTTGATGAGCAAATTAGGTTGGATAAATACTTATCAAGCTCTTATTGTACCTGGAATTTTCGGTGGTTTTGGCGTATTTTTAATGAGGCAATATTTCTTAAGTTTTTCAAAAGAATTAGAAGAAGCTTCTCGATTAGATGGATGCAATGCATTCCAGACTTTTTATAAAATAGCTCTACCTTGTGCAATGCCTGCAATTGCAACACTTTCAATTTTCACTTTTGTCACAACTTGGAATAGTTTTATGTGGCCATTGATTGTGACTAATACAGAATCAATGCGTACGCTTGCGGTGGGACTAACTATTTTTAAGGGGTCGTTTAGAGAGATAACTCTTTGGGGAGAACTTATGGCTTGTGCTTGTATTTGCTCAATCCCTGTAATTATCGTATTTTTGATTGGTAAAAAATATTTAATCAATGCTCAAGAGGGTGCTGTAAAAGAATAAGTATAAAAAACTTGACTATTAAAAAAAAATAATTATAACCATACCAGCTCATATAATCGGATGATTTTAAGAATTTTTCTTAAAGTTAACAGTAAATAAGGTCGATTTACATGTGAGAAATGAGGTAACAAAATGCAAATAAACGGCGGTGTAAGATTTTGTGAAAATGGTATGACAGCTTCGCTTCGAGCAATGCATGTTCAAAGTGAGATTTTGGGTATGATAAATGAGAACGTTGCAGGTTTTGACAAAGTCGGATACCAAAGACGTGAGCCTGTTGTTTCTTCATTTACGGAATTTATTGGTGTTCACGGGCTTTCTCAGACAGTAGATGACCAGCCAGGTAGAATAATGGTGTCTAAAAACCCATTGGATATTACTATGGCTAATAAAGGCTATTTTCAAGTTCAAACCCCTGAAGGCGTAAGATTAACTCGTGACGGTCGTTTTAAACTTGATAAGTTGGGTAATTTGTTAGACTTAGAAGATAACCACGTATTATCAGATGCAGGTATGCCAATTCAACTTCCAGTTGTACCAGATAATGCCGCTGAAGTTGTTATCAATACCAAAGGTAAAATTGGAGTTTATGACAAATCAACTGGCGGTCTAATTGATGCAGGTTATTTGGGAATAGTTGATTCTAATGGAATGGCTGTTCTTAATCCAGATGTAAAACAAGGATATAACGAACACTCTAACGTTGTTATTCAAAACGAGTTTTTAGCAGTTAAGCCTGTGGTAAGAAATTTTGAAGCGAATAGGCAAATTTTCTTAATTGAAAGTTCAAATTTACAAAAAGTTATAAGCCAACTGGGTTCAGTATAATAGGAGACCTTAGCAATGTATAATATGCAAGCAGTAATTAGGAAAAGTATAAATAATACAACAATGCAGTTTGAAAGACTAGGTTATATTGCAACCAATATGGCAAACTACAATACTGCTGCGTATAAAACAAGTAGGTTTGAGCAATTTATTCGTGAGGATGGCTATGTTGACGGTGCTATTAGAACTCACGCATTAAAAGGCTCAATTAAAGTAACAAACAATGCAATGGATATTGCAATTGACGGTGAAGGATATATTCCAGTTGTTTCACCAGAAGGTGAAATCCAATACACACGTGACGGCTCTTTAAAAAGAGGTGAAGGCGGTTATCTTTTAACTTCTGATGATTGGATGGTTGGTGACGGTATAAAAATTCCAGCTAATTCTTATAAAATTGAAATTAAGCCTAATGGTGACGTTATAAATTATGATAATGCAGGTTCTTTGCCTGAAAAAATCGGAACAATTCCTATTGTTCAGTTTGATTCTCCAGAATCTTTGGAACGAGGCCATAATAACAAAATGGTTGTTACTGAAGAGTCTGGTAATCCAAGAATAGTTAAAGAAAATCAAAATATTAGACAATATGCAACAGAAGTTTCAAATACAAACATTTATGATGAATTGAGTGATTTGATGAGGCTTAATACATCAATGATAGCAAGTATGAACTTGATGAAAGTTGCTGATGATATGTACAATAAAGCTATTAATATTAGAGAGTAGGTGAGCCTAGATGAGTTATACAAGTTTAGATCCAATGAATAGAGCTTCATTAATGTTAGATTTGATTTCTCAAAGACAAAGAGTCTTGGGTTCAAATATTGCTAACGTTGATACTCCTGGTTATGTAAGAAAAGATATTGATTTTTCTACATACTTAGGTAATATGAATAGTCCTCTTGAAACAAAGCTATCAACAGCTCTTGGGCCTTCTGGAATTATTGAGGATAGGCAAAGACAAGAAATTGATATAGCAGAAGAATTATCTGAAATTCAAAAAAACTCAATTATGTATACAATGGCAACAAGAAGAATGTCAAATATAATTACTGAAATGAAAACTGTAATTAACGTAGGTAAATAATAAATTATAGAAAGGCTTAAAATGTCTATATTGGAATCAATGAATATCGGATCAAATGCGCTTAAGACACACGGATTAAGGCTTGATATTCACGCAAAGAACATTGCAAATATTGATACACCAAATTATGTTCGAAGAATACCTGTATTGAATGCAACAGAAGATATTTCATTTCATGGTTTAATGAACACAATGAAAAATGATGTATTCGGTGTCGGTACTTTACCATATCTTCAAGGTGGAGTTGTGTTTAACGGTTGTGTTGAAGATCCGACAGTTGGCGAAAGAATTTATTCACCTGGTCACCCAGATGCAGATGCTAATGGATATATTAGGGCTTCAAACGTAAACGCAATGGTTGACATGGCAGACGCAATTATGGCACAAAGAGCTTATGAGGCGAACTTGGCTCTGGTAAATATCTCACGTTCAATGGCTGCAAAAGCTGCTGAAATCGGTAGATAATAGCTGATTTTATTATAAGGGGCGAAAGTGTTTCACTTTCGCCCCTGTTTAATGTATAATTTTATCAATCGGGAGTCTTATATGTTTAAAGATTTTAATGAAGTAGTTTGCTTAGGTATGGGCGGTTCTTATTCAGAAATCGCTAAGGATAAACTGTTTAAAGAATATGATTTGTACTTGTATCAGCGTTCTTTAAATTCAATAAAAGAATGTATTGAATACGTAGATGAATTTTCTAACGCTATTGCAGTTTTGCCAGTTGAGACATCTTATAAAGGAATTATTAGAGAAACGATTGATAATTTGATTATGACAAAAAATCAAAATATTCAAATCCTAGCTGAAACAAATATTCCTGTTAACGATTGTATTTTATCTAAAACGACTGAATTTTATAGCATTATGGGACTTATCGCAAATCCAAATGCTTTGGCAAAATGTAAGAGATTTGTAAGGGAAGAAATGCCAAGACAATTAAATGTTGTTATGGCTGAAAGTATGGATGAATCAGCAAGGCTATTAAGTAATTATAACTTAACTTATTCAATTATTGGTACACATAAAACTGCGGAATTATATAATTTGAATGTTTTAAAAGAACATATTGAGGACGATAAAGACAATAATAGAAGATTTATTGTGATTGGCGATGCGCAAACTCAACCGACTGGGCATGATAAAACAAGTCTCGTTGTGTTTATTGAAGATAGACAAGGTATTTTGATGGATATTATTCAGGTTTTTGTAAAATATGGATTAAATATAACCCAAATTAATTCAAAAATGATGAATAATAAAAGTGATGAGCAGGCTGTTTTCATTGATTTTGATGGACATAAAAATGATGAAATTGTACAAAATCTTTTAAGAGATTTACAACTAATTTGCAGAAATACTCGTGTGATTGGCTCTTACACTAAGTTTTAGGGGTATGAAACGCTTGTGAGTAGTAAATGCAACATGTTGCAAATGCAACACATTCGTGATAATATTTTTACAAATGTGAGGTTATTATGTCTGCAGAAGTTATGGAAGAAAAAAACTCAATTAACCCTTGGTTAGCCTGTTTGCCGACTATGGCGTCAGCTTTTATGTTTGTCTTAGATGAAACGATTGCAAACGTAGCTTTGCCTCACATGGCAGGAACTTTTTCTGTTAGCAGAGAAGAATCAATGTGGATTTTGACCAGTTATCTTATTGCAAGTGGTATCGTAATCCCAATGGTTGGTTGGTTTAGCAAAGTTATGGGACGTAAAAATTTCTTTATGTTCTCAATAATTTTGTTTACTTTAGCATCTGCTCTTTGTGGTTTTGCGCCGAATATGGAAGTGATGATTTTTGCTCGTATTCTTCAAGGTTTTGGTGGTGGGGGCTTGTTGCCTGTATCGCAAGCGATTTTGTTAGAGAATTTTAAACCAGCTGAACGTGGAAAAGCAATGGCTATGTTTGGCTTGGTTATCGTTATTGCACCGATAATTGGACCTGTGATTGGTGGATGGATTACAGAAAATTGGTCTTGGCCTTATATTTATTTTATTAATCTTCCTATTGGTGTTTTGGCATTAGGTTTATCCAAAGCTTTGATATATGATCCACCTTATGCTCAAAAACAAGCTGGAGTTAAGACCGATTTTGTGGGATTTTTCTTGCTAACTGCGTTTTTGGCATCTTTGCAAATTGTGCTAGATAAAGGTAATAATGCAGATTGGTTTAATGCGCCTTGGATTTGTTGGCTATCTGCTTTTGCTTTGATAACAGGAGTTTTGTTCTTTATATCTCAATTCAAAAACAAAGAAGCTTTAACTGATTTATCGGTGTTTAAGGATAAAAATTATTTCATAGGTACAGCAGTGCAAATTGTTATGCAGGGTGTTCTTTTAGCATCATTGGCTATCCTTCCTCAATTTTTACAAGCACTTTTGGGATATGACGCTTTGCAAAGTGGTATGTCAATGATGCCGAGAGGTATTGGAGCATTATGTGCAATGGCTTTGTGTGCTACGATGTCTAATAAGATTGACAACAGACTATTAGTTGTAATTGGTCTTGTACTGATGGGTGTTGCTGGCTGGCAGTTAGGTACTTTGAACTTGCAGATTGCGCCGATAAATATCGCTATTCCTAATATTCTTTATGGTTTGGGATTAGGATTGGCTATGATACCGATTATTACCTTATCAATGGCTACTATTAAGAATGAGCAAATGACAAACGCAAGTGGGTTACAGAATTTGTTAAAAAATATTGGTGGAGCTTTTGGAACTTCTATCGTTGCGACTTTGCTTTCAAGAGGCGGACAAAAACACCAATTTATGTTGATTGAACATTTGAATGATTTTGCACAGCCTTATACAGAAAGATTACAAGCAATGAGTGGTGCGTTTATGAATCAGGTTGATCCACATACTGCTCATTATATGGGACAAAAAATGATTTATGGCCAGTTGATGCAACAAGCTAATTTAATGGCATTTATTGATGCATTTAGAGTATTCGCCATTGCGTGTATTGTAATTATTCCGTTGATATTTTTGATTAAAGGGATAAAGAAAGAAAACTAAATCAGATGGCGGATTGCAAGCAATCCGCCATCTTTATCAACTATCTTACAACACCCTATCCGCTTTTTTCTTGAGGTGGGTCACCCCTCCTGTCACTCAATGAGTGACATCCTCCCCGTCCGGGGCGGATAAAGTTTTAGCCCTCTGTGTGTTCACACGCTACTTCGTTTTCGGCTAATTCTTGGTTTTCATTAAACTCCTGAGTTTCACACTCAATTTCTTCATTTTTTGGTTCTAATTCTTCTGGAGCTGTAACCTTTTTAGAACGTCTTTTTTTAGGTTTTGGAGCTTCTTCAGATTCATCAACAATTTCTTCGTTAGTTTTTTCTTCAGTTGCTTCATCTGATTCTTCTTCATCATCATCTTCAACAGAATTGAACACTCCAGCCGCTTCTATTTCTTCTTCATCTTTAGCTCTGATTACAGGAATTGAAAGCATTAAAGCAACTTGGTCACCTTCTTGTTCAAAATTAAGCTCAAGCATATCTTTATCCATTTCTAAGTATTTAGAAAGAAGATCAATCATCTCGCCTCTCATTTGTTCAAGAACTCTTGGTGTTAAGTTTGTTCTATCTTGCATTAAGACAAGTTTTAATCTGTTCGCTGCAACAGCTTTTGACGCATCACCAATAACAGGCTCGTCTGATTGTCTAAAAAACTTTGCAACTGTATTGTAAATATCAGTGAAAAGTCCCATTCTACACCTTCACTTTCAATTTTGATAACACATTTTTAATTTTTGCAACAAAGCCTTTTGGTTCGTCTAAATCCAAGAAAGGAATTTCTTCGCCTAAAATTCTCTGAGCAACATTTCTATATGCTTTACCTGCTAAAGCATCTTCGTCATTAACAATTGGCTCACCTTTGTTTGTAGAAGTAATAATACCTGTATCTTCAGGAATAATACCAACAAGAGGAATTTCTAAAATACCAACAACGTCATCAACACTCATCATTTCGTTTGATTTGATAAGGCTTGGACGAACTCTGTTTAAAAGAAGTTTTGTGCTTGTGATTTCTTCTTTTGTTGCAAGTAAACCGATAATTCTATCAGCGTCTCTGATTGCAGACATTTCTGGAGTTGTAACAACGATTGCTTCGCTAGCACCTGCTACAGCGTTTTGGAAACCTTGTTCAATACCAGCTGGACAGTCAACAAGAACAAAATCGTTAGTTTCTTTCAATGTTTCGCAGATTTCTTTTAATTGGTCTGCATTAACTGCTGATTTATCCCTTGTTTGAGCAGCTGCAAGAAGTTGTAAATTAGGGTTTTTCTTATCTTTAACAAGTGCTTGTTTTAATTTACAACGTTCTTCTATTACGTCTACAATTGTGTAAACGATTCTATTTTCAAGACCTAATAATAAGTCTAAGTTTCTTAATCCTAAGTCTGTATCGATAAGAACAACTTTATAGCCTTCTTTTGCAAGGGCTGTACCGATGTTTGCGCTTGTTGTTGTCTTACCTACACCACCTTTACCGGATGTGATTACTATTACTCGACCAGTCATTAATCTCTCCTTAACTTTTTATAAATTACTATTTTACCTTCTTCAATTTGTGCTTCTTCTGGAGTGAAGTCATTGGTTTTTTGTACGTAAGGAACGTTTAATGTGTCGTTTCTTCTTGCATACAAACCAGCTATTCTTAATTGTATTGCGTTAAGTTTTAACGCTCTAACTTTTGATGTTACGTTTCCTTGGCTTCCTGCGTGTGCAATACCACCTAAGATACCCCAAACAGTAATGTCGCCTGTCGCAATGATTTCACTACCAGGGTGAGCATCACCGATAATCAAAATATTACCTTCATAATTTACAGTTTGTCCTGAACGTAATGTTTGATTTATATATAGCGTCGGAAGTGTTTTTGTATCAACAGAATGTTCTTCTGCGCCTTCAGGAAGTACATCACCTGTATCAAGAAGTATGTATTTGCTAATTTCTTCGTTGGAAATCAAGCCTTCATTGATAGCAAGTTTTTCAAAATTTGATTCAAAATGTTCTGAAGGAATAACTTCTGACAATTCGTGTGTTGATTCTTCGTTATAAGTATCTTCAATACCTTCTAAAGTTTTGATAGGTTCGTTGTCTTCTCTTGTTATGTCAGCATGAACTTCTACTGTTTTTGGCTCTGCATTTTCCATTGTTTCTTCAACAAATTCTTCTTCTGCAACTTCTTTTACAACAACAGATTCTTCTACTATTTCTTTTTCAGTTGCTGTATATGAAGCAACATCGATGCTTGAATCAAGACTGGAAATAATCATTCCCAAACTTACTGCAGAAGCTTGTGTTTGATCAGAATCTGTATCAATAAATGCAATATCTGCGTCCATTGACTCAATAAGAGCTTTAATACTTAAAAGTTGAGATTGTTTTAAATCTAGATTTCCAAGTTTTAAGCAAATTCTTTTTCCCTTAACATCAGGGTGTTCCATAATTGAGCTAAGTTCAAAAACTAGCTGAGTTGTGTTTTTGGTGTTACTTAAATCAATAATAAAACCGTTCTCTACAAAACTTTTTTCCATTTATTAATACCCAATATAAACTACCACATGCATGAGGATAGCCTAAACTTTATTTCAATTCAATAAAGTGTATCGGAATGTTAAGGAGTGATTTGTAACATTTTTTTAAATTGATTAAGAATTAAAATAAATGATCTAAAAGGTATGCTAAAAAATATTTGTTCCAATTTTGATAGAATAGAGCACTTTTCATGAAAAAGCTTGTAAATATGTTTATTAAGTCTAAAGTAATCAATATAAAATTCTTCATTTTTACAAATATTTAAATTTTTTTTGATAACATAATTTGAATCACAATATTTTTGATATTCTTTTTGATAAAAATCAAATCCATATAAGCCCAAATATTGTTCACCAGAAAATAATTCGTTTTTACTATATGCATATTTATTCAAAAATATTCCAGATTGTTTGTGTTCAAGAACAATAAAGTTATTAATAATAACTTTTTTCGATTGTTCAATTGTATTTTCATTCCAATCTGAAGCGTCTTCCATATGAATATCCTTAAAATTTCGTTCAAAGCATTTGTATACAAAATATTGTTCAGGTGCAAATTGAAATCTTGCGCCTAAAAAAGGATTAAATTTATTTTTATGTTCATCCTGTTCAAAATATTTTGTAAAATATGGCTCTTCAACAAGTGGAGTGTCTTTGAATAAAGTATTAATATCAGTTCTTAATCCAAAAAACCACCAATCAGACACATGAAAAGGAATGTCTATGAAGCCTTTTTCGTGTTTAATTTTATGTCTTGTAAGCAATGTGCAAGTTAAAATTTTTCTTTCAAATAATTTGTAATCATCAGTTCTTGCCAAAAACTTATTAAAATATTTAAGAAAATTTGTATTAGCTAAAATCAAATCACTTCTAAGCTTCAAAACATATTTTCTTTCGGCGACTTTTAGCCCATTTTGAGTAGATAAAAGTTGTCTATTCATATTATTCATTATTTTTTTAGTTATTGGGATTGCGCCTGGATCTTTATTCAAAATTAGTTTGTCGTATTCTAATCCTTCAAGATTTGAACCTTCCCAAGTAGATAAAATAATTTCCGCTTCTGGCAACTTGTGTCTAATTGAAGATATACATTTTTTTGTTTCTGTTGGATTAATCGCACCTTGTACAACAACTGAAATGTCTTTGGATTTTATTTTTGTTAAATTTGGTTGAATTTTTTCTTCCCAAAAGAAAGGATACCAATTTATTTCTTGAATATTTATCAAATCTTTTTTGTTTTCTAAAATGTAATTAGTATTAATTTTCATTACATCAATATTCCATTTTTTATTAATAAAATTACAACTATCTTGCCAATTTTTTCTATTGTGTAGAGTCTCATCCGTTGAGAAACCACTAAAAGAGCTATTAATAATTTTGTTTCCTACAGAATTTATTGATAAATTATGCAATTTATGATTGTCATTGATAGAAATATGTTTTTCATAATGAATTAAAGCTCTTATAAAATAATCAATTTCATGAAAATGTAGTGTTGTTAATCTTTCATCAAAAAAACCTATATTTTTGACAGCTTTTATATTTAGCGCAATAATCTGATCGCCTGTGGGTTGAGTTACAAGATCATAAGTTTTATTTTTTCTTAGCCATTCGTCCCAATCTTTGATCCAAGTAACATCATTTTGTGCTAAAACGCACCAGTCAATGTTGTTTGGATTTTGAATGCTTTTAAAGCAATCTAATATGCAAAAATTCCAATCTTTGCTTAAATTTCCCCAAGCATTTGGCATTCTGGTATTGTTTGTGATTATTTTTAAATTTTTTCTTTTATTTTTTCTCTGAATTTTTATATCGGGATGGTTTGCTAAGATTGTAACTTCAATATCTTTTGTATTTTTTGTATTGGCCCATAATGATTCAAGATTTTGATTCAAGATATCATTTTTTTTGTAAGTTACGATGTACAGTTTTATTTTCATATTTTAGACTATTTCTCCTAAATATTTGTCATTATTTGCTCCAGGGATTTTTACAACGACATTCTGGGTGTTATCTTCTAAGCTCTCAAAATCAGTAGCTTCATAAGGTTCCATGACAATAATATCGCCAGATTTGTATTCAATTCCGTTCATTTTAACTCGTCCTTGAGTAATAACAGTTATTTCTGTTGCAATTTTATGATAATGCTTTTCTTCAAAATCGCCTTTGTTGTAGCTTTTTACAGCAACTTCAACATCGTTTGTTTTTAATAAAGTTGGTTCGAAATTTCCTACAAACCAGCCTTTAATCATGTCTTCCAATTTTGCAGTTTTCATTTATACAAGCGCTCCTTTTTTTAAGTCGATATATTTATCTAAATCTTCAGGTGTACCAGTGCCGTGCATTTGTTCTTTTTTAATGTTAAAAATGCCGTATTTTTTACCATTTTTAATAGAATAATTATAAACTGGTGCGACATAAAACTCGTTATTAACACGCTCATTTCTTACAAACATGTCAATTGCGTTTTCTACAAAGTCTTTGCCTTGTTCAAAATAATAAATTCCGACAGTTGCGTATTCTGAAATTACTTCTTTTTCTCTTATTTCTGTTATAAATTCGTTTTCATCAAGTTTTGCGTATGACCATTTTGGGTCATTATCTTGAAAACACAAAACAGAACCATCAAGGTTTCTTGATTTTGAATCAGCGATATATTTACTGATATCGATATCAACTATTTGGTCAGAATTTGCGATTAGAAGAGGTACATTATTATTTATAAACCTGTGTGCGTGCAAAACTGTGCAAGCAGCGCCTTCTGTCAATTTATCGATAAGTACAAATTCAACATTATATTTAGATTTTATCCAAGAAACTGTTTCTTGCTCGTTAAGAAAATGCTCTTTTCTTGCAAGTAATATAAACTTAGCTTCCGGCATGTTGAGGTTATCTAAGACATGGCAAATCATAGGTTTACCAAGCACATCTATAAACGGTTTTGGCTTTTTATAACCTGCTTTTGCAAATCTTGAGCCAGCGCCTGCCATCGGAATTACAATATTAATCATTTTTCTACTCCTATCTTCTTGTTTTAGTTAAATAATTTTCATACATTTGATAACTTGAAAATGAAATATAGTCTTTTTTCGGGATTTCAAAAATACCGATTTTTTTATTCAAGAGAATCATTTCATTAAAAGTGGAACTAATATAGTAAGCTCCTTGTGTATTAACATCCTTCTCGATTGTAGAGAATGCTGAGGATACAAAATCTGCTCCTTTTTTGAAGTAACAACATCCTGTTGATGCAAGTTCTGAAATCGGTCTCTTTTCGCTTGTTTGTATAACAAAATTATTTTCATCCAATAAAATTGAGCTATATTTTGGGTGTAAAGCTTTCATTGCAACAATTCCCGCATCAAGATTTCTTTCTCTGAAATCATTCAATGCTATTTGCAAATTTGATTTGATAAACTGATCGCCATTTAAGATTAAAAGTTCTTCGTCATTGTTTATTTTATCAATTGCAAATAAAGCAGTACATATTGCACCTTTTGTATTTCCATAAATTTCTATCACATTGCAATTAGGACATAGGATTTTTAATGTATCACCAAGATAATATTTTTCTTGGTCTTCCTTTCTTATTATGCAAGTGATTTTATCGCTCACGGATTGTAAAGATTCAATTGTGCGCTGAATTATTGGTTTGTTTTGGATTTCGATTAAATATTTTGGGTAAGAATAGCCTTTTTCTGCAAAATCTTCGGCAATTCCTGCCATTAAAATTAATATGTTCATTAGAATTTACCTCCGACTAAGCTGATTTCATCTTCAATTTCTTTAATTCGATTTTTTATATTTTGATAAGTAACATCATAGACAGTGTCGACTTTCAGTAAATTTGCTCCACTTGCAAGTGCAGCTTTTATTCCGTTTGGATTGTCTTCAACAATTAGACATTCTTCTGGTTTAAGGCCAAATTTTTGTATTGCTTTGGAATAAATTTCTGGATCAGGTTTTGATTTAGTAACATCTTGATTAGATAATGTAAAATCTAGGTATTTTATCAAATCAGCTTTTTCCATCATCATGTCAATTGTTATTCTTACAGAATTTGAAGCTAAAGCTAGGCCATAGCCTTCGTGTTTTAGTCTAGAAAGAGCATATTGATGATTGAATAATGGCTTACATTTCATATAAACGTGTTCCATTGTATAAATTTGTTTCATATGATTAATAAATTTGTGCAAACCATTTGGTAGCCCTTTTTCGAGTGAAAGCATTTCAAGCTTTTTTCTTGTCGGAAGTCCGTCAAAAGTAACTAAATGATCGTATCTTGAAATTGTAAAACCAAATAACTCGAGGGCTTGGTTTAAAGCTTCGTAATGCCAGTCTTTTGCTTCTATAAGGACTCCATCCATATCAAAAATTATTGCTTTTATTTTTTTCATTTAAAAAACTCCTTCGCTTCTTCTGGGAAATCTGTGCAAAGCATTATTCCATCAATGTTTTTATATTTATTCCAAGTTGTTTTATATTTTCGCTTATGTAAGTCTGGCGAGACAATACACACTCTTTTATTCATTTCTAAATATTTATGAATTTCTTTTTTCTCAAACCAATCATTGTAAAAACTATCAAGCCAAATCCCTTGAGCATCCTGTAATAAAATTCCTTCTTGACAAATATCGCTTATTCCTGTAAAAAAATTAAGCCCAAAATCTTTATACACAATCATCTGCGGAATACTCATATCAAAACAAAAATAATTTGTTACTTGATATTTTTTTAAAAGTTCGCTTATTCTTTCTGCCAAACCATCGGATTTTATATTTAAAGCAAGAGGCAGGTTTCTTTTATCTAAAATTTTTAAAACATCTTCAAATTTAGCTTCATTACCAAGCGGAATGTCGTGTGAAATAACAATTTCACCTTGTGCATCTCTTAAATCTGTTTCTATTCCAAAGTATTTATCAAATGCTTTTTCAAATGCATAAAGGGTGTTTTTTTCTTTTTCTAACTTCCAATATCCTCTGTGAGCTATAATTTCCAACTTTTTATTTTGCATACACCAACCTTTCGTAGCATGGAATACAAGAAAATAAACAGTATTTTTCCGTTCTTAAGCTTTCTTTTATTGTCAGAAATGGTATTCCAAGCATTTTAAATTCTTTTTTTGTTGCCCAAATTTCTTTATCTCTAATGTTTGCATTGTTTTCTTTTAAAAATCTGATTACTTCTTTTTTCGCTTTGTTTTTATCAATTTTGGATTGCTTGTTTGATTTTACGGTTGAGTTATGGCGTCTAAAGTAGTAATAATTTACATCAGGAACGCTAACTATTCCATTTGCCCAAAATATAGCTTTAAGAGTGTATATTTTGTCTTCACAATATACTCCTTCTGGCCATGCTATATTATTTTCTATAAGAAATTTTCTGCGATAAATCTTATTGGTTGGACATTCATTCTTAAATTGGTTACACAAATCGAGTTTTTCTTGCAGGTTAAGTGCAACTTGTTCTTTTTCTATTTTCAATCTTTTTTTTGTTTTGCCGTTACCAATTCTTACGTTTGTAGCAAGAGCAATGTCTAAGTTGTGTTTTTTTGCAGCAATATATAGCTCTTCAAAATAGTCAAAATCAACCCAATCGTCTGAATCAACATATCCAATGTATTCTCCAGTTGCGATTTCCATCCCCTTATTTCTGGCAGCACCTTGTTTTTTGTTTTCTTGATGAATAACTTTAATTCTTTTATCTTTTTTTGCATAATTATCTAAGATTTTTTGTGAATTATCTGTTGAACCGTCATTAACGCAAATGATTTCTATGTCTTCTAAGCTCTGATATAATAAACTATCGATACATTTAACCAGATATTTTTCTGTGTTGTAAACAGGTATAATTATTGAAATTTTTGGCATAACTTTCTCCATATTTCACATAACTATCATAGAAATGTTTATGAAGTTATTAGCTAGTTAGCTAATTTTTATTTTTATGTTTTGAATTAAAACATGAAAGCTATAAACATGCAATAGAGCGTATTTTAATACAATTATGTAAGATATATCTTACTGTAATATAAATATTACATGGCACAATGCCTATATGGGCATACGTAAGATTAAAAACAGTATTGGTAAAAAAATACGAAATTTAAGATTAGAAAAGGGTATTTCGCAAGAAAAATTGGCGGAATATATTAATATGTCTAGAGAGCATATTTCTTGTATTGAACGTGGTAAAAATTTAACAACTATTGAAACTCTCTATGAAATGTCTAAATTTTTTGAAATTGATATCAAAGATTTTTTTGAGTAATTAACTTCTAGACGTGATATTTAAACTTTGTTATAATTTTTTTATGGCTACAGAGATAGAAAAATTACAGACTTTATTGCAGAAAGATCCTTCAAATTTTCAAGCTAGACGAGAGCTATCTATTCTTTTAGCTCAAGATGGCTTTAATGAGGAGGCTTTGTCAAACTTAAAATATTTGACTAAGTATTTCCCTGAAGATGCTGAACTTTGGTACAATTTGGGAATTCAATATGAAAAAGTTAAAGACTTTAAGCGTGCTAAAAAAGCGTACGAAAAAGCATTAGATATTAATCCTCAGGATGATTTTTATTATAACTATGGTGAAACTCTTGTAGAATTGGAAGAATGGGATAATGCACTTGAGGCTTTTCAGGTTGTTTTAAGAAACAATCCTAATGACGGAAATTCACATTTTAATGCTGGGCTATGTTACTTAAAAAAAGATGAGACAAATTTGGCAACTGATCATTTTCAAAAAGCAATTGAGCAAAATCCTCAAGATATTTTTGCGAATTTTTATTTAGGTAATATTTATCAATCTAATGGTTTGACAAATTTTGCAATCAAAAGCTATGAAAAAGTTTTAGAGATTTCTCCAGATTATAGCTGGGCATATTTCAACTTGGCATCAATTGCTTATAAACATGAAAATCTCGACGAAGCTAAAGAGTATTTAGAAAAAACAATTTTCTATAATCAAAATGATTTTGAAGCGTATAAATTATTAACCAAAATTATGGTTGCTCAAGGGGCTTTTGAAGATATAATATCCTTGTTGCAAACTAGGATAAAAAAAGAAGAAAATGGTGATTTGTACTATATTTTAGCTCAAGTCTATAAAAAGCTTGGCGAAAAAATGGAATATACATATTGTCTTAAAAAAGCTTTAGAAAATAATTTGACATTAACATTTAGAAAAGATATTGTAAAACAAGAGTTTGATTACATTTCATCAAGTGTTGAATTAGGGAAATTTGTTATTGAAGAATTAGAAAGCGCAACTTTTGACGAGAAAGACTTTGAAGTTGAAGACGAGTCTTATGAAGAAGATGACGAAGAAGATGTTTATAATGAAGATGAAGAAATAGAAGACTTTGAGGATGAGGACGAAGAATAGTTTAGGGTTATGTTAACTAAAATTTGTATTAAAAATTATATTTTAATAGATGAGCTAGAATTAGATTTTTCTAACGGTTTGAATATTATTACTGGTGAAACAGGTGCTGGTAAAAGTATTCTAATTAATGCTATTGACATAGCTTTTGGCGCAAAAGTTGGCAAAGAAGTCGTTAAAACAGGTTATGAAAAAGCAGTTATTGAGCTTACAATTTTGAACGAAAAACAAGATGTATCTTCTCTTTTTGAGGAGTATGGAATTGATAACTGCGGTAGCGAAATCATACTTTCAAGAGAAATTACTCAAACAGGCTCACGAAGCAGAGTGAACGGATGTCTGGTGAATTTAGAGTTTGTTAAAATCTTTAGGGAGCTCTTTTTAGATATCCACTCTCAACATCAGACTTATTCATTTTTACAGCCAAAATTCCATATTGTGCTTTTGGATTCTTATATTAAAAATCCGAAAGTTGATGAATATAAAAAAGAGTTTGAAAATTATAAAAAAATGCTTGTAGAATTGGAAAATCTTAAAAATGCATCTCAAAAAACAGAGGATCAGATTGAGTTTTTAAAATTCCAAGTAGAAGAAATCGAAAACGCCGAGGTTGTTGATATTAATGAGGATGAAACTTTAAATAATGAGCTTTCTGTTTTGGAAAACGTTGAGAAATTAAAAGAATTAACAGGCTCATCTTATTGGGCATTATCAGGTGATGATAGCTCAATTATTGAAGGTCTTTTCCAAATAAAATCAACTCTCTCAAAGGCTTCTGGCATGGATAGTAGCTTAGAAAGCACCGAATCAGAGCTTTTAAACGTATTAGAGATTTTAAAAGAAGTATCATCAACTTTGAGAGATTATTCATCTTCCTTAGAAAACGACACCGAAAGGATTAATGCTATTCAAGAGCGCTTGTTCTTGTTAGACAAGCTTAAACGCAAATATGGCGGTAGCTTAGAAAAAGTTGTTGAAACAGGTGAAAAACTACGCAAAGAATTAGACGGAATAGAATTTTCTACTCAAAATATTGAAAACCTTGAAAAAGAGATTGAAAATAAAAAGTCTGAATTGATGAATTTGGCTAAAAATATTTCTGAGGACAGAAAAAATTATGCAACTGTTTTATCGGCTCTTATTGTTGAAAAACTTGAAAAATTAGAACTTCCAAAAGTTAGATTTGAAATCGGTTTTGAAGAATGCGAGCTTGGAATAAACGGTATTGATAAAGTTGAGTTTTTGATTTCAACAAACGTATCAGAAGATTTGAAGCCTTTAGCAAAAGTTGCATCTGGTGGTGAAATTTCAAGAGTAATGCTTGCTATAAAAACGATTTTTGCAAAAGCGGATAATATTGATACTGTTATTTTTGATGAAATTGATACAGGAATTTCTGGCAAAACTTCTCAATCTGTTGCAGAAGAAGTAAAAGAGTTGGCTAAATATATGCAAATCATTATGATTACTCACCAAGCTATTATTGCATCAAAGTCTGACAGGCATATTTATGTAAGAAAAACTCAAGATGAGATGACAAGCGTAAATATTTCTGTGCTTGATGAAGATGCTAAACTTAAAGCTATTGCTGAACTTGCAAGCGGTGAAGTCTCTGACGAGTCTTTAAGATTAGCTAAAACTCTTATTGGTTAGTTTGCGTCTGTGATTTTTCCTAAAACAACACGTTTTTCTGCGCCTGTACAAATTTGTTATACCTCTTTTAGGAGGAGGTCGTCATCGTAGGAGCATAGCGACGTACGAGGACGGGTGGTGGTTAAATATATTTATCAATTTCTAAAAATACACCTTCTATATTTTCATCGATATCGTTATTCCAAAATCGAATTACTTTATACCCTTTTTCTTCTAAAAATATTGTTCTTTGTTTATCATATTCAATATTAGCTATTTCATTATGTTGACCACCGTCAATTTCTATAATTAATTTTTTCTCTAAACAAATAAAATCTACTATATAATTACCGATAGGATGTTGTCGTTTAAAAGCTAAATTTTTATACCGATGATTTCTCAATAGATTCCACATTTTAGCCTCTTGTGGAGTTTGTTGTTTTCTTAGTATTCGAGCTAAAAGATTTCTTTTATCCATGTTGTAATACTAGCATATTTAAAATAAAACCACCACCCGAATTTGTAAATTCACTGCGTTCATTAACAAATTCTACCCTCCTCCTTAAAGAGGGTAAAATTAATCGGTGATTTTTCCTAAAACAACACGTTTTTCTGCACCTGTACAGCAAGGTAAGTTATTCGGTATGCCGTAATAAGTGCAGTATCCAAGAAGTGCAAACGCCATAACTTCTTTGAAGTTGTTTGAAATTCCAAAATCTTCGTGGGTTTTTAAATCAATATGTTTTGGTAGATACTGGCGCAAAAACTTCATCATTGCTTTGTTATAAGCTCCGCCACCTCCGATTACCGCAGTATCAATATTAACTTGTGGGTAAATAAATCTTTCGTAACTTTGTGCAATAGCTTTTGCCGTCAAAGCAGTTAAAGTTGCAATGACATCTTTCGGCTCATTAGGTGCAATTTTTAAGATATTTTCAATATATTTTGTAGAAAAATATTCTCTGCCTGTTGTTTTTGGCGGTTCTATAAAATAGTATTCGTCTTGCAAAAGACAATCCAACCAGCTTTCGCAAACGTTGCCAGAAAGTGCGATTTCTCCGTCTTTGTCATATTTTTGTCCAAAGAATTTTTGCGTGCAATAATCAACCATAATGTTTCCGCATCCGTTGTCAAACCCAAATGTGTCAAAATCGTTTGATACAACAGTTACGTTAGAAATTCCGCCAATGTTTTGGATTGCAAAGTTTTTGTAATCACCGTTATCATTTTTATATTTTGCTCGCCACCATTTTTCATCCGCAAAGCAAACTAATGGTGCGCCTTGACCTCCGTATGCAATATCTTTTTCACGGAAGTTTGATATAACCATACAGCCTGTCTCTTTGGCTAGAATTGAGCTTTCACCTATTTGAAGCGTGCTTTTTAGGGAAATGTTATCCAATTTTTCATCAAACGGATAATGATAGACAGTCTGTCCGTGTGAAGAAATTAAATCAGGCTTTCCAAATTCGCCAATAAGTATTTTTGCAGCATCAGCAAAACATTTTCCGACCGCAAAATTTAGCTGACATAATTCTTTTATAGAAATTTCTCCACGAAAAGCTGAAAAAATCTTGGCTCTGATATGCTCTGGATAAGGGTGGTTTATTCCTTGGATAAGTTTGACAGACATATCAGGATAGACTTCGCAAAGCCCTGCGTCTATCGAATCGCAAGACGTGCCTGACATTAAAGCTATGATTTTTTTTGTTTCTTTTTCCATCACTTACCTATACAGAAATGATCAAATATATTATCTAAAATATCGTCTGTTATCAATTCGCCAGTTAATTCATCTAGAGCAAGCAAAGATGCTTTTACATCAATAGAAATCAAATCTTGCAGTTCATGAATACTTGATGCTAAAAGAGCTTGGTCTAATGATGCTCTTGCTCTTGATAAGCAAGTTTGTTGACGTGAGTTGGTTACAAATTCTAAGTTTTCAGGCTCGATATCGCAAACCTTGCTTGTCAAAGTTTGTTTTAGCTCTTGCACTCCTTCGCCTGTTAGAGCTGAAAGATAAACTGTATCAGGGTTGCGCTCAGTTGATAAATCACACTTATTAGCAATCATAATATGATTTTTATCTTTTACTAAATCATAAATCTTTTCATCTTCTTCTTGCATACCTTGTGCTGAATCGTAGACAAAAAGCACTAAATCTGCTTCATTTAAGGATTGTTTTGAATACTCAATTCCAATCGCTTCGACTTTGTTTTCGCTTTCGTCATGAATACCTGCGGTATCGACTAAAGTAACAGGGATACCTAAATCTAAAGTTTCTTTCAAAACATCTCTTGTTGTGCCAGCAATATCAGTAACGATTGCTCTATCAAGGCTCAAAAGCGCATTGAAAAGAGAAGATTTTCCGACATTTGGCTTACCTACAATCGCAACAGAAACACCTTGTCTTAAGATGTTTGAAGTATTTGCGTTTGCTAAAACTGTATCGATTTGATTAATGATATTTTCAAATCTTTCGATTAAATATGAATATTCAGGCTCCGCAACGTCTTCTGGAAAATCAATTCCTGCAGTGATTCTTGATAAAACTTCAAAAATCTCGTTTCTGATTTCATTAATTTTTTCTTTTAAAACTCCTGAAAGGTTCTTAACTGAAACAGTTGCAAAATTGCTTGTTTTTGAATGGATTATATCCGCAACAGCCTCGGCTTGAGATAAATCAAGGCGTTTGTTTAAGAATGCACGTTTTGTAAATTCGCCTTTTTCAGCCATTCTTGCGCCGTTTTTAAGCACAAGATTAAGAATGTTTTTAACGACATTCACACCTCCATGGCATTGAATTTCTACAACATTTTCGCCTGTATAACTATTTGGCGCAAAGAATGGTAAAACGATTACTTCGTCTATTTTAATGTCATTATCTACAATCCAGCCGTGGTTGAATTTTCTTGGTTCAAATTTTGGGTTTGTAAAGATTCTTTCAATAATTTCAAACGCTTTTTCGCCTGAAATTCTAATCACACCAACACCGCCCATGCCGAGTGGTGTTGCAATCGCAGCTATTGTATCAAATTCTTGTAAAATATTCATAGAATTATTATACATCAACTTATATTTCGTAGTAAAATATTCTTATGAAAATTAGTGAATTGATTGAAGCAACAAATGCAAAAGTTATTGGAAGTTTTGACAATGATATTGATGTTGAAATTTCTACTGATACTCGCACAATAAAAGAGGGCGATTTCTATCTTCCGCTCAAAGGAGCATCTTTTGACGGTGAAAAATTTATTGAACAAGCTCTTGAAAAAGGTGCTGTAGGTGCGTTTTGTACTATAAATCACCCCACCCTAACCCTCCCCGTCCAGGGAGGGGAGTATTGCTTGCTTCAAGTCCCTGATACATTAATTGCTTATCTTCAGTTAGCTAACTATTTAAGGAATAAAAAGAATTATACAGTTGTTGCAATAACCGGTAGCTCTGGGAAAACAACAACTAAAGAGATTGTTTCTTCAACATTAGAAAGTAAATATAAAGTTTTTAAGACACCGCTTAATCATAATAATGAAGTTGGTCTTTGCCAAACTATTTTTGCAGCTCCTGAGGGTACAGAAGTCCTTGTGCTAGAAATGGGTATGCGTGGTCTGGGTGAGATTGAATTGCTTTCAAAATATGCAGAGCCCGATTATACAATAGTTTCAAACGTTGGAACTGCACATATTGGCCGTCTTGGTTCAAGAGAAAATATTGCAAAAGCAAAATGTGAAATTGTTAAATATCAACGTGGGAATGTGTTTATTGCTCATAATGATGATTTGATTAAAAGAAACGTAGCTTTTGATGGCGAAAAGCTTTTCTATACAATTAATGATGTTAAAATTCTTGAAAAAGATACAAACTATTCTCGTTTTGAATACCGAAATGAAGAATATGAGCTCAATGTAGGTGGTGACTATAATATTGAGAATGCATTGTCTGCGATAATTTTAGGGGGTAAATTAGGATTATCAGTTGCAGAAATTCAAGAAGGACTTAAAAGCTATAAGCCTATTGAAAAGCGTTGGGAAGCAGTAAATGTAAATGGATATGAGATTATTAACGATAGTTATAACGCAAATCCAGAATCTATGCGTGCATTTATAGATACAATTTTTGAGCTTTACGACAATTATGTTCTTGTTCTTGGTGATATGGGTGAGCTCGGGGAAGACGAAGTTAAATATCATAGAGAATTAGGTTTATATATTAATAATCACAAAGATTTGAAATTTCACGCTAAAGTTATTTCAATAGGTACGCTTTCAAAAAATATAACAGATGAAATCGACAAATGTTTATCACTACACTTTGATACCGTCGAAGCAGCTTGTGAATATATTTCACTTGATGTTAAAAATACAAAAATGTTTTTAAAGGCTTCTAGAAGTATGAAGTTTGAAAAAATTATAGAATTGTTAAGTTAGGCACTATACAACTAATAAAATATGTGCTAGAATTACCCATAAGATTAGTAAATATTAAGTGTATCAATTAATAACAAAAAAATGTCGAAAGTAAATTTAGGGACAAAAATTAATACATATACATCTAGCCCTGCAAAAGGTGCTACAAAGACTTGGGACAAAGCTCGTCGCAAGGCACAACAAGCATTAAAGGAAAACGGATTTAATGTAAAAATGTTTAGTGCACTTAATAGAGACTTGGTAGAGATTACTCAAAAGAAAAATACTCCACCAGTTGATCCTATTACGGCTGATAGAGAAATGATGGCGTTAGGGATA
Organism: Candidatus Gastranaerophilaceae bacterium; assembly: GCA_045586965.1. GTDB lineage: Bacteria > Cyanobacteriota > Vampirovibrionia > Gastranaerophilales > Gastranaerophilaceae > CAG-196. The sequence continues at coordinate 24,179 of JAZNBJ010000091.1, read as the reverse complement.
TCCCAGCTTAGGCTTTTAGGTGCTAAGACATATTCTGGAGAAACATTAGAAGAATATCCTGAAAAATTGAAGAAATTAAAAGAATTAGGTGTCGAAACTGTTGTAGATTTCCGAGAAGAAGCAGGCGATACATATAAAAAGTTATGTGTACAAAACGGTTTAGAATATTTTCAATTTCCATTGAAGCATTCGGCAAGTTTTAATGTAAAAGAAGGTGTTTCTGATGATTTTGTCAAAAAAATGAAACGATTTTTTGAAATTTTTAATAAAGGAAACGCTTATATGGGTTGTAAATGGGGTATAGATAGAACTAACCTCGCATTAATGATGAATTATTTAGTTAACCCAGAAGTTCATATGATACCTGCAATAACAGCTTGGGGTGGTGAAAGTTCTAAGAATATTATTAATAAAAATCAAAAAATAATTGAAAAAATGTGCAAATCTCTAACACCAGAACAGAAAGAAAAATTAGAATTATCAAGTGAATACAGTTATCTTATGAAAAGAAGATCAAAAAACTTGATGAGTAAAATTGAAATATAACTTAGCAAGAAATAATATTTATAGGTTTTAAATAAAACAAAAGCTGGAAATAAAATGAAAATAAATCCAATATCACCAAAAATAGCAACCAATTATAGTAAATCAAACAATCGACAAAGCGTCGAGCCGAACTTTTCTGCGAAAGTTCTAAAGCCTCGTAACGCACGTGTTATGAAAAAAATACAAACATCTAAAATTGCACCTGAGGTGAAAGAAAATGCGCTTGAAACGTACCAAAAGTTAATGATATCTAATTATAGAGTAGTTAATTCAACATCAGTAAGTGGTGCAACTTTTTCAAATCGCTCAATAATGGACTTGAAGTCACTAAAAGAGATGGGTATTGATACAATTATCGATTTTAGGGGCGAGGCAATGAGTGATTTTGCAATGTTGTGTGAGAAGGCCGGACTTAAATATTATAATTTTAATTTGAATAATGTTAATAATATGACTAACCCAGAATATTTTGTAAGAGAAAATAATGAACGAATAAAAGTAACAGCAGCTTTTGTTGAAAAATTAAAAAAATTCTTTGATATGATTAATGAAGGCAATGTTTATATGGGTTGCCAGTTTGGAGTTGATAGAACTAATATTGGATTGTTTTTGAACTATTTAATGAATTCTAATGTAGAAAATGCTCCGACTATTATAACTTGGCCTTATGAACGAAAGAAAACTGTCGCTAATAAAAATATTAGAATTGTAAGAAATATTATAAAACGTTTAACACCAGAGCAAAGAAAACAACTTGGTATTCCAGAAGATTATAACTATATGTTGCAAATTAGAATTTATGAAATTTTAGATAAAAATGGCCTAATTTAATTCTTGTTCTTTCTTGCGGTCACGTGGGCGTTCATAATTGTCAATGCCAGGGCCAAGAACTTTGCCAATAAGGATATTATCTACAAAATGGTCAATAGGCTTAATTAAAGAACCTAATGCGATAAATCCACCAATTGTTTTTATTGCGCGCCCTTTAAGCATTTTACGTTGTTGAAATTTTGTTAATGCACTTTTTACGGCAACATTTTTTGTTTGTCCTTTATTTAAGTTTTTAATGTAATCTGTGTAGATTTTTGTAGCCTTAAATTCTTCTGTTGGGTTGAGCAAATTTTTGCGTTGCTCAATCAAATCTTGAATCGTTGAAGTTGCGTATTTATCGAGATTTTCATTGTTTATATTTAAGAATTTTAATAGAGCAATTTCTATTTTATTCCAAGTTTTAACAAAAGGATTTTTGGTGTTTTTTTCTTGACGGCTAAAATCTATTACGTTGTGAACTCTGTCTAAGAATGTTTTTATACATTCTTCTTCTTTTTCATGAAAAGCCCTCATTTGACCGTTTGCAATAAAATTTTCAGCAGTTTGGGATATGATTTCTTTTGAATTTATTGAGACTTTATCTTTGCTAATTCTGCCTGTTAATGAAAGAATATTTTGTCCCGTTTTAACAGCAACTAAAGGTAATAAGATACTAGCCATACCTTGAAAAATAGCTTGCTTGAGAAGCCTTTTAGAATTTGGGCTGTATTCAGTATTGTCATTTTTGTATTTGTCATAAATGTCTGCGCCAATATACATTAAAGCAGGAGCCCAACTGATTGTTGCATAACCACCAATTAAGGGACGTAGAGCTTCACCAACTTCGTTTGTAAAAGCGGCACCTCGAAGTGGCCATTTCATCAATGGGTCTCGATATTCTCCAGTGGTTTTATCGATACTATGAGTATCAGCTCTAAATGTGTTTACTTTCATGTCTCAATCTTTTTGCTAGTGGGAATTTGATTGTATCATAAAAGTATTAAAATTAAAAATTTAGCGTGATAGAATAAGCTAGAGTTATGTTTTTGTATTAGGGAATCTGTTTTTTAATGAAGATTTTATTAAATACACTGAATTTTAATATTCCACAAATCTTACCGATAAAAAATGAGTATCGACCTCATATGTCTTTGCAGAAAGAGCAAGTAGATACGGTCAGTTTTGGTGCAAATATACATTATAAAAAAACAAAAAATATATATGCAGCTATTGAAAAAGCTAAAAATGTAGCTATTTTACCTCACAAAGATATTGATCCTGATGCAATATCTTCTGGTATTTTGTTATTGGAATTATTAAAAAGAAAATATAAAAATAAAAATATTCAATTTATAATAAATCAAGATATCCCGAAGTATTGTAGCAAAATTCCAAATGTATCCAATATAACAAAATATTCAGAGCTGAAAAATAAAAATTTTGATACTGTTGTTGTATTAGATTGCGATGATACTAGGGTCGATTGTTATGATATTTTTGACAAAGCAGATGTTAAAATTAATATTGATCATCACAGAAACAGAGCTGACAATCCAAAATTCCCAAAACATTTGCGCCTAGTTAATCCAGAATCTGTATCAACAACACAAGTTATTTATGATAACTTTTTTATGCCATTTGGAATGTGGCCAAATCCAACAATGGTTGAATGTATTATGACTGGAGTTGTTGCGGATTCGGGCGATTTTAGAAATATTTCAAATCCTAAAGAGTTTGCAAAAACAATGGATTTGCTGGCTTATTCTTCAAAAGAACCTTTATCTATGATTGTAAAAAAAGTGAAAAATAACTTTGAGACTTCAAAGCAAAGAAGTGAAGAATTGGAAAACTTATTTACAGATATGGTAGAAGTTAGAAAAAATATTTTTGTTCACAATACACCTAAAGGTTCTAAAATAAATTACATTTTGGTAAATAAGGAATTATTGGATAGCTATCAAATAAAAGATAAGGAAGGCGATATAAAAGAAACCATAAACCATATATTAGCTATGAATAAGCCGAAAGCAGATGTTGTGGCTGTACTATGGGCAAGAGAAAATGGCGAAAATCGTTTATCAATGCGCAGTAGGAAGAAAGATGTATTAAGTGTTGCGGAAATTTTTGGTGGCGGAGGACACAAGCTTGCAGCGGGAGCAACGCTAAGCGGAACTTTCGAGGAAGCTTTGGAAAAAATGATAAAGGCTTTTGATGAAAAATGCTAATTAGACAGAGGATGGATTTTTTTGTGAATTATAAAAATCATTAAGCTTTCTTTTTATTTCATCAATTGTAGTATTAAAATTTTCAATCCCTTTGTCTAAATTTTTAAGTGCTTCATCAAATTGTTGTTTACAACTTTTTGTTAATTCTCTGTATTCTTTTAACTTTTCAGCTTGTTTTGTTTTAATTTTTTTAGTTCTTTCTTTTTCTTTTCTTTCTTTTAGTAATTCTTCTCGTTTTTCAAAAGCGCTATCTGATTTTATAGCAAGCTCTTCACTTTTTTTTCTAATATATCTAAATTCAATTTCAAGTCCGCTTTCTTCAATTTCTTTTTCAGAAGCGTATTTTAAAATTTTAGGTATAATTGTAGGGTATTGTGGGTTGTAGTTTTCGACAATATGTTTGAAGTCATGGATTAGATAGTCTTTTTTTTGAGAAGTATTCATATCAGTAATACTAATTCTTATTAAATTTTTGTGGTCTCTGCTATTTAATGGTAAAAATTGAATAATTTTTTTTCGATCATCATCTTTGAGCCAAAGACCTGTTTTGCCAACTGCAGGCTCAAGTTGTTGAACTTTTGATCTTATAGAGTTTGAAACAAGTGGTGGTAGTTTGCGCAATTTGATTTTTGCAACATTGTACCAATCCAAAGCTTCTGAGAGTATAGACGAGGTGTTTAAATCGAATTCTCCACTGATTTCTTGTTTCAATAATCCATTAACAGTTTTATTTACGTGTCTTTGGTATTCTTTAAGCTTATCGGTATAAAGCTTAAAATATTTTTCAAATTCAGGTAAATAATCTTTTTCAAGCTCTTCAGAATTTGCAAAGGTAAAAGTTCTTGGTATGTCATTAGGTAGATTTTGATTTAGATTAGTTACAAATTTTTCGTTATCCACTATCATAAATGTTCTTATAGGCTTATTATTTTCATCATAAATATATAAGCGTTTAAGATTATACCCTTGTTTATTTTCAATTTCGCTCAGCTTAATCGAAACTTTCTCTTCACCTAAGTTTTTAAACATATAGCTCTTCAGCCCACTAATTGCGCTATAGTCTTTGAATTCAGAATTCATAGCTAATACACGCTTATTACTTATTTGTTCGGTTTGTTTTTCTATTTCTGAACAAATTCTAAAAGCTTCTTTTATGTTTTCAATGGCTTTATAATCAATTTTACCATCTGGGAGTTTTATATCTGAATCACTGTTTTTGGCTAAAAATTTGCGGAATTTAAGCATTGCTGGGTCTAAATCTCTTAACAAGTTTTGCAAATTTTCTTCGAGATTTTGTTTTTCAAGCATTTCTTGGGAAATATATTCTCTTTCTTTTGGAAAAAATTTTGAATAGTTAGGTTTATAATTGCTAATTAAGCGCTCTCTACCATCGAGCATAAAGCTATCAAGGATTATTTTTCGAGTACTTTCAGTGTTGCCTTTTCTTCTTGCAATATAGGCTAATCCTCTATACTTTTCGCTTTCTGCAATCCTTATTGAGATTGAATTCTTCTCTTCTCCGCAATTGTGGAATACGATATTTTCTCCTAATGTAATTTCAGGGTAGTATAATGCGATTTTTCTTAGTCCTTCTTCTGTTTTTCTTTCAAGTATTTTTTTTATTTCATCATATCTGTGTAGAAAATCTTGTATCATATAAGAGGACTCTCGTCCAAGCATGCCAATTTTGTCAGCTTTAGCTGTTACTCCTTTAAATTGTGGATGCTGAACGGTGCTATATTGGCTATTTGGATTTATATTTCTGGTCGATAAAATTTGCATTTGTTTTTTCCTACAATAATTTAAAACAACTAAAAATATTTTTTGCTATAAATTAGCTTTTTGGGTAATGATTTTTTTTTACGTTAAAAAAATAATTCAAATATGAAAAAAAGTTTTTATGTATATATTTTTGTGTTAGTTTTTTTATTATTCTTTATTTTTTATATTGTCGGTTCTACCAAGATAACAGTTAAATTTAAAAATCTTGAACCTTTAAAGCATACGTTACCTGTTTATTATAAAGGTTTCAAACTTGGACATACTACTAAAATTTATCCGAGTTCGGATTATCAAACAACTCTGGTTGATACAAGGATAATTTTAAAAAAGATGGTTTTACCATCAAATACAACTGCTATTCTGAAGCGTAAAGAGAAAAGGGATTACATTGAACTTATATACCCACAAGAGCCATCTGATACTATTTTACGCCATAAGGATGTTATAGAAGGTAAGCTGGGTGCAAATTTTGAACATTTTTTGCAAGAACAAGCTAGTAATGGTGGACTTGACGAAATAAAGGAAAACTTAAACACTACAATCATTTCATTGGGGCAAACTTTTGATGCGTTAACAGATGTTGCAATAACTGCAAATGATATTTTGAAAGATGTTCGACCAGAATTAAAATCAGCAGCTCAAAATTTAAACTATTCTTCTCAAAATCTCACAAAGATTTCTGGAAGCATTGATAGAACTTTTGAGAAAGGGTATTTCGACTCCTTTCTATATGGATTGAATGAGACAAGTGGTAATCTTGTGATTACAACAAAAAACCTGAACCAAGAAAGTTCAGGCCTTCTGAATTGTCTATTGAAAAGACTTAATATTGTTGTTTCAAATATTAACCAAGTAGTCATTGGAGTTGGTGAAACTCTCAAAAAACGTTTTGGTGGACTAAGATTAATATTTGGGAAAATTGAATAATTATCTTACTTTATTTTCGTTTCCAGCGATTAGTCTTTTAATGTTTTCACGATGTAAGTATACAATGTAAATTGCACCTAATGCGCAATATCCGATATATGCAATTGGTGCGTGGAAGAAAAACATTAAAAATGGAGATATTAATAATGCTATGATTGAACCAACTGATACATATTTTGTTGTATATGTGATTGTAGCCCAAATTATAGCAATAATAGCTCCTACGAGAGGGTTTAAAGCTAAAATTGTACCAACTCCTGATGCAACTGATTTACCGCCTTTAAAGCTTAAGAAACAAGATTTACTATGGCCAATGATAACTGCAACTGCTGCTAAAACAGGTGCGAGACCGATTGAAGCAAATACAGTTACAAATAATTTTGCTAGAATTACAGGTGTTGCGCCTTTAAGGGCATCAAGTAATAGAACTATAAAAAACCATTTTTTGCCTAAAACTCTTTTTACATTAGTAGCACCAGTAGAACCAGAACCAATTGTTCTAATATCTTCACCAGTTTTTGATTTAACAATTAAATATCCAGTTGGGATTGAGCCAATAATATATGCAAGTATTATTGTAATACTGAGTTGAAATATTGTATTAATCATTTATCCTCCTTATGTGTACGTATATTGTACCAAATATTTGCCAAAAGTGCTAATATCATTTAGAATTGTAATATGAAATATAGGTTTTTAGATAGCTCAATAAATAAAGATAATATAATTTTACCTGATTCGGATAAAATTAATCCTTTTTTGATTAAAAATAATTATAATGAGATTTTAAAAGCAATTGATTTTATTGAATCCGACGAAAAATTCTTATATCTCCATGGGTTTATGGGGACGGGAAAAAGACAATTTATAAATTATGTAAATGAATTTATCTCAAGCGACGTTATAAAACTAGAGTATTATTGTAAACCTGCTACTGTTTGTGACGATATATTATTAGCGTTTACGGAAGTTATTGAAGCAAATGCTTTATCGAAAGCTATTAATATAAATGCGAAAATTACAACTCTTGCTGTGAAGCTAAGACAACAAATATCTTCAATCAAAAAGCCTTTCTTGATTGTTTTGCATACTTTTGACGATGCATCAGAAGATAATATGAAATTGACAGCTGATATATTAGCAGATTTGTTGAAAGAGGAGAATGTTAAACTAATAATTTCCACTCGAGCTATGAATCCAAGTGTGTTAGGTGATGTATCTGAAGATAAAAAAATATTTTTGAAAGGTTTTTCAAAAGAGGTTTTTGCTGCGTATCTTACAGCGAATCAAATTGTGGCATCTGATAGAGCAATAGAAGACTTATATGCTCTAACACGAGGCTACTATTATTATGTTGCATTAACTATAAAAGTGCTACAAGCACTTAAGCTTGAACTATCTGAATTTATGCAAAAATTTAAACAATCTGGTATGACTTTTGAAGCTTTTTTAGGTACAACTTATATAAACTTTTTGCCAACTGCTATAAGAAATTTCTTTTGGTTTATGCGTACAGTTCGTCACGGCTTGAGTTTTAATGCGCTTGCAGTTTTTGATATATTTGACGAATTTTCTATTGAGTATCTAAAAACTAATTTGATGATTTTCCAAGTTGATGAGACCGTATATGTTCAAGACTACTTTTTGCAAGACTTAGATTTTGCAGTTCCAGAAAAAACTCAAATTAAATTGCATAAATATATTATTAATATTTATGAAAAACAACTGAAAGAATCTTTAAAAACTCGTTCGATTATGATTTCTCGTCAGGCAATGCGAAGTGAAATAGAATATCATAACGAATGTATTGAGCAGCTGAACCAGAAAGAAGAAACTTCTGTGGAAGAACCAGTTGTAGAACATCAAAATAAAGAACAAGCTCCTGTGATTGAAAAATCAATTGAGGAAAAAATACAATTTGCTTTAGAGCTATTGAATGATAAAAAGTATACTGAAGCAATAGAAAAATTAAGAGCTGTTTTAGAGCAAGAAGGACTTGATGTTCATGCAGTTGTAGAAATTCGCCTTAAATTAGCTAAAATTTATCAAGAAATATCTGAATACCATATGGCAAGCCATTTTTATGACTTGGTAGAAGTTTATTATAAACAACATAAAGAATTTATTAACTTGAATTATTTATATTATGATATGGCAAGTTTGTATTACAAAATGTACAAACATGAGCGAGCTATAGAAACGATTAAGAAAGTAATATACTCAGTTGACACTCCTCAATCATTATTAGTAAGTGCTTGTACGATGTTGGGTAATATTTATTCTGATATGAATAACCCAGAAAATGCATATATGTATTATAAAAAAGCTCTTGAGTCTTTAGACGACAATGTTGCTGGAAGTGTCTTAGCTGAATTGTATTTCAAATATGCTTTAGCAAGTGACGATAGAGGTGAAATTGAAACTGCATTTGAATATTACAATAAATGCCTTTCTTTGTCTGTAAAAAGTCCTTATAAGGCTTTAGCATATTCAAATATGGCGTCTTGTTATTTTGATAATGAAAATTATGATGAAGCTTTGGATTGCTTTTTGAAATCATATAAAATCGAAAAAAATAATAATAATTATGATGGAATTTATTTTACTTCCTCTCATATTGCTAAAATTTATATTAAAAAGGATTCTAAAAAAGCTATTGATTATTTGATTGAAGCGAAAAAAAGTGCAGAATTCCTTAATGAAGATTTTTACATAATTCAGTCAAGTATAGCACTTGGTGATTATTATTACAATTCGAATAAAACCTATAAAGATGCTTTGATTGAATATTTTAAAGCAAGAAATATCGCAGATAAGAGTGACGCTAATATTGACGTCGAAAAAATTAATCAACGTATTAATGATATGGAATTGCGTATGAACTCTGATGAATATTGGGAAGTCGCAGATAAATATGAAAACGTGTAGCATAAAATCAGATTATAATGCATATAAAGAAATCTTTTTAGAAGAAAATTCAAAGCATAATTTGATTTCTAAAAATGATGAAAAATTTTTGTATGAAAAACATTTTTACGATTCTTTAGGGATAAAATTTTTCTTTGAAAAATACAATATTAAATCTGCTAGAATTTTGGATATTGGTTGTGGCGGAGGCTTCCCGTGTGTTCCTATCGCAATGGAATATCCTGAATTTGAGGTGACAGGCATTGATAGTATACGCAAAAAAATAGCCTCTGTAGAGGCTATGCGTGATAAATTAGGCTTAAAAAATCTAGATCTTGTTTGGGATAGAGTAGAAAATCTATCTAAAAAAGATTTTGACGTGATTGTTTCTAGAGCAGTTGCAGATATGACAAAAATAACAGAGTATGCTCTTCCAAAGCTCAAAAAAGGCGGTTTTTTTGTTGCTTATAAATCTAAAAAAGCTCTTGAAGAATTGGAAGCTGCAAAGGCTGTTTTAAAAGAGCATAATGCAGAAGTTGTTGATATTATACAATATAATTTACCTTTAGAAGAAATTTATGAGCGTTATTTAGTATGTGTGAAGAAATTATAAATCGCTTGAAGGCTCTTTCTGAACCTGATTTTGCTAATTGGGTCAAGCCTTTTTTAAGTATAAATAAGGATTCTGAAGAAGTGGTTTTAGGAGTAAGAGTTCCAAAATTAAGGAAGCTTGCAAATGAATATAAAAATATTTACTATGAAACTTTAATAGAACTGTTAAAAAGTAATATTCATGAATCAAGAGCTTTAGCAGTATTTATTATGCTTAAAAAAGTAAAGAAAGAACCACAAAAAGTTTGTGAAATCTATTTAGATAATCTTGAATATATAAATAATTGGGATTTGGTGGATTATTCTGCTCCTCATATTGTTGCTCCGAATGTTTCAGCTGCGACTTTGCGAGAGTTAGCGAATTCGGATTACTTATGGGCAAACCGTGTGGCTATGGTCTCTACAATATATTTCATAAAACAACACGATTTTCGGTTAGCTTTAGAATTTGCAGAAAAATTTATATCTCATCCGCATCACTTGATGCATAAAGCAGCAGGTTGGATGCTTAGAGAAGTTGGTAAGCAAGACGAAAAAACGCTTCTAAAATTTTTAGAGAAATTTTCAGCACAAATGCCTTCGGTTATGCGAAGTTATGCTAAAGAAAAATTAAAAATAAATTAGTCTAGCAATTCGCTTAGAAGTGTTGCATTTTCTTCTGCTTTTGGATTGTTAGAGATTTTATTACGTTTAATATAGACACGCAAAGCTTCTCTTATTAATTCACTTCTTGTTCTTTGTTCACTATTGGCGATACTGTCTACTTTGTTTAAAAAATCATTTGACATTGATATTAAAACTCTAGCCATATTCCCTCCAAATCAACGTAATATAATTAACTTAACTTTATTATAGCTAGAGTATATCCTAATTATATTGTTTTTACAACCTATTTGTAAAGAAATGTTAACAAAAACTGCTTCAAAAAGGCAATTTTTCGGTTTGTATAGACTTTATATATATAACACGATAATCATGAGGATACTTATATGTCAGGATTCCAATTTTGCCCAATAAATTATGATATGACTTGCGGTCTCTTACCAAATTATTTCAACTTGCAAGCTAATATGTATATGGCAGATTCATTAGCAAGGGCAAATTTATACAATGTACCAATTATGAATTTCGGCACTTTTATGTCATATGGTGGTGCATCAATTCCTGGTGAAATGATTTTTAACTATACTTTAACTCAAGCTCATCATCAAAGTTTGGTAAATGGTGGCCCTGGTATTTTTAATAGCGATGGTAGTCTTAATTTAACAGGTAATATTTTTGGTGGTTATGGTTATGGCTCTAGATTGGGCACAAGCTATAATCCGTTTGGTGGTCTTGGAATTACACCTTGGGCAACTCCTTTTGCTCCAGGTTCATCTAGCTCTTCAAGCTCATCTTCAAAAAAAACTGAGGAAGAACGTGAAGCAGAAGAAAAAATGAAAGAAGATTCTAAAGTTATTAAAGCAGTTTTAGAAGCATATAGAAAAGCTAATGCTGATTATATTGATAAAGATTTAGATAGAAAACTTAAAAAAGCTATCGATAAAACTGGTACTGTAGAAGAAAAATACAATGCTTTAAAAGATGCTTATGAAGCTATTGATAAAGACAGCTTAAGAAAAGTTTTCCCAACAATGGATGATTATAGAGAAAATTTAATTAATGTTGGTTTTGACTTCACTGATGATAATTACACCCTAGGTTATGGAAAAAAAGAAAGAGAAGAAGAAATTAATAACTTAAAAGCTCAATTTGATTCTATTTATCAAGAATTAAGTGCTTATACTCCTGGTGATGTTGATTTTAATCTAGAAGGATACTTAGATAAATTTAATGAATCACATGCAGCAGACATTTTAAGTTACTTAAGTTTGTGGAATGAAAAATATAATGATAAAGATGAAAAACTATTAAATCTTGTAATCTCAAAATTACCTACAACTGATAACAACACATCTGAAGGAGAAAAAACAGGTAAACGCTCAAGAGCTATCGAGCTTGCTGTAAATCCTGTAGTTAATGCATTGGTTGCAAAGGCAAATAATGTTGTAAATTCACCAAAAGGTGTTGATGTAAAACCTATTGCACGTCAAGCTCAAACATTAAACAGAGCACTTGCTAACTTCGCTAATGATAGCAAAAATGAAGAAAAAATTGCTACATTAGTTGCAGAATTTGATACATTATACGTAATGTTGAGAAAATATGAAGCATATCAAGTTGATAGAGAAATCGCATCTGATTATGAAATCTTGAATGAACTAAATGAAAAAGATCAAATTGCTTTAAATAACAAGATGATGGAAGCTACAGTAGCTGATTTAGAATCAGAAGGCTTAGGCGGTATTGAATTCGAAATTAGAGCAGTAAGCAACAGTAATTCTGGTGTTAAATTTAGTGCGAAAGAAGAAATTGAAAACTTAGCAGCTGATGGTTATGCAGTAGAAGAAATTGAAATTGAAGGCAATACTTATTATGTTGAATTGCTCAAAACTGGCGATAGAGAAAACAGAAGAGTTTTTGCTGTTGTTGGTGAAGACATAAAAGTTATTGGTGAATTTGATGAAGAAAACAAAGTTGTTATTGAATATCCAGACGCAGATGTAAAAAAAGTAACAGTAAGAAGCATTGAAAAAGATTATGAAAATGCTATTGATAAAAAAGAAGAAAAAGAAGGCGCTTCTGATAAAGGTAAAAAAGTGATGAAAGCTTTATCAGATGGTGATGCAACTGAAGAAGTATATGGTGCTTTCAAAAACGTAAGCTCAAATAATATTCTTGAAACATTAGACGGTATTTACGGTTTCAAAGAAGGAAATGAATGGTGGAGAGAACGTGGTTTCTTCTCTAGAGGAAATAGTAGCGGTGCTATAAACGTTGATACTGGTAAAAAAATCATTAAAGCAGTCTTAGATAAAGCTGCTAAATATGAAGGCTTTACTAATAAAAAAGCATACAAAGAGTTAGCAGATATATATGAAAGTTATGAAAACGGAGATTGCAGTGAAGCAGAAGATTTTAGCAAAATCCGTTGGGGTCATTTAGTTTCTGATTTCTTCCGTTCAACTTCTATAGGAACACTTTTCGATGATAAAATGGGTGCAAGAATAAAAGGAACAGATGCAGGTATTATCGATGATTGTATCGAAGCATTGTACAAAGATATTAAAAAAGCAGAAGCAAAAGGTGTTAACGAAAACGCATAGGGTAAGTAAAAAATAGTAAGTAAATAAGTAAGATAATAAGAAAGTGGCTTATGCCACTTTTTTTATTGGTGTGTTGCAACGCATCTTATTTTTCTATTATTCCCCAACTCGGGGAAGAAAGAAGCCGTATGAACGAAGTGAACAACGGATTCAAGATGGGGAATTAAATGGCAATATTTCTACTATCATCCCACCATAATTTCTTCCAACTTTTTCACTGCATTATCAATATTGTCATTAACAACTTGATAATCAAAATGTTTAGAATTTTCCATTTCTAGCTTTGTTGATTCAAGCCTTTTTTGGATAGCTTCTTCGCTTTCGGTATGACGACCTCTTAGTCTTGCTTCTAATTCTTCAAAAGATGGAGGAAGTATAAAGATTAAATTAGCTTCTGGCATGATTTTTTTTACATTCAAAGCTCCTTTTGTGTCTATTTCTAGAATCATATTTTTCCCCAATGCTAATTTTTCTTGTACGTAAGCTTTTTGTGTGCCATACATATTGCCAGAAAATTCGGCCCATTCTAAAAATTCATTACGCTTTATGCAAGCTTGAAATTCTTCTTTTGTTAGGTAGAAATAATTTATTCCGTGAACTTCACCTTCTCTTGGTTGGCGTGTTGTACAAGAGACTGAAAGTTTAAATTCAGGGTGCTTTTTTAAAAATTCTTTGATTAAAGTTCCTTTGCCAACTCCTGAAGAGCCAGAAATTACAAATAATTTACCCATATTATTCCAAACCTCTTAAACTTTCGTGTACAGTTGTGCCAAAGTTGAAAGTTTTGGGTCTATCTAATTCAACTTCAGCATCTTTTTTTATGCTTTTTTGTTTGAATTCTTCACCAGCTTTTTTGGTAGCTTGGACAAATTTAGCGATAACTTCTTTTGTTAGCTCTGGTGCGTCATCTTTATCCGTGCATATTTCAAGATAACAAAGTTTATTCATAATTTTTGTTACTTTTAATGCTTTATCTAAATCGTCAGCAGTTTCGACTTTTGTAGCCCAAATATCACCGTCAAAAGCTCGTGCAAATTTAGCATAATTCATTTTCATTATATCGTTAAATTTATCATCAGGATTTTTTGATAAAAGACGTTCAATTGTATATCCATTGTTGTTTAAAACAATTACGATAGGTTTTACGCCGTATCTTAGCATACTTCCGATTTCCATCGCAGAAATTTGATGAGAGCCTTCACCTGTAAAAAGTATTACTCTTGAATCCGGTTTAGCAATACTTGCACCGAAAGCCGCAGGCGTAGCCCAGCCAATTGAGCCCCATAGCGTTTGGGTATGCAAACTTGTGTTGTTTGGAAGCTTCATTTGACAAAGTCCGTGCGGAATAATTCCTGTCTCACCGAAGATTATATCATTTTCTTTTAAAAACTCTTGTAAACGAGGATAAATATATTCGGAATTTAATTTACCTTCTGTAAATTCAGGCTCTTTATAGCCTTCTGTTTCTTTTTCTATATCAAAATTGTGAGTATCAACAACTTTGCTTAGGCCCTCTAATACATCTGACATTTTGATGTTATCGTGGCGAACGCCATCAATATAAGTATGTGTGCCATAAATTGCAACTTGAGAATTTATTTTGTATGGCAAATTGAATCCAAAAGAGTTTAAATCGCTATAAATTGGACCAATTGCAATTAAGCAATCAGTACCTTCAAGCCATTTTTGTGCAACAGGGTTTTTAAATTCGCCATAATACATTCCTAAATAATTTTTAAGCTCAGTATTAATTAAACCTTTTCCCATCATAAATTCTGTTGTTGGAATACCTGATTTTTCGACAAATTCATTGAGCTCAATTTTTGCGTCATATCTTTTAGCTAAAACATCAGCTAAAATTACAGGTTTTTTAGAGTTTTTAATTTTTCCGTTTATGCGTGCAATTACTTTTTCTAAAATTTCTTCATTGCTCATCCAATTGTAATCGACTTGTTTTGAAGATATTTCCATTTCTGCAACATCAAGCGGAATTGCAATATATACAGGACGGCGTTCTTTTACAAAAGTTTTTAAAACTCGATCTATCTCTATTTTTGCATTATCACGAGTCAATATAGCAGTTGTTTCAACAAAATTTTTGTAGGCTTCTAAGTAAACTTCATAGTTAGCATTTTGTAGATTATGGTGTAATAAAGTTTTTTCTTCAATATTTTTCGTAGCAGGAATGCCGACAATATTTATCACAGGGACGTTTTCTGCATAACTTCCTGCAATTGCGTTGATTGCGCTAAGCTCACCGACTCCGTATGTTGTTATCACTGCACCATAACCTTTTGTTCGTGCGTAACCATCAGCTGCGTATCCAGCGTTTAATTCATTTGTACAGCCAATCCAATTTGTACCAGAGTTGTTTTCAATTGCATATAATATATTAAAATTATAATCTCCAGGAACTCCAAAAAAATCATTAATTCCTAGTTCTTCTAAGTTTTTTATTAGATATTCGGCAGTATTCATTAAAAATTCCTCAAAAAATATTTTATTTATGATAACAAAAATATATACTTGAGTAAACAAAAAAAATAATAAATTTACTTTTGTATGTCGATGTAAAATAGTTGTGTTTGTTGTTTTTTAAGTAGCTATATTAAGAAATGTAAAATTTTTAAATTGGCATGTGCCATGATTTTGA
Source organism: Candidatus Gastranaerophilaceae bacterium (assembly GCA_045586965.1). GTDB lineage: Bacteria > Cyanobacteriota > Vampirovibrionia > Gastranaerophilales > Gastranaerophilaceae > CAG-196. Next base: position 8,511 of record JAZNBJ010000091.1, on the reverse strand, counting down.
AATTTATTGTAACATGCCATGTATCAACTATCCCCAAATCTCCTCCCAAAAATATTAGAGAAGAAATACATAACCGACTTTCCCAAAGGTCGGTTTTCTTTTATATTCTAATAGGCAATTATGAAAAAAAAGAATATTGTAGTAAAATGGTGTTATGAAGAGAAATTTATTAGGGATTATATCACTTATAGTTTTAACAACTGCGATGGCAGCTCCAGTAGCATATGCTGCACCAGCTGATTTTATTAGATATTATGAATCTGCGCAAGAATTTTTAAATCAAGGGCAGTATTCATCTGCTATTGCAGATTTTAGAAAAGCCTTAAAAATAAATTATATGGATAATTCTGCAAGGATTGGTCTTATAAATTCTTATCTTGCTAGAGCTACATATTATGCTAATCAGGAAAAGAATTTTGATAAATCTGCTAATGATTTCAGGAATGCATTATTTTATTTAAAAATGTTTCCGACGAAAGAGCAAACAGTACAAAATTCTACAAGTATGATTGCATCAGCAAAAGAGAATTTGAACCAATGCCTAAAAGTTACAAGTTTTGACATGACGGCATCGTCTAGATTTAAAAAAGCAGAAGAATTAAGGGCATCAGGTAATCTAGCTGCTGCTGCGTATGAATTTTCTCAAGCTGCACAGAATGAAAAATTAGCAGGTCAAGCAAATGCTCAGATTGCAATATTAATGAAAGTTTTAGGAAATATTCCTCGCTCTGCTGACTATTATGAACTTGCGCTACAGCAAAATCCTTCTGATTTGAGATTAAGAATGGAATATGCACGAACTTTGGATATACTTGAACGTTTTGATGAAGCCTTAATTCAATATAATCAGCTTTTAGCAGGCTCAAAAGGTGATATGGAAACGTTATATGCTTTGGAAAGGATTTACCTAAAAAAGCTAGCGCAATCACCATCTGATGCAGAGTTGCATGCAAATATTGGTGCAATTAAACAAGCACAAGGGGATTTTGAGACTGCGTTAAGTTATTATGGAAAAGCCGAGCAGATTAACCCTAGTAATGTTAACACTCGTTTAAATGTGGGGACTTTGTTCCAACAGAAGAAAGATTACTTAAAAGCGCTAAAATCATATGATTCAGTATTAACTTTATATCCAGATAATGTTCAGGCAAATCTTTATAAAGCACAAACTTTATCTGAAATGGGTAATAAAAAAGAAGCTTTGAATTTATATAAAAAAGTATTGTCGGTTGATCCAGCTAACCAAGTTGCTAAATCTGAAGTTGTAGGAGTTATGCAAGATGTTTTATCGACAGAAGAATTTATTGAATATTTGACTAAAAATTCTGAAGATAAGACAAATCTATCAATTTTGTATAATTATGCAGTTAAATTGCATAAAGAAAATAAAATGGCTGATGCGATCACTGCATATAAAGGTGTTATTTCTTCAAATAGTGATAACGTAGATGCTTATGTAAATTTAGCGATTTGTTATGCTTCTCAAAATGATTATAAAAACGCAGAAAATATTTTAAAAACTGCGAAAAGTAAATTTCCGTCAAATAATTTGGTTCTAAAAACATTACAAGATGTTCAAAAAGATTCTGTAAATACTGTTTTGGCAAAAGCTATATCAAGTTATGAAAACAAGGATTATAAAACAGCTATTCAACAATATCTATCTTTAGAGCCTGCGACTGAAGATTCAATGCTTGGTGTAGCAGCGTCTTATCAAGCTCTAGAAGATTATAATAATGCTATTGTATATTATAAAAAAGCTGAACAAATTAATCCGAAAAATGCAGAAATAGCTTATTATATTGGTTATTTGTATTCAGAACAACAAAATTGGAAAGACTCTGAAAGCTATTTGAAAAAGTCAATTGCACTTAATCCAGAATCAGAGGCAAAGAATTTATTAAATTATGTTGTCCAAAACTTGTCTTTAGCTGATTATAATGATGCAATTGCTTTATACGAAAAACAAGAGTTTGAATCTGCTTTAACTAAATTAAATATGCTAATCAAAAACGGTACGAATAATGCGTTTGTGTATTATTATCGTGGCTTAATTTTGGATGAACAGAAAAAATATAAAGCTGCAGTTGATGATTATAATAAATTTATGTCGATTTATACAACAGATGATGAGTATTTGAAATATATAAAAGACAGAGTTGAAGAATTAAAGCCGTTTATATAAAATAATTATTAATGAAAAAAGTTGATGTAAAAGATTTAATTTCTAGCCGTGTATCTCTTGCTCCAATGGCAGGGATTACTGATTATGTTTTGCGCTCTCTTATTAGAGAACATTCTAAAACCTGTCTTTTAACAACTGAAATGATAAGTTCTGAGGCTTTAACTCAAGTAAAAGATACTGATATTGTTGCGAAAGATGACAATCATACTCCGATTTCTTATCAACTAAGTGGTCATAAGCCGAAAATGATAGCAGATAGCGCTGAATATTTGCAAAGATTTGCAGATATGATTGATATAAATATGGGCTGTCCCGTAAACAAAGTTGTCAAAGGTACAGATGGTTGCGCTTTGATGAGAAACCCTGATTTGGCTCAAGAGATTGTAAGAACAGTTAAATCACAAATTACTATTCCATTGAGTGTTAAATTTCGTTTAGGCTATACCTTTGAAGAATTGAATTATGTAGAATTTGGTCAAAAAATGCAAGAAGCAGGAGCTGACTTTATAACAATTCACGGCAGGACACGTTCGCAAATGTATGGTGGTAATGCTGATTGGAAGAAAATTGCCGAGCTAAAAAGAAATGTTGACATACCAGTTTTTGCAAATGGAGATGTTGTTTCTATCGAAACCGCTGTTCAATGCTTAGAAGAATCACAAGCTAATGGTGTTGCAATCGGACGTGGCGTTTTAGGTGATCCAACTTTAATAGCAAGAGTTGAAAAATATCTTGCAACGGGTGAAATTTTGCCACCTCCGACTTTGGAAGAAAAAATATCATATATGAAGCAATTGCTTTTGCGGGAGATTGAATTTCGTGGCGAAGATGTCGGTATAAAATTTGTAAGAAAGTTTTATCCATATTATGTAAATGGATTTTCTGGCGCTTCAAAATATCGAGGCGAATTAGTTTTAAAAAATAATTTAAAAGAAATTCTATCGACTTTGGATTCAATATTGGTTCTGAAATAGTTAAAATTTGTTAAACTAAAGTTTTGTCAAAAATATCAACAAAATCGAATTTATTCGTATCAAAAATACCTTTATCTGTTACTTTAAGTTCAGGAATTACAGGCAACGACATAAATGCCATTGTCATAAATGCATCTTCTAAAGTGCAACCTAAAGTTTTTGTAGCTTCATTCAATTCAGCACATTTTTCCAATACAAATTCAAATTTATTATCAGACATTAGACCTGCAATCGGGAGTGGAAGCTTTGATATGACTTCGCCATTATTAACAACAACTTTTCCGCCTTGAGACTTAACTAACTCAACCGCAGCAATGTACATATCATAATCATTTGTACCAATTACAATCATATTATGCGAGTCGTGTGCGACGGTTGAAGCAATAGCGCCAGATTTTAAGTTAAAGCCTTTAACAAAGCCCTTGCCAATATTTCCTGTTGCTCTGTGTCTTTCAATTACACAGATTTTTAAAGTATCTGTTTCAGTATTACTTACAAGGTTTCCACCTTCATTTTTTGCTTTTGAAACAATAGATTTTGTAACTAATTGGTGCGGAATTACCTCAATAGTTCTAACATCTTCTGATTTTGCTTCAATTCTAAAATCTTCAGGCTCAATCCATTTTACGTTTACAGAACCACGCATAGAAGGTGTCTCAGAGTCTTCTAAATGTGCAATTAGTTTCCCGTTTTCGACAATAACTTCACCATCTTTTATAACAAAATCTGGCTTGAATGTTTTTAAGTCAGGGAAAATTAATAAATCTGCTCTATACCCTGGTGCAACTGCGCCAAGATTTTTTAGTCCAAAATATTCAGCAGTATTCAAACTTGCACATTGAACAGCTTTAATAGGGTCAACTCCCGCTTCTACCGCACGTCTGACCATTCCGTTAATGTGTTCTGTTAAATCAGAAGGATGTCTGTCGTCAGTTACAAAAATACATTTTCTTGTATTGCAATCTTTCAATACAGGTATCAATGCATCCAAATCCTTTGCAGCAGTACCTTCTCTAATCATTAAATACATACCTAAACGCAATTTTTCAATCGCTTCGCTTGGAGTTGTACATTCGTGATCAGATTTTACGCCACTTGCAATGTAAGCGCATAAGTCTTTGCTTGATAAAAATGGTGCGTGTCCGTCAATACGTTTATCACGTTGTTTAGCAAGCTCTAATTTTGCCATAACGTTTTTGTCTAAATTTAAAACTCCTGGGAAGTTCATCATCTCTGCAATGCCAAGCACCCAAGGCTTATCAATCAATAAAGACAAGTCATAGCTGTTTAAATCAAAACCAGAAGTCTCAAAAGGAGTTGCAGGAACACAAGATGGAAGCATTGTGTAAACATCCATCGGCAAGTCTTTAATCGCTTCGTGCATAAAGCTTATGCCGTGAAGTCCAAATACGTTAGAAATTTCATGTGGATCAATTATTGCAGTTGTTGTACCAGCTGGAAGAACGGTTTTAGCAAACTCTTTTGGTAAAACCATTGCACTTTCCAAATGCACGTGCCCGTCAATAAAAGAAGGAGTTATATATGCACCATTGACGTCAATTTCTTTTTCTCCCTGGTATGAATCACTAATGCCTGCAATAAATCCATCTACGATTGCAATGTCAGCTGTATGTATTTCTTCTGACAAAACGTTTACTATATTAGCATTTTTTATAACTAAATCTGCTTTTTCAAGGCCTCTTGCGACATTGATAATTCTTTCTTGTGACATTTTATCTCCTAAATTATTGTTGGCAAATATTCTAGTAAATTACTTAAATCTTCGGTTTCAAGAACCTTCTCAATAAGCTCTTTGTATTCTTCAGCGTTTTCAGTCTTAACAGCTTCTGGAAGCTTTATATCTGTATTGTATTTTGATTCTACAAAACCCTTGTTTAAAGTTAAAAATTCTTCGTAAACTTTAATAAGGTTTATTTTTGAGCTATCAAAACTATAATTTTGGCCCAAAAAATACTTCATATCTTTAGGAAATAAATCTGTGAATTGGAGCATAAAACCTGTTTCTGAAAGGTTTTCGAGTTCATTATATTCTTTTCCAAAACAATGGTTAGAAAGGATTTCTTGTTGAGGTTGAGTTTTGATATAAGCAGCCCACATTAGACAACCGACATAAAACCCAATATTGTTATCAAAAATTTGTAAAACTTTTTTGTGATACTGCATAAATCTCATTTTTTTCTGAGAAAAGTTTTTAAAATGGCTAATATCTGAATATAAATATTCAACTGTTCCTTGAAAAGCCAAAATATAAGGCGCAAAGCCTGGATCAAATTCAATACCTTTAACTGTTGTTGTCATATAAAATTCCCCTTTTTAGATATTCTAGAAGATTCAACAAAACAAGTCAATTATTTTAATACAGTATTTATAATATTTTCTGTAGGAATTTCTAAACAGCTTAGCTCTTCGCAAGTTGTTTGACGTCTTTCCCAAAGGCAAGGTCTTAAAGGACAATCGCAGTTGTTTTTAATAGCAACAACATTTTCATTTTGAGGAATAAGTTTTTTATCGTCAGTTGAGCCAAATATCACATACGTTTTAACTCCAAGTGCTACTGCAATATGCAGAGGTGCAGAATCAGAGCATAAAAACTTTTCTGCGCTTGAAATAAGCTCTGCTAAATCTTTAAGGTTTTTAGTTGTTCCATATAAATTTTCAAACTTTTCACAAGGCACAAGCTGAGCAATTTTTTCTATACAATCTTTGTCATCTGGCCCGCCAATTAGATAAACCTTCTTTCCATTATCCGCAAGTTTTTCGACGACTTCTGCCCACTTTTGGTTAGGTATAGTCTTTATCATACCCTTTTGAACGCTAATTTTGCTCACTCCTGGGTGGATTAGAATCGAATTTGGAATTATCGGTTTCTTTTCGATACTAAGATTAGGTAATTCAAACTCTTTATTAGTAATATTTTGAACCAAATCATAATACATGTTGCCTGCGTATTGATTTTTGTTTAAATTTATTGCTTTTGTTAAAAGAATTTTGCTTAATTTTCCTGAATTATAGCCATATTTTTCTTTTATAAATGTTAAAAATAGGAAAATCGAAATAAATTTGTTTGAACCAGAGGAAACAACAATATCAAACTTTCTTTGCCAAATTTTAAAAAGGAGTTTTGAAAGCTCAAGACATTTATTAAGAAGGCTTAGCCCCCTCCCTACCCCTCCCCCGTGGAGAGGGAATTCTTTTTTAATATTAGCAAATAGCGTTTCATCAATAACATCAGTTAGCTGAATAATTCCTTTGCTTCTTTCTTCTAAAGCAAGTGTTATTTCTGAATTCGGAAACTCTTTTTTTACAGCTTGAATTGTCGGTAAAAAAAGAATTTCATCACCTAATCCGCCAAAATTTATAAACAAGATTTTCTTCTTTTTGCTCATATCCCTTTTTTACTTTAAAAACGGGGTTTTATCAAGTTTTAAATTTTATGTGAAATTTTGTAACAAAAATATTAAATCAAGCAATTTTTTCAAAAAATAAAACTTTATATACATGTAACAAAAAGGAAATAGGTATATTTATGGCAGTAAATTTATTAGGATTATTTAAAAATCCCATAGCTCCTATAAAAGAGACTGGCGCCAGAGGTACGGAAGAAGTACAAGGTGTTAATCGAAAAACTTGGGCGCAACCATTAACAAGTGGTTATGATGTCTATGCTCAATATGATAACAGATATAACAATGGTCATGATGGGGCGCAGCAAAGAGTATCTGGTGCAGGATACGATGGATATGCTAATCCGAGATGGATTGCTTAAGAAATAGTTTTTTTAACCAAGACCTCTATCCTAGAGGTCTTGGTTTTTATATGCAAAATTTTATTTTTCTGCTTTAATTAATATTGCTAGCATGAAAGGTAAAATATATAATGAAAGTAGATGCAATTCGCAGAGGTTTTTATTCTGCAAAAAATAATTTGAAAAATTTATCAGTACCAAAACAAAATAAATCATATAATCACGAAGAAATGCTTAATATGCCAAGAACTCAGGTATGGACTGAGATTAAATCTATTGCAGAAAGTATTGCTAATAAGTTTGCAAAATAAGTTTAAATGTGATTTTATTCACAAATATTTGTTTTGTGAGTCACGATTTTTACAAAACTGTTAAGTTATATTTATTTCCCCTTTTACATGAAAACATGTTCATGATAGTATTTTGCCAAAAGGAATTATATTATTCTTAGTATGACTTAGAGAGTAAAAGGAGAAAATACTAATGGCTCAAAAAAGAGTATGGTTATTCCGTGAAGGTAATGCGGATATGAGAAACCTCCTTGGTGGTAAAGGTGCTAACCTTGCTGAAATGACAAATTTAGGTCTACCAGTTCCACCAGGATTGACTATCACAACAGAAACATGTATGGATTACATCAACGCTGGTAACAAAATGCCAGAAGGTTTGATGGATGAAGTAAGAACAGCTTTAAAAGAAGTAGAAGCTCAAAAAGGTCAAAAATTTGGCGATCCTGTTAACCCATTATTGGTTTCAGTTCGTTCAGGTGCTAGAGTTTCAATGCCAGGTATGATGGAAACTATTCTTAACCTTGGTTTGAACGATGAAACAGTAGAAGCTATGATTAAGCTTACTAACAATCCTCGCTTCTGCTATGACTCATACAGAAGATTCTTAACTATGTTCGGTTCAGTTGCTTGGGAAATGGACAGACAAAAATATTTTGAATCTGAATTAGAAAAAGTTAAAGAAAGAGAAGGCGTTAAACAAGATACAGAAATTTCTGCAGAAGGTTTGAAATCTCTTATTCCTGTTTACAAAGCAGTTATTAAAGAAGTTACTGGTAAAGAATTCCCTCAAGATCCATATGTACAACTTCAAGAAGCTATTGAAGCAGTATTTAGATCTTGGAATATTCCACGTGCTGTTGCTTATAGAAACATGAACAAAATCGACCACAACTTCGGTACAGCGGTTAACGTTCAATCTATGGTATTCGGTAACATGGGTGATGACTGTGCTACAGGTGTTTCATTCACTCGTAACCCAGCTACTGGTGAAAACAAATTCTACGGTGAATACTTAACAAATGCTCAAGGTGAAGACGTTGTTGCTGGTATCAGAACACCAAAACCTATTGCTGAATTAGAAACAGAAATGCCTGACCTATACAGACAATATGTTGATATCGCTAAAAAACTTGAACTTGGTTACAAAGATGTTCAAGATATGGAATTTACTATTGAAAAAGGTAAATTATACATCCTTCAAACACGTAACGGTAAAAGAACTGCAGCTGCAGCTGTAAGAATTGCTGTTGAAATGTGTGAAGAAGGTATCATTACTAAAGAAAGAGCAATCCAATT
>JAZNBJ010000090.1:0-23970 GCA_045586965.1 Candidatus Gastranaerophilaceae bacterium | reverse complement strand
TTTTTCTTCCACAAACTTTTTTTTATTTCAAGTTTTAGTTTTGTTTTTATTCAGAGAGCGGATTTTTGCTTTGCAAAATTCCGCTCCTTTCCTTTAGTCTACAATTTTACTCCTCACCTATTTTTCCACATTTTGTTGTGGTTTTACTGGCGCTTTTCTATCAAAATCTCTTTTTTCAAATTTTTGAAAATCTCTTTTTTCCATTCTTTTGTGAAAATGGCATCCGTGTCCATAACGATGTTGTGCAAAGTGATGATGACAATGCATTGCAGGTCTCATCATTGCTCGATGGCCATATGGACAAGGTGGCATTGGCGGTTTATGCAAAGCTGCAAACAAGCTTAATGCAGAAAATGTACCCACGAAAACTGCCAAAGTTTTTGTTAAAAATTTCTTAAACCATTCAGATTTACAAAAACATTCTTTTTTTACTTCTACTGTTTCAATTTTCTTTTCTTCACTCATAATTATTCTCCTATCTTAAAGTAACTTCTAAGGCCTTCTACACACATATAACGAAAATAAAAACAAATTGTTCATTTTTTCTAATCCCTCCGTTTTCCCTCTTTACCACATCCCGCTTTTACCCCATTTCCCATTTCCCACTTTATATATTTACCCCTTACCCCTTTACCCATTTACCCTTTTTTGATGTAAAATTTTTATATGAGCATATATTCAGATAAAGCATCAGAAAATTTTAAATCAGGCTATAACTGTGCACAGTCAGTTTTTCTAGCTTTTGCAGAAGATTTTGGTTTTGATAAAGAAACAGCATTAAAACTTTCATCTTCATTCGGTGGAGGCATGGGTCGTTTACGAGAAGTTTGCGGAGCAGTCTCTTCAATGTTTGCAATAGCAGGGCTTAAAAAAGGTTATACAACTCCAAATGATGATGAAATCAAAGCCAAGCATTATGAACTGATACAAAACCTTGCAGAAGAATTCAAGTCTAAATTCGGCACAATAATTTGCCGTGAATTACTTGAATTACCAGAAGGTAAAGATTCACCAATTCCTTCAAAACGCACCGAAGAATACTATCAAACTCGACCTTGTGAAGCTTTTGTACGTTACGCTGCAGAAATAGTTGAAAACCAAGTTTTAAAATAATGGTGCAAACGTTTTCCAATATAAATACGCTGAAACACCTACCAACAATAAGCCACAAAGCTTTAACAACCACTCAGTGAACCCCGCAAGTGCACGCATATTCTTAAGACTAGATGTAAATAAGCCTGCCAAAATGAGTATTACACCTTGTCCCAATGCAAAAAGGAAAAGCATCAATATTGCTAAAGATAAATTTTTACCAAGCGTAGCAAAAGCCATAATCCCTGCCAAAATCGGAGTTGAGCAAGGAGTCCCCGCTAAAGCAAAAGTTATACCCAACAAAATAGGATAAAGAAACACTGAATTTGTTGTATTTTGAGGCATAGCCTTTATTATTGTTGGAGCTTCTATATCCAATATGTCCAACAATTTCAAGCCCATTATCAAAAGCAAAGACGCAATAAGTAAGGTAAAATATGGTCCAAGCTTTGAAGCAAAAACATTACCAGTTAGCGCACAAGCAATACCAATTAAAGTAAATACTATTGCCGTTCCAAAAATAAAACAACAAAGCTGAATAAATGTTCTTAGAGGTGTTTCTTTCGAATATCCTCCAACATAGCCGATTATCAAAGGTAGCATTGCTAATGAACAAGGCGAAATAGAAGCCAAGACCCCACCAATAAATGATGCTGCTAACAACAAATACCAAGTACTACTATTTGGATCTGAAAACACCTGAACCAAATTATCCATTTATTTGTTCCCTCATATAATTTTGCAAAATTTTTGGTTGAATCATACCTTCAGTGCGACGAATCACTTGTCCTTCTTTGTTTTTAAAAACACAAGTTGGAACAAGATTAACTTCATACTGTTTAATCATTTTTTTTACATTTTTATCTTTTGAAGTCACATCAATATTTGTAACAGAAATCTTGTTTGCAAATTCTGGATAAACTTCTTTAAAAACTTTATTTAGCTCTTGGCACTCATAGCACATAGGTGAAGAAAATTTGATAATTTCAGAACCTGTAAAAGCTATTGTCGGTAAAGTTGCCAAACCTTTATCACGAGTTAAGCCCCAGTACAAAGCTAACGGCACTAAAAAAATAAATAAAATCGCAATAACATTTTTTTTCATAATAAAACTCCTCTTTTAGTCTACCATAGAATACAATTTTTTGTAAAAATAATAAATAGCTAAACTAGGTAGTCTCGCTTTACAAGATAGTTATTTTATCTTACGATTAAGAAAACTGAATACGAGGAAATCGAGGTGAAAATCCTCGGCTGTGCCGCAACCGTAATTGTTAGAATAAACATAAGTCGGAACACTTTACTACGTACGTAGATACAAAAGCTTCGAGCAAAGCTTTTGTAAGGTCTTCTTTTGTTGCGGTTACACGGAATAAAGGAAGGTTTTTAGTATTGTCGAGTCAAGTTCAAAACGTTAATAAAGTAAATGCGGGACTTTGTCCTCACGGACTTCCACCAGGTGCGTGTCCTATCTGTTCAAATATGGGCGGAGGAGGAAGTCTAAGAGTCGGAGAACGGCCCCAAAAAGCGGGTGAAATGTCGTATCACCAATGTGCAATGATTGGGAATATGATGCGAGCAAGAGAGCTTGCCGAAAAAAGGCACGCTCAAAACCTTGAAAAACACGCAGAAAACTTAAAAGCTTTTGAAGCAAATATGCAAGCACTTTCTGCAAAAATGTTAGAATTTGCTCGCCAAATTTCTAGCAATATTTTACTTAAGCCAATAGCTTTTGCAGTACAAAATATTGCAGTTCCAACTATAAATTTTGTAAAAAACATTCCACAAATTACAGCAAATATTATTGCAAATATTTCCGAAAAAATTAATGCTATAAAAGAAAAATTCATTGATATTATGGACAAATTAAACGCAATCTTTGGCGAAGCAAAAGCGTTTATTGAAAAGAAAATTTCAGAATTAATAAGCATTGTAAAATCTAAATTTGAAGGCATATTCAAGATTTTCAAAAAGCACAACGCAGATGATGACGACACAAAAATTGACGACGATAAAAAGATTTTTAACCTAAAAACCATTATTCATAAAATAAGTACAAAACTAAAAGACAAGAAAGAAAAACGCAAATGAACGCAGTTCCTAAAATCAGCAATGACGCAGAATCAAGACGACTTCAGCGCAATATGACAGACACTCAAAAACGCAACTCAAACAGCGTTAAAGAGGGTAAAATTGTTAATTCTTTTGTCAAAGATCCACTTGTATCTTTGGATGAAACTTTTGATTACTTAGTAATCTCACATAACGAAGTTGAGCTTCCTGAAAAAGTTTTTGAAAAAGAAGAAAAAAAGAATAAAGGCCTGTACTATCTTGCGGCTGCTTCTACTGGAGTAATGGGTTTTTTAGGCGGTTTTACTTTGATGATGAAAAGGTTTTCTGAAAAGAAATTGGAATCAACTCAAGAATATCTGCTTCCGGGAATTACTCGCAACCATTGTATTAATGACGAAATACACCAAAGTATTTTCTCAATGATTCAATCTCCTAATAGAAAAACAATTTTAGCTTCTCTTGGTGTCATAACACTTGCTGCGACTGCTTTTATTGCCAAAACTTTTATTGATGGGTTTAAAGAAATTTGGGTAAAAAAACAAGAAGCTGATATCCAAAAGAATTTGCAAGAAAATTTAATCGAAGTTGAAACCCAATCTTTTTCTGGAAAAATTCAGATTATAAGAAGCATGCTTGCAACTAAAGCCAACCAATTTTCTAACGCAATAAAAGAAAGCAAATCCGAAATCGCATTTAATGGACAAGAAAAGAAAAAAGAAAATAATAAAAATATTGGGATTATGATTTTAGGCGGGCTTACTATTGCAGGCATAACCGCATTAAGTTATTTTTCTTTAAAAAACATAAGAAAAAGTGAAGAATTTATAAAAAAAGGGTTAGAAAATACTAAAGAAGGACTTGAAACAATAATAAAAGAGTTTAACGAAAACAAGCCACTCGGCAGAGTCGAAGGAACAAATGGGCAGTTATTAACAGGAAAAGAAGCCTACAAGCACATAATTGAGACAATGTTAGACTCAATTTATGCAAAGCCTGCTGAGATTGAAGAATATGTAAACAAAATGAAACTGCCTGAAGCTGAGAAAGAGGAATTTATAAGATATTTAAAATCTGCAATGAACCAAGCGACAGAAAAAGTTAACAGCGCAATCGGTGGTTCTGGCAGAAATAAAATCACTTATTTTTCACACGTTAACGAATACCTTTCATTCTTCTATGATTGGCTTATGAACCCTAAAAACCCACAGTTCAAAAACCTTTTCTTCGGCATTGCAGGGGTTTCAGGAGCTTCTTATATAGGAACAGCTGCTGCTAATGCAATTAAGGAAGTGCAAGTTAAAAAATACCAAGCTGATATTGAGTTAGACCTACAAAGAAGATTAGTTGCAACAGAGCTAAGAAACTTCAAAGCTAAAAAAGAATCTGCAATAGAACCGCTTTGTGATGAGTTTTTTGCTCAAAAAGCCGAAGGTAAAAAAGCAGAAGAATTAAAAGTTGTAGCTGATAATATTCTATTTGAAATCAAAAATGGCCCACCATTCGTCTACAGCTAGGGGTAAATGTAACTTTAATAGGAAATTGCTTACTTCTTGTTCACAGCTAGGAAAGGGAGAATATATTTTAGTTTCCCCTCTCCAAGGGGGAGGGTGTAGCCGTGTGAGTGTAACGAACTACGGATACGGGCGGGGGTTGATCTTTAATAGAATCAACTGAGTAACAAAAGAGTAGTAGATAATGTCTTATCCAATTTCTAATGATAGACTGAAGTCGACCCTACGACGTGTTTTTTTTATAAAATATAATGTTAGAAAATATTATGAATTAAAAATTTGTTCACATAATCTTTTTATAGCTTCAAAGTTATAATTTTTACTGGATATTTCTTCTGATACACTTCTATCATCATTTATATTTATAACAATTTGAGCCACGTCTTTTGAATACACAACTTCATGCCAACGACCTTTTTCTCCTTGATAAGTTGTTTCCTTTGTATTTGTATCTACTTGAATATTTTTTAGTCCACCATCCTTATTATAATAAGCTGTTATTATTCGTCCATCAGGCAAATACACCCTTTTATAATTCATATCACCATATTTGCCTTCTTTGAATTCTAATCTTGGTTCCATATTTGCAGCTTCCGCAAGAGTTCTATTAGCAATTTCAATTTGTTCATTAACTTTTGTATAATAATTTTCATTGTTAATTTCATCAGCCATGGTTTTTAAAACTTCTGATAATTCTTGAATATCAGTAATTGATTTCAGACTTTCTTCTGTATATTTTGTTTGATTAGGAAATACTAAATTGTATTTTTCCAGTAAATTTACTCCTAAAAATTTTACTATATCTTGGGCATCTAACCCTCGTCCAAGGTAATCTACTTTATCGAGTTGTTCAACCAAATTTGGTATAAATTTTAAAACTATTGGCGCATAATCAGGATTCATTCCTTGAAGAAGACTTAAAACTCTTCCTCTGGTTTCAAAATTATTAGGATATTTTAATAGTTCTTTTAATTGTTCTGCAATTTTTTGAGCTTCTGCTTCTTTTGGATCGGCTATATTAAAATTTATACTTTCAAAATCTTCATTTACTGCAACTTGATCCTTAACTTTAGGTGTCTCTTTTTTTTGTGCCTTAACTTCTTGTGCCTTTGCATCTGCCTTCGTATCTGTTTTCTGACCGATTTTTATACCAAATGAAAAAGCGCCTGGGTCAAGTCCGAGTTGTTCTCTAGCTTCCTTCTCAGCTTCGCTCATAGCTTTTTTATATCTTTCATCAAAAAGTATCAAATCAATATTATAAATTTCCTTACCTGCAATTTTAGCTGGTAAAATCCCTAATTCTGCTAATTTTTCTTTTAATATTTTATTTCTTAAAGCTGAATATTCTTTATATGTTTTTGAACTCAACATATTTACGAAAGTTTTAAAAGCTCTCGTATTACCGTCATCATTTTTAACATATTCTGCGTTATCACATTCTCTAAATTCATCCCAAACTGTCCAACCTGCATTTTTTGCTTTTTGTACTTCTTCACCTGTTAATTTGCCATCATTAGCAACTGCACCGTCAGCGCCGCCTACATCAAAAGCTTTGAAATTAAAATTGTTTACTTCTGCCATAAATACTCCTTTATGCGTTTTTCATGATTTACGGCATATTTTTTCAAAACTTTAGGGTAAAGACACAGTCTGCCTCATATCATATCATATCATATCATATAGGGGATTTTACAAGGGTTTCAGCCTATTGTAAAGATTTTTATTTTTGCTTAACAATTGGAAATATTTTGTAATATTTATGAAGCAAGTTTCTTTTTTCACCCTCTCTGTCACTTCGTGACATCTCTCCATTGGAGAGATAGAACTTAATTATGGTGCGTTACAACGCACCCTACTTTGCCTCCCCACCCCTACCCTCCCCAAATTTGGGAGGGGGCTATTCAACACACCCTACTTTTTTATTGGTAGACTAAAAAGTAAAAAAGTGTAAAATATTAAGTTTTGTAAAAATAATAATAATCGTGCGCTTTGCTAGCAAATTTAATATTTACGATTTTTAGAATAATATATTCTGCCCCTATTGGGGAAGATAGAAGCCGTGTGAATGAAATGAACTACGGATTCTAGAAGGGGAATAAACCAAAAAAGAAAGGATATTTTATGCAAATAGCACCAATTAGACCATATAATATGGGTCAAAAACAAAATCAACAAAATACTAATTTTAAAGGGGTTGCATTAAAACTAGATAAATCTTCACCAGCATTATTAAAATATATAGATAATTGTAAAGAACCTCCTGTTAAAATAGAAGGTTATAAAAAAGAAATGTTAGGACAGATAAATAAGTTACAAACATATTGTAATGAATATTTAATACCTTTAGTGTTAAAAAACCTTTTAATCCCATATAGACAAGAAGGCATTATTAAACAAAATAATTATGAAAAATTAGCAAAAGATATTTGGCCTAATGATACTGAAGTAAATCTCAAAGTCGGAAACTTTGCTCCAAAAGATTATGAACCAGGACGACCATGTTATATTGAAAATGTTAATGAAGTAATGGCAAATGTGAATAACAAGGATTATCATGCATTTGATATAAGAGAAAATGTTTTACTTCGAGAAGACGAACAAGATAGTATAGATGGATTCTTATTCCGTTTAAAAACTCTAACAAGTGAAGCATTAGATGAATCTGATAGCGATAGTTCGATTAGAAGGGACTTATACAAGTTTGCAGAAAATATTCTAAAAGATCAACCTGGATATAAAGAGCTTATCAAAACCCTTGAAGAGAAAAAGGCATTCAAGTATAGCCCTGAAGCTACAGAAGCTCGTAGAAAAACTTGGTTAGATGACAAAGAGCTTGGTATTGATGCAAAAATCAATAGATTATTAGGAGCTCTATCACCTGAAGAAATTGAAGCTTTAAAGAAACAATTATTATAAAGTGTAATTAATAGGACGGGTTGAAACCCGTCTTTTTTTTGTTTTGTTGGGCTGAAAGCATAGTAGGTTGGGGTTTCTACCCCAATATTTGTTTTGTTGGGCTGAAAGCCCACCCTACTGCTGAACAAATTTTTGCGGTGCGTTACAACGCACCCTACATTACCTCCCCACCCCTACCCTCCCCAAATTGGGGAGGGGGCTATTCAACGCACCCTAGATTTTTTAATGCTAGACTAAAGTCTACCTTACGACTTGACATTGATTTTATTGTCAGGCAATGCCTGACCTACAGACTCAACAAAAGTTCTTTTAGAGGTTTTTGGCTAGATAAAATTTCTTTTTTTGCTTCCCAAGCTTTAAGAAGTTTATATCTTTGACGTTCAGCAAAAGTTGTTTTCTTTATTTTCATTACATTATCTTTCTTTTTCATAATAAAAACTTGTAAAAATAAAATTTGCGACCATAGGAAAAGTAGCAAAAAAAATTTTTACAGGGTTTAGATAAATATAAGCCGATTTTATTGAGGTAATAAAATGAAAATAAATCCAATTAATAACAATCAAACAAATTTTCAAGGAAGATTTCAAAAAACTCCTGCATTAGAAGCAATTCTCAAAGGTGCAGATAAAAATTCTTTGGGTAGGTTCAATGAAATTATTCAAAGAGCTGCTAAATGTGACGATGGATATGTTTTTAGTTTCTCTGTTAAGAGAGCGCATGAGATAGGTGCAGACCCCATTTATAATCTTAATATAAGAAGAAACACAGAATTTGAAGTTTGGAATCTAACAAGATCTCTAAAAACGTCTTCACCATTTGCATTAATAAATTTTATCCCTATTCTTGAAAAATATTATCCAAAAACTTATAACGAGACTCAAGAAGAATTAATATCTAATATTTATAAGAACATGGATTAATAAAACAAGCCCTCCCCCAAAAAAAATAAATAAGATACTAAAATAAATTCAAGATAACAAAAATAAATCGGTGGTTTCTTATGAAACCACCGATTTAAAATTTATACACCTGAATTTTTAGGTTCAATCTTTTTAAGTCTTTGTTCTATTCTTCTATACCACTTTAGTTTTTGTTGGAACAATGTTTCATAACCTTTGAAATTACCACGGCTAATATCATACATTTGTTTATCACAAAGGCTTTCTAAAATTCTGCCGATATTTTGCGTAGCTTCTTTTCTATCAATCGGCGCTTTATCATATTCAATCAACTCACCAAATTCAACCAAAACTTCTGGTCTGTTATCACGCAAAAACATATAGTTTACTGCGATAGGAAGCAAAGCAACTTTTCCATATTTTTTAACAGCTTTGTCTGCAATATAAGCCAAACCTGTTTGCAATTCTATTGGTCTAAAGTTAGGCGGTTTAATAATTCCTTGTGGGAATAAATACAAAATATTATTAGTATCACCGACTTCTTGAACAGCAAATTTCAACGCATCCATAGAAGCTTGAGGTGATTTTTTATTAACACTAAACGCTCCTGCTCTACGCAAGATTGGAAATCTTTTTAACTCTTCCACCATCAAACGAATTTCTTTTTTGAAAATTCGATTACAAATAGTATAACCAACAATACCATCCCACCAATTTGAATGAGGTGCAAACATAATTATTGGTGTGTCAGGATGTTTTTTTTGATAGTTTTCAATACCTTTATAACGGAACGCATAAAATCTATCTTCTAACATTCCATAGAAAAATCTATCCGCAACCCATAACCAAAACGGAGAAGTCTTTGAAGGGCAGAACTTCTCATCAATGTTCCTCAATTTTGTCGGTGGAACTTCCGAATATAATTCTTCTAGATTAATAACCATAAAACTATAATACCCTTGTAAAATTTTCATGTGAACATTTAATCACGTTTACTTAAGAAAAGTTTACAATTTTATTTTAAACTCTGCCGTACATATCTTCATATCTTACGATATCTTCTTCAATCAATATATCGCCTTTTTGAACTTCAACAATTTTCAAAACTTCTTTAAATGGGTTTTGCAAAGAGTGAATTTCTTTTACTGCAATATCAACACTATGACCAGGAGTTAAGATATGTTCTTTACCTTCCAAAACAACTTTAGCAGTACCTTCAAGCACAACCCAATGTTCGCTTCTATGATTATGTGATTGGACAGAAAGCTTTTGACCAGGATTTACCTGAATCATTTTTGTTAAAAATCCTTTGCCTTCACCTAAAACAGTATAATAACCCCAAGGTCTGTAAACTGTTTTATGAACCTTATAAGCATCGTCATTTTGGGTTTTTAATGTATCAAAAATCTTTTTAACATCTTGTGCTTTATCAGCCTTACATGCCAGAACAGCATCCTCAGTTTCTACCACAACAACATCTTCTAAACCAATTGTTGCAACAAGTTTTGAAGACGAATACACAAAAGAGTTTTTTGAGCCTTCATCAAGCACGTGACCAATTTTCACATTTCCGTCTTTATCTTTTTTGCTCACATCATAAATTGATTTCCAGCTACCCAAATCATTCCAATCAGATTTTAATTCAATAAGCGCAATATTATTTGATTTTTCCATAATTGCATAATCGATAGAAATATTAGGCATTTTATCAAATTCTGTAAACGGAATTTCTGTTGATGCTGTAAAATCAAAATTCTTCAATAAATTATAAATCTCAGGTGCATACAAAGATGCCTCTCTCAACAATGTTGAAGATTTGAACATAAATATTCCGCTATTCCAATAATAATTACCATCAGCAATATATTTTTTAGCCAACTCAGCATCAGGCTTTTCAACAAATCTATTATCAACACTATTAATATAGCCAAATCCTGTTTCTGGATAAGTTGGTTTTATACCAAAAGTCACAATATAACCTTGTTCTGCTAGTTTTTCACCTTGTTTAACTGTTTCAGCAAAAGCTTTTGTATCCTTAATGGAATGATCAGATGGAACAACCAAAATAACAGGATCTTCTTTTGAAATTTCTGCAATGAATTTTCCACCTAAAACAATTGCAGGAGCTGTATTTTTAGAAATAGGTTCTGATAAAACAACAGGTTTTTCTGTACAATTTGACAATTGAAAACGAACATTTGGAGCGTGTTTAACACCAGTCATGCTAATAATATTTTCAGCTGGCATACATTCTTTCAAACGCATAAATGTTGATTGCAAAAGACTTTCTTCGCTTTCAAGATTTAGTAACTGTTTTGGATACAACTCTCTTGATAAAGGCCAAAGTCTGCTACCTGAGCCACCTGCTAATATTAATCCGTACATTCTCGCCTCCGCTTTTATGTCAAATATTTATACACCAACTTTATTGAACTGCATTTCATACAAATGTTTGTATCTACCATTTTCAATATTAATTAACTCGTTATGAGTTCCTAGCTCAACAAGCTCACCTTCATTAAGAACTGCTATTCTATCAGCATTATGAATTGTAGATAATCTGTGAGCAATAACAAAAACTGTTCTATTTTGCATTAAATTATCTAAAGCTTTTTGAACAATTGCTTCAGATTCATTATCCAAAGCAGAAGTAGCTTCATCCAAAATTACAATTGGAGAATTTTTAATTAACGCTCTTGCAATAGCAACCCTTTGTCTCTGACCACCAGATAAAGATGCTCCTCTTTCACCTACGACAGTATCTATACCATCCGGTAACGACCCTAAGAATTCATCTAAGTGTGCCAGTTTTATTGCGTTAAGCAATTCTTCTTCCGAAGCATTTGGCTTGCCCATCAAAATATTTTCTCTTATTGTTCCAGAAAATAAATAGTTATCTTGGAATACAAAAGAAATATTATTTCTTAAACTTTCCAATCTATAATCTCTTATATCAACTCCGTTGATTGTAATTGATCCAGATGTTATATCATAAAATCGAGGTATCAAATTAACAACAGTTGATTTACCTCCACCAGAATTCCCAACAAGAGCAATAGTTTCATTTGGAGCTACTGACAAATTGAAGTTCTTTAAAACTGGAATGCCTTTCTCATATTCAAAATAAACATTTGAAAATTTAACTTCACCAACATTTTCCAGCTTTTTTGCATTAGATTTATCTTGAATTTGAGGTTGTAAATCAAACAACTCAAACACACGAGACATTGCAACAAATGTATTTTGAAGATTTGTAAGTGTCAAGCCTAAAGTCTTTGTTGGTTTATACAACAATAATAAAGATGTTACAAATGAAGCAAAACTACCTGCTGACATTTCACCTGATAAAATCAAGCTATTACCATAATACATGACGATTGCAATACCTACTGAGCAAATTGCATACATGATTGGGGACATCCAACCGACACGTTTTGTCAAAGAAATATGCAAATCGAATTGTTTATGAATCTGATTTTTAAATTTTTTATTTTGATTTTCTTGCAAATTGTATGCAGTAATGATTTTGTTACCAGCAAATGTTTCATTAAAGTTTGTTGTCATATTGCCCGAAACAACCATTGTTGCATTAGAAACTTTTTTGATATGTTTTCTTATTAATGTGACAGGTAACATTGCAATACCCATAACACCAACACCAATAACAGCTAACTTCCAAGAGTTTATCAACAATACTCCAACAAGAGCAACTAACTCAAATGCTGATAAAATAAAAGTTTTCAAAGTATCAATAAGTTTTCTTGAAGCTTGATCTGGGTCTGATAAAAATCTGCTTAGTACAAGACCGGAGGTATTTACATCATAAAACTGAGTATCCATCATAGTTAGTTTTTTAAACAAATCAGCTTTCAATGCGTTTGACATTTTATTACCAGTCCACTCAGACAAATAATTACATAGGTACTTTAATGCACCTTGTATCAAAGCAAAGATAACAATACCAACTGGAATAAATTTTATCAAAAATGCTTGTAATTTTATTGTATGGCCCTGAAATTCAAAAATTTGAGTTTCATTACCATTGACAACAAAGTCCAAATATGGTCTTAGCGAAAACGCAACAACCCCATCTAGCAAACCTAAAGGTATTGCCAACAAGATTAAAATAATTGCTCTGCCTATAACTTTTTTAATGTAAGGCATCATCTTATTCAACAAATAACCGTATTTAAAAGCGTTTTTACTTTTAGTATCTCTTAACTTCAATGCGGATTCAGTCATTATACTCCTCTTATCACACAAATTATTCTTATATCATACAGTATAGCATGAACATAAATTTTTCTTTCAAAGATTAAAAGTTTTTGGTATAATTCTAATCAAGGGATAAGAGATGAGAATTATTTATAAAGACACATATACATATAAACTTTTTAAACTCATTGCTTTGCAGGTAAGTGAATTTATTTCTACTTTAGGCGAAATTATGACTTATGGCTGGGAGTTTATAAAAGGCCTTAGAAGTTTTAACACAACCTTAAAAGAAATTATTGAGCAGTGCTCTCGATTTGGAGTCTCATCTTTACCTATCACGCTTTCTATCGTCGGAATGACTTCAATAATTATATCAATGCAAGTTGCTGGAGAAATGGTTAAACACGGCGGTGGTAATTTTGTGGGGATGCTAATGGCAATTCTTACAATAAGAGAAGAAGGTGCAATTATGGCAGGTTTTGCAATTATTTCAATGATTGGATCTTCACTTGCTTCTGAAATTGCCACAATGAAAGTCACTGAACAAATTGATGCAATACAAGTTTTAAAAGTTAATCCTGTACATTACTTGTTCACACCAAGAATTATTGCGGGAACCGTTATGATGCCAATGGTTGTTCTAGTAGCATCCTTAGTTGGAATTGCAAGTGGTGCCATTGCAGCTAATGTAACATCAGAGCTTACTTACAAAGCATATTTTGATTCAGTTTGGTTTGGATTAAGTACACACGATTTAAATGTTTGTATTTTAAAATCTATAAGCTTTGGGTTTGCAATTTCTCTTATTAGTTGTTGTTGCGGAATGGCTGCAAAAGACGGCGCTAAGGGCGTTGGTATTGCAACCACAAAAGCTGTTGTTTGGTCTTTTGTGGCAATTGTAATTATAGATTTAATATTTGCTGCTGCATTTTTCTACTAGGTACTAGAGGTAAATAGAATGAGTATAGAAGTAAAAAACTTAACAAAATCATTTGATGGTAAAAAAATACTAGATAATATTTCATTCAGCGTGGATGCCGGAAAAATCTTATCCATAGTTGGTTTTAGTGGTTCAGGTAAAAGTACTGTTTTAAAATTAATAAGCGGACTTTTGGAAAAAGATTCCGGTGAAATCATAACAACAGGCGGTGATGTTGCAATGGTATTTCAATACTCTGCCTTATTTGATTCTTTAAATGTTTTTGACAACATCTCTTTTGCTTTACAAGAAAGAAAAGAATTAAGGAATAAATATACAAGAAAAGAACTTGAAAAAATTGTAGCCGAAAAACTTGAGCTTGTTGGTTTATCAGGTATAGAAAAGAAATTTCCTTCTGAATTATCTGGCGGAATGCAAAAACGTGTAAGCTTTGCAAGAGCTATCGTCACAGAGCCAAAGATAATTCTTTATGATGAGCCGACAGCTGGTCTTGATCCAATATCTTCAACACTTATTGAGGACTATATTGTAAGGCTTAAAAACGAAACAAATGCAGCTTCAATTGTTGTTACTCACCAAATGTCAACAATTCGTAGGACGGCAGATTCAGTTTTGATGTTGTATAATGGTAAGGCGGTGTTTGAGGGAACACCTGATGAGTTATGTCAGCAAAACACTGACTACACCAGACAATTCGTCAATGCGACTATTGACGGACCAATGAAAATGATTTAAAACGAGAGGTTATATATAAATGAAACTTTCATCATCTTTTAAAGTTGGCGTATTAACATTAATAGCAGTTAGCATTTTCTTATTTACAGTGCTATGGATAAAAGGACGATCTTTTTCTTCAGCAGAAAGAATTGAAGTGCAATTTAAAGACGTAAACGGCATGCGACCTGGCTCGGGTGTTCAGATGATGGGTCTAAGAGTTGGCCAAGTAGAAGAAATTACACCAATCGTAAAAGACGAATCTAGCTATGTTAAACTAAAATTCGTTATTACAGAACCTGGCATTTCTATCCCAAAAGCTTCTATGCTTTCAATTCAGCAATCTGGCCTAATCGGAGAACAATTCTTAGAAATCACTCCTCCAAAGGTACTTTCAGTATATATACCAGTTAAAAACAAAGAACTTCTACAAGACGATGCAAATGTAGAAATAAAACTTGATGAAAAATATTATGACGTTGGTAAAGTAAAAAAATCTCAAATCATGACTTCAAAACTTGTACCAGAAGCATTGAGAGATTCTGTTAAAACAAATTACGCTTATAAAGTTGACTATTCAATCAACTTGCCAGGCTTAATTTTACCAGAATTTATGAAAGGTAGAATTGTAACCCAAAATGGCGTTAAAAAATTAAGAATTGAGCCTTTGGACAATACTCCATTACCTTACCCACACCAAACGTCACCATATACAGTAATCGAGCCGATGAGAATTGCTGATTTTATGGACTTACAATACAAAGCAGCTGAAGCTTTAACAGAAACAAATCGTGTTATTAATGAACTATTAAATGATAAGATGATTGCAGAGCTTTCTGAAACTGTTACAAATTTCAAAAACTTAACTGCACAAGCTACAACAACATTAGAAAAAGCTGAAAAACTTATCGAAACTTCTAGAAACGATATCGACGCAATGTTATGGCTACTCACAGATGCAACAAACAATTTCAACAGATTAGCTACTAACTTAAATGGTATTGTTGCTGATGAAAACTTCAAACCTACAATGTTTGAAACAGCAGAAGCTATTTCTAATATGTCAAAACAATTAACACCAATTATAGGTGCTATAAACTCTAAAGAGTTTGCAGAAGACTTGAATGGAGTTATGAATAACTTGAATGAAATTTCAACTTCAGTTAATTCAATGACAAAAGATGAACAACTTAAAAACAAAGTTGTCACTTCGATTGACAATTTAAATATAACTATGTGCGAAGTATCAAAAGCACTACAAGCTGTTAATGGTAATGGCGATAAAGAGAATTTAAAACAAATTATGTCTGATACAACAGCTACTGTATCAAACTTAAGAAAATTCTCTGAAAAGTTAAATAAAAGATTTTTATTATTCAGATTAATGTTCTAATTTTAAAACGGCGGTAAAATTGAAAAAATATATAATTCGTTTAACAAGAAAATATCAAAACATGAAGCTGCTGGATAAGTATATCCTTACGCAAGTTATCACAATGTTTATAATGGGTGTATTGGTCTTTACATCTATCATATTTGCTTCTGATACTTTCATTACACTAATCAAACAGATTTCAAAATACGGCATACCTTTTAAAATTGCATTTATGATAATAATTCTACATTTGCCATCTGTTTTTGTAATGACAATTCCGATGGGCGTTTTATTATCAACAGTAATGACACTTAACGGACTTAGCTTGAGTTCAGAAATTACAGTCATGCGAGCCTGCGGTATCGGACTAAACCGTATTGCAAAACCAATATTTATATTCGCAATTGTAATGGCATTTGCGAGTTTCTTCATTAACGAAACTATTGTTCCTGTAATGACAAAACAATCAACTGACCTTGCTTTATACGCTTTTGGACAAAAAAATATACCAGAAGGTAAACAAAATTTTACTTTTAAAGAAGTAAAACAAGGTGGTAAGCTTAAACGTTTATTTTATGTTGGCGATTGTACTGACGAAACACTTCACAACATAACAGTATTTGATGCTTCAAAAGATAATACAATACAAATTCTACAAGCTAGAGAAGGTAAAACAACTACAGCTGGTTGGAAATTCCAAAAAGGTGCGATTTATACAATTACAGATAACGGAAAAACTCTAGATACAACATTATTTAACGATTCTACAATTACTTTTGGAATGGATTTATCTAAAGAAATGGAAAAAAATCAAGCTTCCGAAAGAAACTTCTTAGAGCTTATGAAATACATAAAAGATGAAAACAAACCGGAGCTAAAAGTTGATTTGTACGATAAAATTGCATTGCCACTAACTACAATTGTGTTTGTATTAATTGGAGTTCCTTTGGCAATCACACCTCCTAGAGTTAGATACAACAGGGGCTTTTTGTTCAGTATTTTAATTATTTTTACATATTATTTAGTTCGAGCTCTTTCAATTTCTTTTGGAGAAACTGGAACACTCATTCCTGTATTTGCAGCATTTATGCCAAATATTATTTTAACAATTGCAGGAATTGCGCTATATTATAGAAAAGTTTACACAATCTGTTAGAGATGTTATATTATGACTATGCGTACTTATCTTAATGGCAGTGTAAAAAATGGAAACTTAATGCGATGGACAATTAATCCTTTAACTGTCTATATTGCACCTATGAAGTTTTATTCTAAGCCTGGTGAAGATGCTAAATTTCGCAAAATGGTCATAGATGCTCTTAACGTTTGGTCAGCAGCAAGCGGAGGTAAAATCAGCTTTAAAATAACAAACGTTCTATTAGAATCCAATATCAACGTTGATTGGAAACGAGTTGAAAGAGCTGCTTTAGGACATTGTTATTACAATTTTGACCAACAAGGAAGATTATATAGCACAGAAGTTTCTATCGGGCTCACTGATGGCAGAATTCATAAGCAATATGATAACGACGTCGAAGTCTATCATACAATTCTACACGAAATCGGTCACGCATTAGGGCTTCAACATAGCCCATACAAAGAAGATATTATGTACACTCCGCATCAATATGGTAACGCCACATTATCAGCTAATGACAAGTATTCAATACAGTGGTTATATCGACTTCCTGCAAGTACACCTATTAAAAGTATTGCTTCAAAATACGGAATATCCACATCAACTGACATTGATTCAGTCATAAGAAAAATTGATGCAAAAAATAACAAACAAAATCCAAACAAAGAAGAACGATTGAATATCTCAACAAGTCGTGATTTACTACAAGAAGCAAGTAATATAGGCGATTTAAAAAAATACAATATGATGTTACAAAACATTGAATTGTCACAAAATGTAAAGAATTATTTAAATAAAAACCGTTAGGTAGCAAAAAAATCAAAAAACATGTTTTAAGATAAAAAAGGGTAATTAAGGAATCTAATGTCAGAGTTTTCAAAAAGAAAAAATAACATTTTAGATGGTCTTGGAGAATATGAATACAACCAAGAGGTTTCGGCACAAGAAACGTCCAATCCCTTGGCTGCAAAAAAGAGCACAAACATTGCGCTAACAAATTATTCTCAAGAAATAAACCGACCTAAATATGACAATGATATTAAAGAAATTCTAGAAGTTGTTCGCATAATAAACAATCTGGCTCCTTTAAGAATGCCTATTTATAATTTTAATCTTGATGAAATAAATGGCGATAGATATTTTAAACCAGACGGAAGTTTGCTTTTGGTCAGAGAATTTGATAGCGATGTCATAAGAGATTATTATGTTACGCAACCAAAAGAAAATTGCATACATTCTATTAGCAGAATTTTGGAACACGACAAAACTACTGGAAGATTAAAAACTAAAATTGAACCTATCAATAGAAACGGTAGCCGTGTAACAACAAATATAACAATCTTTGATTCAAAAATTAATAATAAATATATTATTATGCAACTCTCAGAGGGCGGAATCGTTAATAATATTTCAGAATTTACAGGCAAAGGTAAGTCTTTCCAAACTTTATTTAGAAACATAGAAACCTTTAAACCTGCCCGTTATATAGAAGGAAAAGATAATAAAGAAAATGGTTTCTTTATGACCGATTGTATTTTTGACTCAAATGGCAATATTGCAAGAATAAAACGTTACAACTCTAAACAAGAGATTTGTATCGATTATACTAAAGACAAAAAGAATATAACTGTTAAAACTAATTTAAGCTAAATAATTTTATTCTACATATTTTCCGTCAAATAAATCTAAGACCATTCTTTCTTGGTCTGATTCTAATCTTTTAATTTCATTTTCATCTTTTATATTATCTTTGACAACATCTTTTTTTATCGGTTGAATATTTTCAATTTTTGATTGTTCTTTTTTAGGCTGAACTTGTGCTTTAACTTCTACTTGCCTGGGAGTTTGAACTGGCTGAGAAGTTGGTTGTACCACAACATCACCGCTTTGAGCCATTCTTACTGTTACAACAGAATTTTCTTGATTAAACATCAAATTAGCAGCTTCGACGATTAATTGCTTTTTATTTGAATCTGTCATTTGTGCAACTAATCGTTCATTCTTAAATGTTATAACAACACCCTCTGAAGAAATTTGAAGAGGCGTTGCAAGTTTTAATAAAGCCGTTGTTGATGGACTCTTAATGTTTAATAATAACATTTGCCACAAAGCTCCGATATCATTTCCATCTGGTTTTTTAGACATTGGAGGAGCTGTAAATTCTTCTTGCGAAGCTTGTGGTTTTGAAACTTGTTGCACTGAAGCGACAGGTTGAGCAATTGGCTTAACTACTGACTCTGGTGCTGCAGGTTGAACAGGCGCAGGTTTTGTTACTACTTGCATAGCAGGAATAGGTTGCGAAACTGCTCCACCTTCTAATGCTCTTACTCGATTTTGCAAATCCAATAATGTTGAATTTTCTGTCATATTAGATAAATCAATCATGCCGACTTCCAACCACAAATGCTGATTTGTCGCCAATTTAACTTCTTTTATATAATAAGAAATTCTTTCGATTAAAAATACAATTTGCTGAGTTTCTAATTTATCTTTTTGGTTTAAAACATCCTTAATTTGAGGCTCATTTAAGCCTGTTAATTCTTGTAAAAGCTCATTGGAACAAGTCTTTACAATCAATAAATTCTTAAAATATTCAGATAAATTTGTAAGAATTTGCAAAGGTTCATTACCAGAATTGTATATTTGGTTTAAAATCTCAATCGCTTCTGCTGAAGAAGAATTGATAATCGTATTTGACAATTTGTACAAAACATCGAAAGAGATTCTGCCTAAAATAGCGTTCACATCGTCAACTGTAACTTCTTTTGAAATACCCAAAATACTTAACTGATCGAGCAAAGATATACTGTCTCTCATACCACCAGCAGAGTTTTTTGCAATCGCAAACAAAGCATCGTCTGTGATATTAATTTTTTCTTCGTCAGCAATATATCTAAGATGTTTTACAATATCATCTGTAGTTATTCTTCTAAAATCAAATCTCTGACAGCGGCTCTTAATCGTATCTAAAACTTTATGAACTTCTGTTGTTGCAAGAATAAATACAACATTTTCAGGTGGTTCTTCCAAAGTTTTTAACAATGCATTAAACGCATGATTAGTCAGCATGTGAACCTCGTCAATGATATAAATTTTGAACTTACCATTAACAGGAACATATTGAACTTTTTCCAAGATATTTTGTGTGTCTTCAACTTTTCTGTTACTTGCAGCGTCAATTTCGATTACATCAATTGGTACAGAATTTGTTATATCTTTACAGCTCGCACATTCACCACAAGGCTTAATTGTTGGGCCATTGACACAATTTAAAGACTTTGCCAAAATTCTAGCTGTAGATGTTTTACCTGTACCACGAGGACCTGTAAAAAGATAAGCATGAGAAATTTTGCCAAGTTCAATTGCACTTGTCAAAGTCTTTTTAATATGTTCTTGACCAACAAGAGTTTCTAATGTCTGTGGACGATACTTCCGATATAAAGGTATATAATTTCCGCTCATGATTTATAGTCTAACATGAAAATTGCAACAAGTTAAGTTTTATAATATTATAAAAAATATGCGAGAGTTTTTATTAATTTTATTAACATTATTTATAGGGATAAACACCACATTTGCCTATGATATAGTTCTACCTAGAGAAAAAAAATCAATGGTAAGCACTAACTATGCATTTTTTATTGGAAAAGCAAACCCTTCAGAATACATATCTATAAACGACCACAAAGTTTATATAGCACCAAATGGCGCTTTTGCTTATTCTGTAAAGCTCAAAGACGGAGAAAATAGAATTTTAATAAAATCAAACTTTAACTCTCAAGTCTATAAAATTTACAAAATTAAAAAAGAAGAAATTATAAAACCACAACTTGTCGAACTAGAGCCACAATTATATACCGTAAAAAAGGATAATACTCCACTTAGAAAAACACCTGTAGATGGAGGGATGAATAGAATTTCGCATTTATTTAAAGATACCAACTTGCTAATTAATGGTGAAAAAGGACAATTTTATCGAGTATACTTATCAAAAAACCAAGAAGCATGGATTGCTAAAAATGCTGTATGCGAATCCAAAGATATAATTTATCCATCATTCATTACTATGAACAGTAAAACATTCAAAAACGCATCTGAACACATTATTGAATTTACAGACAAGCTTCCTTACACAATTGAAGAAAATGAAAATGAAATCTTTTTCAAAGTCTATAATCCTTTTGTCTCAGACAATTCTGTTTATTCTGTAAACATTAATAAACCTAAAAAATACACATATACAACAAATTTACAAAACGGAATTTATAATTTCAAAGTAAATCATTTCCCTTTAATAGAAAATAAGACTTTAGAAAACCTTACAATAGTAGTTGACGCAGGTCATGGTGGTTCTGAAAACGGAGCTATTGGTTGTTTGGAAGATAAAGAAAAAGATATTAATCTAGCGATTGCAAACGAACTTAAAGAATTCTTATCATTAATGGGCGCTAACGTTATTATGACAAGAGAATGCGATGGCAATATTTCTCTTGACGATAGAGTAAAACTTGCGAAAGAAAACAGCTCAAATATTTTCGTAAGTATTCATTTAAACTCTATTCCTGATATAGAAATGAATGTTAATAAAAATCGAGGAACAAGCGTTTATTATTACAACCAAAATTCAAAAGAACTTGCTCAAATATTGGAAAATTCAGTTACACAAGCTCTAAATACAAGAAATGACGGCGTTAGAGAGGCTAGCTTCGCTGTTTTAAGACCGACTGACTACATAGGAGTGCTTGTAGAAGTTGCCTATATGACAAATCCAAACGACTCTGTTGTATATAGAGAAGAAAATTTTGCCAGAGAAACCGCAAAAGCAATTGCTAACGGAATACTTCAATACGCATTGCAAGAATAAAATATATTTGTAAAATAAATTTTTCTATTATACAATTTAGAAAAAAAGGAGTTGTGTGTGTATATTTCTAAATGTTGTGCGTATCCAAATTTTGGAACCAAAATTATTGATTCCCATGTACATGTTGGTAATTTGAATGGCAAGTACTATGACCTTGATCATCTTGAGCCATTTTTTAACAAACTTCCAAACGGTGATAAAGTTGAAAAAATGATTGTATCTGATCTTGATGTATTACAAGGTATCGGTGCTCAAAAAGATAGAACAGAGTATCTTATAAGACACATTACTGACACTGATAGATATGCCTTGTTAGCATCCTGCAATGTAAAAGAAGATGCTAACATAATGCGAAATTTAATATCAGAAAATAGAAAAAGCTTTGTGGGACTAAAATTTCATCCGCATTTGCAGAATTTACCAATAACAGATGCTAAATATAAACCTTATTTTCAGATTGCATCTGATTTTAAATTACCTTGCCTAATCCATTCAGTCGCATCAATAACTAATGAAGGCAAATTAACTGGAGAACTAGAAAAATTTGCGGATCCAAAAGATATATATACTGTTGCAAAAAATTATAAAGAAACACCTTTTATAATGGCACACTTGGGTTCTGGTTGGAAAGAGGCACACTCATACACAGTAGATGTCCTCATTGAATCAATCAAAAAAGGCGACGCAAACCTTTATGCAGATTTTTCTTGGGTTGATATTGATTATTATGTGGACAATAAAGCATCTAAAGAAAATTTGATAAGCGCAATAAAGCGACTTAAAGGTATTGGAGAAGAAAATTGGACCTATGGAGATCAGTCCTTTAGGCTACTGTTTGGGTCAGATGCGCCAGTTGATAGATTCTCTGATAAGACTACAAGAATCAAGGAATACAACAGATTTATAGAAGAAATAAAAACTGCAATACGAAATGATAGCGAACTTCACCCAAATGCAGAAAATATTATTGATGATTTGTTCTATAACAATACTAAAAATCTTTACAAACTAAAAGGCAAAGAACTCCCAGCACGAAAAATTCCAGCTGGCGAAAAAGCTTTAAACTACTTGAGTAAAAATTGGAGCAAATTTACAATCGGCGCAGGAGCATTATTTATAGGAGCAATGGCACTTTGTTATCATAGCGATTACAAAGAAAAAAACAAACCTAACTTAAGTTTAGTAGGATAAAACCATAACCTTGCGCTATAATATTCTTAACGGAGTTAAGAATATGTCTATTGATAAAATTGTTGAGAATTTGAAAAGCGCTAATCAGACAAGAAGCGAGTTCGTTGAATTAATGGAGCAATTCAATGACCCTTATCTTGTGCTTATTGGCTGTATTCTTAGCCTTAGAACAAATGACAAAACAACTTATCCTGCGACTCTTAGAATGTTAGATTTGGCAAAAACGCCTGAGCAAATGGCTAAAGTAAAAGTCGAGGACTTAGCTCAAGCCATTTATCCTGTAGGTTTTTATGAAAATAAAGCCAAACAAATTATTGAGCTATCACGTCAAATTGTAGAAGAATTGGATGGAAAAGTGCCTGACGAAATCGAAGATTTAATCAAATTTAATGGAGTTGGAAGAAAAACTGCAAATCTCGTTTTAGCAAAAGGTTTTAACAAACCTGCCATTTGTGTTGATGTTCATGTACATAGAATTTTTAACCGTTTAGGATATGTAAAGACCAAAACTCCTGAAGAAACAGAATTTGCACTAAGAAAAAAACTTCCTAAAAAGCATTGGATTGATATTAACACACTTATAGTTACTCACGGACAAAACGTTTGCAAACCGCAAAAACCAAACTGTTCAGCTTGTCCAATTGCAGAATATTGTGCTAAAATTATAAAGTAAAAGAGAAAGAGAAAGAGATTTATATGAATAATCCTGTAAATTGTCCTTATTGTGAAACTTTAATTGAAAAAGATATTGAAATTTGTCCTAAATGCAAATCTTGGTTTAGAGAACCACAACTGAAAGGCTTCAAATTTACAGACCTCGGTTGTTTTATTGCCCTGTCAATTTTAACACTCGGTTTTTTAAATATCTTCTGGTTTTTTATTAATAAAAAACCAATTAGAAGTCTAATATTAAACACAAAAGATCAAAAAAAATTTAACACATTACTTGCATTATATGGAATTACTATAATTTTATATTTTTTGCCAACATCTTATTTTATAATTCCTGTAATTTTTATTTTAAATATAGCTCTAACTTATA
>JAZNBJ010000089.1:0-29507 GCA_045586965.1 Candidatus Gastranaerophilaceae bacterium | reverse complement strand
TGCTTAGGTCTAAATTATTTAATTTATATCGAACAGCTGCAAGTATGTTGGATATTAATATATTATTATTAAATTTGTTGAAAAAAGGCTCTAGATATTGCTCATTAAGATTTGTTCTTAGTTCATCTTCTTTTTTCATTTCTTCTTCTAGCTTTTTTTCTTCAGCTTTAGCCGCTTTTTCTAGCTTTTCTTTTTCAGCTTTAGCAATTGTTTTGATATTTTCAGTTTTGCAAATATCGTTTGCTTTCTTGATTGTTATCTTATTATTTTTAATATCATCAAGAATTATGATTAATTTTTGAAGATTTTGCAAATCATCTAGTGATTCTACGTTAACAAAATCCGTAAAATCAATAATTGTTGTTAGTAGGTTATCATTATTATATTTTTCGTCATAAAAACATTCATTAAGTATGTTTTTGCATTCTTGTAAAAACTTATCTTTTTCTTCTTTAGTTGTATTTTCATCAATATTTATTGTTTTGACGTCATATAATTCTGAATTATCTGGAGTTCTTATTTCTGGAACAACGCCTTTTTTATATGTTTCTATAATTGATCTTAATTCATCAATAGTTTCTTGCTTAAATTCTTGTGGTTTTTCGATTGCTTTTAGTTCCTTTAATAATCTTGCTGTTAATTCTTCATCACAACTTTCACCACAGTAAGTGTTATAAATATTTACTAAATCAATATATTCTTTTGCAAAGCTACGATATTTAAAGTTCTCAATAGCTTGCATTAATTCTTTTTGAGTTTGAGTAACATCATCTGCGTTTTGGAATTTAGGTATTGAATAGTAGAACATCATACTTTTTGCGGCTTTAGGCTGACATATGATATTAAATAGAACATTTTTATCGATTTTAATGTATGGTCCATTTAGTTCATTGATTTTATCTACAAGTTCTTGTGGGCAAGCTTCTTTTATAAAAGAATTGTTGTGTTTTTTTATTGCAATTTCAATTTGTTTTAAGCAAGACTCAGAATCAAAGCATTCTACAAATTTTTCAAACATTGGGTCGTTTTCTGGGATATCTGTATCGCATATTAGGGGAATATCATTTAAAACGGCTGTAGGAATTGTTTGCAATCCACGACTTTTAGCCATTGCAAAACGAGCTTCTAAATCTTTATCGTTAGCTATTACATTATATTGTTTAGCGAGAGATCTTATTAGTAAGTCTTTTGCAGAATATCTGATATATCCTTGAGGAGTTATTTCTACTAATGTAGGATCTATATTTTTATAATCTGCTACGCCTGAAAAGAAATTTGCATTTTCCAGCTTGTTTATTAAATCAATTTTATCTTTATGTTCTTCTCGAATTTTATTGATATCTTCTTCTATAGCTTCATTAAGAACGAGTGTTGATGAAGCAAATTGGATATCGGTTCTTATTGTCTCTTGAAATTTTTTAATTGCTTCGGAATATTTTTTTATATCAATTTCTTTTTTTATTTCTTTTAGTTTATTGTCTGTTTTTACTGTTGTTTTGTTATCGTTTTTAGTTGTCTTAGTCGTTTTAACTTTGTCCACTGTTTCAGAATCTTCAGTATTGGTATTAAATACAATACCTTTTCTTCTTGCATCACGTTCTACGGTTTTAATATCTTTACCTAATTCTTCTGCAGCTTGTTCTAATGTGTAGCCTTTATCAGCAAGCTCTTGGAGCTTGTTAACTGAATTTTTTATTTCATCAATAAATATTTTTCTGACTTCACCAACAGATATTCCTAATTTATCAGCGATTTGTCTTTGTGAAAGGTTTTGTCTTGATAGTTCAAGAACAGTTTTATTCAATTCTGCATGATTTTTTACAGCTGTTTCTTCGTTTATTTGTTCTTCTATTTTTTCTTGAGTGTTTTTAGCTACTTCAGGTTTTATATCTTGAGCATTTTCAACTGTATTTTCTTCAATAGCTTTATTTGCAGCCTCTTTAGCTTTTTCTTCTTCTTCTTTAGCTTTCTTTAAAGCTTCAAGCTTTTTTGCGCTTGTTATTCTTCTCGGAGTAGGTATGTCGTATTTTTTAAGTATTTTTGCCATTTCTTTTGTAGAAATTCCTAAGATATAAGATAATCCTGCTACATTCATACCTAAGTTATCTTCACATAGTTTAATAACTTCTTCTTTTGTCATATTTTGTGCATCAATTAATCTTTGCTTTCTAGGCGGATTCATTCCTAAAGCATTCATTAAAGTATAAATTTTTGTAGTGCTAACACCTAA
This sequence comes from Candidatus Gastranaerophilaceae bacterium, assembly GCA_045586965.1. GTDB lineage: Bacteria > Cyanobacteriota > Vampirovibrionia > Gastranaerophilales > Gastranaerophilaceae > CAG-196. The sequence continues at coordinate 27,277 of JAZNBJ010000089.1, read as the reverse complement.
TTCATTACTCATATACTTAACGTCATATCCTTTAGCAGAAAGCTCTTTGATTTTTTCAGCCATTGCTAAATCTTTTTCTGTTAATACTGGTTTTGCACTTTGCTTAGATGGCTCTAATTTCAAAGTTGTAAGTTTTAAATTTTGATCTTCGTCTTCGGTTTTGTTTTTGGCATCTTCTACTGTTTCCATCTCAACAAGTATGTTATTGACTTCTGTTGTTTCAATACTTTCATCAGTTTCTGTTACACCAAGAATTTCAACTTGTTCAGAATCTTTGTTGTTTCTAACAGCATTAACATCTACAAGTATATTATTTGCTTCTGCAACATTAATATCGTCAGGATTTTCAGTTGCTGTAAATACTTCAACTGGATCTACATCGATTATGTTTTCGTTATTTATTGGATTGCTATCCTGCTCTTTTACGTCATTAGGGTAGTTTGATTTTATTAGTTCTGCAATTTGATCTTCTGTTAGCTCTGTATCATTTTCACCATTATTAGTTAATTGTTGCCAAATAGAAGCTGCAACTGCAGTAACAGTTGCTCCAAGAATTGCCCAATAGTTTTTTGACTTCAACATTCTTTCCAATGTAGGAGGTATCGGTGCTTTTGCTTTAAACGAAACTACACTTGTAGTCGATGTGAAGCTATCTTTTTGTTCGTTTTGTTTGATAAAATTATATCTTTGATTGTTTGTTTTGTTCTCAGCTTTGTTTGATAAAATAATGTTAAATTTAGGTGAAATTTGCATATTTAACTAACCTTTCTTTTGACACTTATATTATTAAAGGCAATTTGTTAAGAAAAGTTGCTAGATATCTTAAAATTTTGTAACAAAAGTTTATATATTATGTTGTTTATTTTTTACTATTTTAATAAAATATTATCAGTGTATTATTGGAGTTAAGATATGGAATTAAGATTTGAAGAAGCCGTTAACTATGACGGTTTGAATTCGTTAGCAGAAGTGCTTGAAAGTTGTATGGATAAATATTCTGATTATCATGCAATAACAGATAAATACAATAATGTTTATTTAACATATGGCGAAATGAAACAAGAAATGAACAACTTTGCATCAGGCTTGCAATCTTTAGGTGTAAAAAAAGGTGACAAAGTTGGGTTGTTTGCAGAAAGCCATGGTTTGTGGATGCCAATTTCTTTAGGTATACAAAAATGTGGTGCTATTGATGTAATAAGGGGCTCTAATGCACCAATTAGCGAGTTGGAATACATAACTGCTCACGCAGATTGCAAAGGTTTGATTTTGCGTGATGAGAAATTATTTAATTCAATGAAGCCGTTTCTTGAAAAATACAAGCTAGATTTTGTAATTGTTACTTATTCTAGTGAAAATATTGATTCGAGTGGCTTAAAGACTAAAGTTTACACACATAAAGATATTATAGAACTTGGTAAAAATAATACGCTTGTTCATGTCCCGATGCAAAGAGATGACGACGGTAGTATTCTTTACACATCTGGTACAACAGGTAATCCAAAAGGAGTTTTACTCAGCCACGGCAATACTATTTATCAGATAGAAGTTGTGCATGAAGGCTTTTTGGCTCAGCCAGGTGAAAAAACGCTTCAAATATTACCGATTTGGCATACTTATGAAAGAGTTGGGCAATGTTATTATGTTTCAAGAGGGTGTAATTTGCATTATACAACACTCACTGGCTTGAAGAATGACTTGGCTACTTATGATATTGATACATTTATGTCTGTCCCTCGTATTTGGGAATCAATTAGGCTAGGTGTTTATCAGAAGCTTAAACAAGCTTCGCCTATAATATACAATATTTTTGATTTTGCAATAAAGATTTCCATATCATATAAGACTCATAGAATGTACGGTGAGAGAAGAATTACTAATAAATTAAACTATCATACTTTATCAACGATAAAACATAGAATTATACGCTCTTTTATCAAGCCATTACATGTGTTGTTCTACAATACTTTGTATAAAAAGATTAAAAAAGCTGTTGGTTTGGATAAAATTCGTGCGTCAATTTCTGGCGGCGGAGCGCTTTCTATGCAAGATGAACTTTTTTATGATGCAATTGGTGTGAACTTAAGAATCGGATATGGCTTAACTGAAACTGCACCAGTTTTAACTTTGAGAAATGTTACTGATAAAAATTTCTTGGGTTGTGTTGGAACTCCAGTAAAAGGTTGCGATTTGAAAATTGTTGATCCGAAAACTTTTAAAGAGTTGCCTTGCTTCCAGAAAGGTTTGGTAATTGTAAAAGGCCCTCAAATAATGAAGGGTTATTATAAGGATGAAGAAGCGACCCGACAAGTAATGACAAAGGATGGATATTTTATAACAGGCGATTTGGGTTGGTTGACTAAACAAAATAATCTCGTTCTGGTTGGGCGTTTGAAAGAAACTATTGTACTTTCAAGTGGTGAGAATGTTGAGCCTGTACCTATTGAAGAAGCGATTTTATTAAGCCCATATATTGATCAGATTGTTCTTGTGGGTCAAGACCAAAATGGTGTGGGGGCGCTTGTTGTACCTTCAAAAGAAGCTTTGGAAAAATGCGGTATTAATATGAAAAATGTTCAAAGCTATAAAGACAGTATTTTAAGTGATACTAATTTGCAGAGTTTAATTAAAAGCGAAATTAACACACATATTTTGAACAAGCCTAATCTAAAAGTGTTTGAAAAGGTTAAACAGTTTGCACTCTTGAACGAATCCTTTAGTGTTGAAAACGGTCTTATGAGTGCGACTCAGAAGGTAAAAAGAAATAAGGTTTTTGAAAAATATAAAGATGTAATTGGTAAGATGTACAGATAATAATAGAGGGGCGAAATCCAAAGGATTTCGCCCCTCTTGTTTATTTTATACCGTAATTTTATGGTATATTTTTTTACCTTTTTTAATCTTTATGCCGTCTTTTAGTTCTTCACGAGTGAATTTGTATCCAAGCTCTGTTACTTTTTCTTCTTCAATAGATACACCGCCTTGTTGGATAAGTTTTTTAGCTTCGCCTCTGCTTGTGCAAAGTTTTGTTTCGACTAATACATCAATCAATAAAATTTCTTCACCTTCAAAGCTAAGTACAGTTGTTGGCATATTGGAATCATCTCCCCCGCCTGCAAAAAGTGCCTTTGCAGACTCTTGTGCAATATCAGCTTCTTCTTTGCCGTGAACAAGGCTAGTTAGTTCATATGCTAGAATTTCTTTTGCTTTGTTAAGTTCTGCGCCTTGCCAAGATTCCATTTTTTCGATTTCTTCTAACGGTAAGAACGTTAGCATTCTGATACATTTGAGGACATCATCATCTTCAACATTTCTCCAATATTGATAGAAATCGTAAACAGAAGTTTTGTTTTTGTCTAACCAAACTGCACCAGATGCAGTTTTACCCATTTTCTTACCTTGAGAATTCATTAGTAATGTGATAGTCATTGAATGAGCATCTTTGCCTGTTTTTCTTCTGATTAAATCAGATCCAGCAAGCATATTTGACCATTGATCATCACCGCCGAATTGAAGGTTACAATTATAGTTTTCGTTCAAATAGTAGAAATCATAAGCTTGCATAATCATATAATTAAATTCTAAAAAGCTTAAGCCTTTTTCCATTCTTTGTTTATAGCATTCAGCTCTAAGCATATTATTTACTGAAAAACAAGCGCCAACATCTCTTAAAAGCTCGATATAGTTAAGATTTAAAAGCCAATCAGCGTTGTTCACCATAATAGCTTTGTCATCACCAAATTCAATAAATCTTTCCATTTGTTTTTTAAAGCATTCGCAGTTGTGATTAATCATTTCACTTGTCATCATTGAACGCATATCTGAACGACCAGAAGGGTCGCCAATGTGTCCTGTGCCACCGCCGATTAGGACAATAGGTTTGTTGCCGGCCATTTGTAATCTTTTCATAAGACACAAAGCCATAAAGTGACCAACGTGAAGTGAATCTGCAGTTGGATCAAACCCGATATAAAAACGAGCTTGACCAGAATTGATTAAATCTTTTACTTCTTTTTCATTAGTGATTTGTGCGATTAATTGCCTTTGTTGTAATTCTTCAAAAATTCCCATTATAAAAATCCTCTTATTAGCTTATTCTAATCATAATAAAAGCAACTATTTTTAGCAAGTTTGATGATGAATAAATTGGACAATAAATTTGCCATATAAAAAAAGAAGACCTTAATGGTCTTCTTTTTTTATATGGTACCCCGTCTTGGATTTGCTCCACGCTCACAGAGTTTCGCCTAAGGGGCTCTGCCCCAGCTGGCTCAATCTGTTCGCTATCCGGACTAGCACTTTGTGCGTCGTCCGTACGCAAATCCGCCAAGCGAATAACGTTCGTTGTCCTCTTACATATTAAATAAAAAGACCACATAATGTGGTCTTTTTATTTAATATGGTACCCCCAAGCGAATTCGAATCGCTGTCTACACCGTGAAAGGGTGTTGTCCTAGGCCTCTAGACGATGGGGGCTAGTGACAAATATTATATTATCAAATCAATTTTTAATGTCAAGCGGTTTTTATTTTTTTTATTAAATATCTTTGCAAACTTGAAAATTAAAGCTTTTGAGCATATTATTAAATAAGAAAAGAGGAAATTATGATTAACAAAAAATCTCGTGATGAAATAAAAAAAATGCGACATGCTGGGCATATTGTTGCACTTGTACATAAAAAAATGAAAGAAGTTATTGAGCCAGGTATTTCAACAAAAGAACTTGATTCAATAGCGATGCAAGTCATAAAAGAAAACAAGGCTATTCCGACTTTTCTTGGATATCATGGTTTTCCAGGGTGTATTTGTGCTTCAATCAATGAGGCTGTCGTACACGGCATTCCGTCAGAAGATATTATTCTTAAAGAAGGTGACATAATTGCTGTTGACGTTGGTGCGACTTATGGTGGTATGGTTGGCGATAGTGCTTGGTCTTACGCTGTAGGTAAAATTTCTGCTGAAAAAGAGCATCTTCTAAAAGTTACTGAAGAATCTTTAATGGCAGGTATTGCAAAAATGAGAGCAGGTAATGTATTAGATGACATTTCTGGCGCAATTGAAGATGTCGCTAATCGTGAAGGAATGGGAATTGTTCGTCAATACGGCGGTCACGGGGTTGGTAGAGCAATGCATGAAGATCCGTTTTTATTCAATTATAGAGTTGGTGATAAAACCCAAATTAAATCAGGTTATGTAATTGCAATTGAGCCAATGCTAAATCTTGGTTGTGATGATGTTGTTGTGCTGGATGATGAATGGACTGTTGTTACTAAAGACGGAAAACCGTCTGCGCATTTTGAACATACAGTTCTTGCAACAGACGGTGAGCCAATTCTATTAACTACTCTTATCGAGTAAATTTATTTAATTTGCCAAATACTAACTTTAGTTGTAAAATCAATATCATTATTTTTATACAAAGTTGTGTACTTTCCATCATCATCGTTATAAAAAGCCTCAACTAAACTACCAGCACCAGTACCAATAGTTGCAGCAGCTTGTCGATCTAATGCTGTTTGAGAATTTAATCTTTCATTATCATCAAATGTTGCAGCTGCTTTCATATCTTTTTCAGAATAAGTATAATCTCTTGCTGATTCTGCAGTACAAGACATTCCTATTAATTGATATGCCAAACCTCTTACTAAATCAAGTTCAGGAACTTCTTTACCTTTATCATCAGTAACTTTACCGTTTTTAACTGTATAAATTGAGTTTTCAATACTAAAACCAAAGTCGCCTTTAAATTTGATATCTTTACTTTTTTGTGTTCCATTTTCTAGGTAAGAAACTTTTAATGTTGTAATGATTGGTTCGCCCATGTTTATACTCCTTATTTAATATCTGTATGTATATATAAAGTATAGAAAGTTTAAAGAATTGCCTTTTTTAATATTTTTATGTAAAGAAATGTAAATAAAATTGCCTCTAGACAAATTAAAATGTATGTTATACAATTGTTAATAATTGTTAAATATCTTAATCAAGAGGTAGAAATGGATCAAATTATTAAAGTAGCTTGGGAATTAAACGAAAATTCAGATAACCGCTACAGATTAGTATACGAAATAGCTGAGTTAGCTAAAAAATTAGTTGACGAAACTCAAATGAAGAAAGCCCGAGACGAGTTCGGATTCGATGAAGTTGTTGCAGAAAGTTCTTATAAAAAAGAAAATCCTGTTGAACACGCTATTATGGTGAAAGCTTCTGAATCTGACGATACTGAATTGGTTGGTTAGATTCAATAATGTTTTTTTAAAGGGGCTTCACCGAAGGTGAAGCCCCTTTAAGTTTGTTAGGAATAAATACATAATTAATAATGGGTATCACCCCATCCGCCTTTCAGGCACCTTCCCCGTCCAGGGAAGGGAATTAAAAAAATGTAAAACTTTGTTAACAATTAGGCAATTTTTTAAATTGATGTGACTTAAATCAGAAAGAAGGTCGAAATGATGAATTGTAAATATACTAAAAAACTCATGAATCTTAGATGGGGGTTGTAATGGTGAATGTAGCTAAAATATACTCAACATTAGGAAACTCCTCATCCCTTATTCCTTTAGCAGTAAAGGATTTATCAGCTACAGCAGGTATGACTGCAGGCTCATTTGTTACAGGGAAAGAAGAAGGAATTGATAGATTTATTGATGAGATCGGGACAGAAGCTATTTGGCTTTTGGGTATTCCTGGTTTTAAATTGCTTTTTGATAAAACTGTTTTCAAAGCAATGAAATTAGATTCAAGATTTGATGCAAGAAATTTGCAAGACAAAGCTATATTAGAAAAAATTAAAGAATATGCGCCAACTGAGGATATAAAGAAAAATATAGAAAAGATTTCGACCAAACAAAAACTGTTTAAAGGTGCTGCTATAGCTAAATTTGTTGTATCAACAGCATTAACAATTGGGAGCTATATCGGCTTAACCAAATTTAAACAAAAATACACTGATAAAAAAATTAGAGAGAATTTGATTGCTGAATATAATGCAAAACAAATGGATAATAACAATCAAACTAATAAAGAAACTCAAACAGTACCTTCTTTTAAAGGTATTAGCAAATTTTTACAAGGATTTGCTTTTGATCCTGTTAAAAATATGTGGATTCTTGATGGTGCAATTACTGCAGAAAGATTGAAGGATTCAAGAAGTCCACAAGAGTTTGTTGGTTATGGCATAAAAGAAGCTTCAACTTTATGCTTTATGTACTATGCAGGTGGTAAAATTCAAGAGTTTTTAGAACACCAAGCTGAGAAAAGGGGGAAATCTATTGCTTTAGATGCTAGAGTTTTAGAAGATGGTTTCTTGAAAAATGCGTTTAATGATTCTTCTATTGAAAAAAGCTTGAACGAGTTTAACGCGCTTTTTGATGCTGAGGGCAAATTAAAAGTATCAAAAGCTGAGTTATATGATTTTATTCATAAAAACCCTGATAATTTGGTTGTGAAAACAGCAAAAATGTCTGATGTTGTTCAGATGTATAAAGAACCACAAGGATTTTTAAAGAAATCAATTTTAACAGATAAAATTGATACAAGAAAATATATCGACCTTGACGAGTTTACTAAAGTTGGAGAGAAGATAAAAACACTATATAGCCAATACAAAACAGCCTTGCAAAAAGGTGATACTTCAGACAATTTCTTTAATGCAGTTAAGAAATTGAAAAGAGGTTCAATTCTTAAAAATATAGGTACTTGTATTTTCGCCCTAGGTGTTGTAACTCCAGGTATAATGCTAATGAAGAGACTTTTTGCAAAGGACGATCAAGAGTTTCAAACTAAAAAAGAAATCAGAGAACAGCTTGTTAAAGAAGGCTTAATTGCATAAACTCAGAAAAATATCTTTTAAGCACACTTTTTTGTTCCTAATCACACGCACTTGTTTAATACAAGCAATGGTGATATTTGTGATACGCTCTTTAAACAATTCAAAACATGTGATATAATTGGGAATAAGTATTTTTAAGAGGTCAACAATGTTTAGACGTAAATGTAAGATAACTTTTATATCTCATGGAGCAACTGTATATTCAATGGATGGTATTATTAACGATACACTAAAATACCCTAAATTGAACGAAATCGGCGAAGAAGAAATTGAAAAAGTATGCGAATTTCTTGAAAAACGTGGTGTTGGATACGATAAAATCTACACAAGCCCGAATGCTTGTTGTATAGAATCAGCTCAAACTATTGCAAAAATGTTCAAACAAAAACCTCAAACAATTCAGCTAACTCAAAGAAACCACGGAGTTTGGCAAGGTGTATCTTACGCTGAACTTTTTAAAGAACACGGAAGTAAAGCTTTGACAATCACTCCTGAAAAAGGCGAAGACTTAAAAGTTTTCAACAAAAGAGTATCCGATATTATAGATGGCTTGATTAAAGAAAATAAAGGAAATCGCATAATTGTTGTGACAACTCCTGAAGTTATACAATCAGCTTTAGCTAAGACTTTGAAACTATCACCTCAAAACCAACACAAAATCTTAGTCAAAACAGGCTCTTTGACTCAAATAAGTTATTTTGACGGATGGTCAAGCGTAATTTATAGCGATTACACGCCTCTATAATCTGATTTCATTTAGCTTTTGATAGATAACAGCATTGAGCAAATATAGAAAATCTTGTTGCATATTTTCAAGATTTGCGTTTTCGTCTATGTGCATAATGTAGTCCAAAACATACCAATCATTCTTTGCCCAAATCAGTTTTGTTGTAAAAAAACCTGTAAAATCGGCGTTTTCATCAGAAAGCATAAAGTTAAGTTTAGTTTTGTACAAATCTAATCTATCTACTTGCACTTCTGTTAATTCAACATTTGTCGGAAAATGAATTACACTTTTTCCGTCCCAAAGCGAAGTCAGATATAGGATTTCTCCATCTAAATAATCTTCTAAAAATACTGTTTTATCCTGCAAAGTTTCTCTTATTTCAATCAACTCTTGCATTGAATGAACAATATGGGCCGAAGTAGAATCTTCTGTTCTTAAAACGATAGGAAAAGCCATCGGAGCCTTGATTATATCAGGGTTGTTTATTGAATAATGGTTGATTAGCTGCTTTGCAATCAGCCTTGAAGATTCAAGATTAAACCATTTTTTGTTAACAGAAATTATATTCAACATCCTTGATTTAAAAAACTCAACAATCCCTTCTTGAATAAAAAACTTATCTGCAACAAGAGTAAGGTCAATTTGCAAAGCTTTTGCTTTTTTGCATAATTCATCAAAATCGTTGTATTCGATATTCGCAATATCATCTAATGGCTCATTTGATGCAGTAAAAATCTTGTCTAAAAGCCTAGACTTTTGACAGAGCTTTATGACGGTTTGCTCAATTTCACCTGTACCAAGGATTAGGATGTTCATAAAAGTATTTTAGCATAAATGAGTGGAAAAAGTAAAAAGAAGTCCCCTCCCCATTGGGGGAGGGATAGGGTGGGGGCTATTTTTAACTTTTGTAAATAAAAAACACTTAAAACCCTTGTGTCCGTTTTTTTTTGCTAGAATGAGAATATCCCATGATAACAAAGTAGTGTGCGTTATAACGCACCACGGATATGTAATAACCCAACAAAACATAGTAGGGTGGAGCTTGCTCCACCAAACAAAACAACAAAAAGGAGTGTGTATAATGCAAATTAGCCCAATCAATAGCAACTATCAAAACAATAATACTAATTTCAAAGGTACTGTTGATAAATCAGTAGTTAAATATTTAAAAGAATTTCAAAAAGATGCAATAAGAAGAAAAGGTGCTTGTGAGTGGGAAACTGCTGATATTAAACATTTAACTACAAAACTACCTGTAATTTTACAACAATTAAAAGACTTTATGGCAAAATTACATCCTGATACAAAATTAACTGTTAAAAAAAGTCATTCCTGGAGAAATTGGATACTAGATAATACAAAATTAAAAACAAGTACCTTAGCTAACCATGAATATGCTGGAGCGTTTATTCACTCATTCAATGCAAGAAAAAGTCATGATAATATTGATAAACAGTGGCATGATATAAGAGAATTTAAAAAAGTAGAAGAATATGTGGAACTTTTTGTAAAACAAAACCCTAAAGAATTTGATAAACACATTTTTGATAATTATATTTCAAGTATTGCATACGACGCAAGTCAAAGAGGTATATTTAAAGAATTTTCTATAAATAGAAGAATAAAAAAAGCACATGATTGTTCAAAAGAATTTGGTGTTGAAAATGTTAATTTAGAAAAAATAAATTCAAATCTAAACAAATATAATCACGAGATGCTTGTTGACGAGCGCAGAAAACTTGTAAGAAAACAAACTAAAAAAGACTTAAAAGATGTTAAATTGAAATAGTAAGTAGGTCGGATTTACTAATCCGACCTGTTTACTATTAAAATTCCCCATCTTGAATCCGTAGCTCATTATATTCGCACGGCTTCTTTCTTCCCCAACTAGCGGAAGAAAAATTATCCAATCACACTCTTATACAATTCCAAATACTTCTTAGCGCTCTTGTTCCAGCTAAAATCTGCGTTCATTGCGCTTTTTCTCATTGCATCAAATGTGTATTTGTCCTTATAAACTTCCATTGCACATTCAATAGCGCCTTTCATTGCCCAGCCGTTATAACCCCAGAATTTAAACCCTGTCGAATTATCCAAAGGATAGCCAACAACTGTATTATCCAAACCGCCTGTAACTCTAACAATCGGCAATGAGCCGTATCTCATTGCAATAAGTTGAGACAAGCCACAAGGTTCGAATTTAGACGGCATTAAGAAGAAATCTGAGCCTGCATAAATCAAGTTAGCCAAATCACCACGATAGCCAACATAAGTTCTTATATTCTTAGTATTATTTGATAGCCAGATAAATAAGTTTTCGTACTCTTTATCGCCTGAGCCTAAGAATATAAAATCAGCATCCATATTCATCAAATCGTGTTCAACTTGGCGGATTAAGTCCAAACCTTTTTGGTCAACAAGACGTGAAATCAAAGCAATCAAAGGTCTGTCTTTTTTATACTCAAGACCAAATTCTTTAAGAATAGCTTTTTTGTTTTCTTCTTTGTTTTTCAAAGATTTAACATCATAATTCTTTTTCAAATTCTTATCAGTTTTTGGGTTGAAAACATCATAATCAATACCGTTTAGGATACCTTCAATCTTATGAGTTTGCCCTCTTAGAGTGTAGTCCATACCTTCGCCAAATTCATCACCCAAGATTTCTTCAGCATATTTTGGAGAAACAACCAAAACCTTATCAGCATAATTGATTGCACCTTTCATCCAGTTTACACGTCCGTAGTGTTCGCATCCCCATTCGTTATAAACGATATCTTTGCGCATATTTGCGAAGTCTAAAATATCTTCAAACCAAACACCTTGATAAGCTAGGTTATGGATTTCAAACACATTTTTTGTATCTTTCCAAAACTCATCAAACTTGTAATTAGCTTTGATATATAGTGGAATCATTGCTGTATGCCAATCGTTTGAGTGAATAACATCAGCCTTGAAATTAAGTTGTTTTGCATATTCTAAAGTTGCAAGAGAAAACGCAACATATCTTTCGTGTTCATATCTAGGATCTAGCCAACGAGGGTAAACTTCATTAAAACAAGAAAAATACCAATCGTTTTCAACAAAAAATACGTTGATATTTGTATCAGGAAGCTTTGTCATATGAAGCTTAAACTTGTGCGGAGAGCTTCCAAAAGTTATCCAAGTCTCTGAATTTTCTAACTCTTTTATTCCCCATTTCGCACGATCAATACAACCATGCAACGGAGTAAAGATTGCTATTTCTGCATCTTTTTCTAATACTTTTGGCAAGCTTCCGACAACGTCAGACAATCCGCCTGCTTTAGAAAATGGTGCAACTTCAGCTGCTGCAAATAAAATCTTCATAGCTCTTACTCCTTCTACATATTCCCCTCTCCTTGGGGAGAGTCTTTACAATATACTTTCTTTCTAATTGACTTAATTACAAGATTAAAAGTGTATTGTTTTAGGGTGAGGGGTCAGCCCTCTTGTAGTTCTAATATTATTCCGTTGGATTTTCTCTCTCTGTTTATGATTATAAATCTATTAATCTTAGTTGTAAAGACCTAATATCTCCAGATACCTTCTGGATCAACGTCGTTTTCTGTTGTGCAAGATGTTTTTACGCCATCTTTATAAACTGTTTTTACGTATTCATCACCATTAATTCGTTCTTTTTTGGTATACGTTTTTTCATTATATTTTACACGTTCACTTCTATCAACACCTTTAAAAATATCCATTAAAGCTTCAAATTTTTCTGTTAATATTCCTTTTTCATAAGTTCTAAATAATTGAAAATGTCTTAATTTATCACCGATTTTATTATAAGTTATTTTTTCTAATTGAGTTTCTCTTCTTTCATTCTTTTTGCCAAAAAATTCAGATGAATAAAATTTTTCTTGCTCAACAACACCTTTTTTGTTAATTTTTTGAACCAAAGTTGCCAAATTAGAACCTTCTACATATCCTGCAACTATTTTTGTACCATTCTTTAAAAGACGTTCTCTTATTTCAGAACAATCTGTTAATACAAAATCATTCGCATAAAAAATATTATTTGCAAATGGAATAACCCTTGTAACGCCAACCTTAGAAACATTCATAATACACCTCTTAATATTGATTTGTTAAATTATTGTAACATAAAAACAAAATTTTAGTCTCAATTTAGCAAATTTAAAAATTTTAGTGTATTATATACATTAGTAATTTGAATTCAACTTGCAAAGGGAAATAAGAATTGACCAAGAACTTTAAAATCAACCGAACAGTAAGAATACACGAAGTCGTAAAAGTAAAAGCACCGATAGTAGAAGCTTTGCAAAAGTCTGTGGATAATCCAAGTTATCAATTCCACATTCCGGGACATACAAAAGGCAGAGCAATTTTCCCTGATTTTAAAAAACTTATCGGTGAAAAAGCTTTGAATGTTGATACAACAGATGAGTTTGATAACTTAGGTACTTTGCATCCTGCAACAGGACCAATAGGCGAAGCTCAAGAGCTTGCAGCTCAAGCTTTTGGCGCAGAAAAAACATTCTTTTTACTTAACGGCTCAACTGCAGGTAATATGGCAATCGGTATGGCTTGTACAAAAGCAGGTCAAAAAGTTATTATTAACCGCAACTGCCACCGCTCAGCGCTTACAGGTTTGATGATTTCTGGAGCAGAGCCAATTTGGATTTGCCCAAATAGAATTGAAGATTGGTCAATTTGGGGAAATATTGATGCTCAAATGATAGAAAAACATCTATCAGAAAATGAAGATGTCGGTTTAGTTTGGATTACAAACCCAACTTATGAAGGTGTTGTTTCTGATATAAAATCAATAAGCAAAGTATGTAAAAAATACGGTGTGCCATTAGTAGTTGACGAAGCTCACGGATGTTTGTGGAACTTTAACAAATATCTTCCTGAAACAGCTTTAAAGTTAGGCGCTGATGCAGTTATTCATTCGCTTCACAAAACTGGCGGAAGTATGAGCCAAAGCTCAATGCTACATATTGCAAAAGATTCTTTAATCAATGCTGACGCTGTAGAAAAAGCTTTAAAAATGTTGCATACAACAAGCCCTTCTTTAATGCTACTTGCAAGTTTAGACGCAGCTCGTGCGACATTACAATCAAGAGCTGGTCAAGCTATGCTTGATAGAGCAATTAAAAATGCAAAATATTTGAGAACAAGATTAGATAATATTCCAAGATTACATCAGCTTAAAAACGATTTTGGATATTTAACAGATGTTACAAAAGTATTTATCAAAATAGACGGACTTTCTGGAAAACGTTTGGAATCTATTTTGGAAATTGATTTCAATATCGAAGTTGAGTCAGCTTCTGATATTGGTGTTTTGATACTTTGTAACTTAGGTAACAAACGCTCAGATTTTGTATACCTTGCTGATTGTTTGGAAAAAATTGCAAACAGCGATTATAAAGATATCTATTATCTTGAAAAACGTAAGCATATGCCTATGTTAGATCCAATTATCAAAATGAGTCTAAGAGATGCGTATTATGCTGATAAAGAGGTTATCGCAAAAGAAGATGCAATCGGTAGAATTTCAGCAGAATTAGTTGCAGAATGTCCTCCAGGAATTTCAATTTTGCTTCCTGGTGAATTGATTACAGAAGAGCATTTACCATATTTGAATGATTATAAAACTTTAGAAGTCGTAAAGGGGTAAATCATATTAGTAATAGGTCAGCTTTACTAAGCCGACACAATACTAAAAAGTAAAATCAAAAAGTTCTTTCATCTCAATATCAAGAGCATTTGCTAAAATTATCATTGTTTGTATAGTAACATTTGCTTCACCACGTTCAATTTGTCCGATATAGTTAAAATTCATATCAACAATTTCTGCCAACTTCATCTGTGAAAGTTTTTTACTTTTACGAACATAAGCGAGCTTTGCACCAAATTTTTTTTGTAGGTTTTCATTCTTAGGCATAACAAAAGTATAGCTTTATTCTCAACCTATTTCTAATTGCTAATAACTGTTATATAATAGCTAACAACTATTAAGTTTTGTAAAAATTTAGTTTAAATTTCTAAAGTTTACAAAAAAAATGCCGTTATACAAAATGTAATATTAAATGTTCGCTTAGAACAGAAAGGAATTATTATGATATCAAATTTTGGTGGTAAATTTTGGAATCCAAATTCTAAGATCAGAGGTGATTACGAGTGGGGTAAAGGCAAAAAACTTCCTAATGACGGTTTGGCTCTTAAAAGACCTGAAAAACCTACATTACCAAATCTTAATGAAATTGACAAAGGCAAAATTGATAAAGGAATAAAAGACACTTTTGATAATTTTGGCTAAACAGTAAAAATAGGTCGGCTTTACTAAGCCGACCTATTTTTATATAATCTATTTATGGGAAGAAAGAAAAAGATAAATTCTAATCCAAATGGGAAAATAATCAGCTTTATAATAACATTTTTGATGATGGCAACAGGTGTTTATTATTATGGCTTAAACTATGTTCCGCAAAAATGGTACGATACTCAAACAATGTTACCTAATCAAACTGAAGCATATTATGTCAATCAGTGGTGTACTTCAGATTTTGGCAGAAAAGAAGCTGTTTTGTGGGATATGACTCGTGTTGATTGTCTTGCAAAAGATTACGCAATCGAGTTTGATTTTGCAAAAAAATGGGCTGAATCAATAGGACAATCATTATATTATTCAAAACTTACAGGTAAAAAGCCCGCTGTAGCTTTGATTTTAACAAGCTTAACAGATTATAAATACGTTAAGCGTATAGAAAGACTTGATAACGGAATAAAAATCTTTTTAATAAAAGCTTATTAGATAAATGTTGGCTTAGTAAAGCCGATCTACACTCTTGCAAACGAATATTTTTACCCAAGCATTGCAACGCTTGTTTTACCGAATTTTGCAGATAAATCGTCAATATGGTGAACGAGATAAATAATAGGCTCTAAATCTTTTTCGTTCAAATCAACAATTGCGCCCCAATCTGTTCTTGCGTGGTGTGCAGCAATCATTTTTGCAACACGTTTAAAGCCTGCATTCATACAGATTGAAAAACCATACTGAGAGTGAGTTAGCCATTCTTTTCTAAAATCTTCGTTATAATCAATTAATCCTGATTCTAAATCAACAGTGTATTCAAAAACTTTTCCGATATCGTGAAGTAGGCAAGCTGCGTAAACATCATCCCTCTTCACTCTTTGGAAAAATGCATTTAGGTTAACTTCAGCGTATTGCATACATTCTAAAGTATGAACCATCAAGCCACCGATATAATTGTGGTGCATAGCTTTTGCTCCTGGTGCAACAAGCAGTTGTTCTTTGTTTTCTTCATAAATATTAGAAACAAAGGTTCTTAATTTTTCATCAGAAATTTTGTTAATGTATTCAACTAAAGCACCATAAGTTTGTTCTCTTTCTTCAGGCTCTAGACCGAGTTTAGCTTCTTTGATAAGTTCAAGTGCTGATACCAAGCAGTTGTTGAATTTTTCGTTAAAAGAAGCTGATACTATTCTCAAAATATTACCAGTTCTAAATAATTTAGAATCCATTCTATTAAGAGCCTCTTCCCAAAGGATACAGTTCAGCAATTCACCTGTTTCAGGGTCTTTTAGTTGAAGCTTACCCATCTTAGTTCCAGCTTTTGTATCACCGATTGAAAATACAACAACTTCGTAATGAATTTCTGTGCTAAACATTTTAGAACCCTCCTAGTTAATAAAAATTATAGCATAAATTTTGCCTAACAAGGGAATTTTCTTATTCTTGATTAATTTTAGGATATAAATATGGCAGAATTTAATGAAGATTTTCAATACAATAGTTGTATATCAAGAGGTATTTGTTCTCTTAGTCCGAAAACATCCGCATTGCAAACGGTTTTGGTTTTGTATTTAAGAATGTTTGCTAAGTTTGCTTACAAGCTTGAAGATAAAAAACTTATTCCTAAAAATATCAAAACTTTTATATTAAACACTATTTCTATAACTATATATAACCCAGAATTTAATGAAAATAGTTTTCATTCGCTTATTAATGATTTCAAAAAGATTTTACCTTTAACTATTGATGAATATTATAAGCAAAATGAGGATTTGGGCAATGAAGTTGAATTAGAAAAAGAAAAAGCAAAAAAGTTTTTTGAAGAGACAAAAGACATAATTTCTGCAATAAAATTTGGAGAAAAAATCTTTCAGCAAGGACAGAAAAAGCTAAATACAAAGATTAGAGATTTGTATAATATAGTGCTTGTAATATCAAAGAGCTTAAGCATAAATATTTTAGATTTAGAAAGCTTTAATAAATCCTTTAATGAAGGCTTTATTGTAATTTTGGAAATGTTGAATTTATTAGATATTGAAGAAGAGAACATTGATAAAATAAAAAGCCTTATTAAAAGGGCTGTAAAGCTAGATAATGAAGCAATGAAAATATTGAGAATCGTTCAAGAGGAGCGATATGGAGAACAAAATTTTACAGAAGTCTCTTATTCCACAGTTCCCAATAAGGCTGTGCTCGTAGTAGGTTCAAATATAAAAGAGTTAGAAAATGTTTTGGAAAATTTAAAGGATAAAGAAATTGATGTCTATACGCATGACGAAATGATGTTAGCGCATACTTTTCCCAAGTTTTTAAGATATGAAAATTTAAAAGGGCAATTTGGTCAAGGTATTGAGAATTGTCTTTTAGATTTTGCAACTTTTCCGGGGCCTATTATCCTAACAAAGCATTCGTTGCATAATATAGAAAATCTTTATCGTGGGAGATTGTTTACCACGGATTTAATTACTCCAAAAGGTGTTATTAGAATTTGTGATGAAGATTTTTCTGAAGTTATAGAGTCGGCAAAATCTTCTCGAGGTTTTAAGACTGGTAAGCAATGTGAAACTGTTGTGATTGGTTATGATAAAAATAAAATCTTTGAAAAAATAAAGGCTGCATTAAATGCAAATTTTTATAAAAAAATTTTTATAATTGGATTAGATGGATATTCTTTAGAACAAAAAGCTTATTTTGAAAAACTTATAAAGCTTATTCCAGAAGATGTTTTAATAATATCTTTTTCTTATAACGAAAAAAGAAATAATTTGATACATATAAATGCTTGTTTTGATAACTATGCAATAATGCGCATATTTGCTTTTTTACAAGAATTTGATAAAGAAATTGTTATTTTTATGCCAAAATGTGATAGAAATACAATTTCTCAAATGATTTATCTAGCTTCTTTTGAGAATGTGCAAGTTTATGTAGGAAAATGTATTCCAATCCTTTTAAATCCGACTTTGATGAATACTTTACTATCAGAGTTTAAAATAAAAAGTATAACTACTGCAAAAAAAGATTTAGGAAATATAACATTAAACTAATAATTTGCTCATCACTTCAATTTATTGTATATTAGGAATGTTAGAGAGAGGTGTTTATGACAAATTGTTCTGATGTTTTTATATTGGAAACTAATGAGGATTCTGCAAAAATTATTGAATCTTTTCTGCACGAATATGACTCAAATTTAAAAGTAGAGACTTTTATTGATTACAAAGTTGGGTTAGAAAAGATAAAAGAAGCACAAGCTCAGCCCATTGTCATAGCAGATATTGATACTCTTGAATATAAAGATGTTTTAGAAAATTTGAAACTTTATACTTTAAAGTTAGTTTTTATATCAACAGATTACACTACCAATAATATAATAAAAGCAATGAGAGCTGGAGCTAAAGATTTTCTTCCAAAACCAGTTATAAAAAGTGATTTATTGACAGTTATAAAATCATTATCGCTAACTGATGAATCTGATTGCAAAACAAATTCTAAGGTTATAGCAATATATTCTAATAAAGGTGGTATTGGCAAAACTACTATTGCTACTAATTTAGCAGCTGAACTCTCAAAAGTTACAAGGGATAAAGTAGCTCTTGTTGATTTGAATTTACAATTAGGTGATGTTTCGACCTTCTTGAATATGAATCCATCTTTTGATGTTAATTATGTAATAACAAAATTGGTTGACAAAAAAGAGGAGGCTATTTTGCAAGCTTTTGAGAGATATAAAGAAACGAATTTATATGTGCTTGCAGAGCCTAGTTTTATTGAACAAGCTGAAGCTGTGACGCCTCAAGGAATTGAAAGTTTATTAAAAGCGCTTAGAAAGATTTTCCCATATATTGTTGTAGATATGTCATCTTCAATTGACGCAAACTCCTTAAAAATATTAGATAAAAGTGATTTGGTACTATTAACTTCAATTGTAAATATTCCAGCCATTAGAAATTGTCAAAGATGTTTAACGCTGTTCAATTCTAGAAAGTATCCAAACGAAAAAGTTCGTATTGTAATTAATAGATATATGGAAAATGATGAAATAAAAGTAGAAGATATCGAAACTGCAATTGGTGAAAAAATATATTGGAAAATCCCAAACAATTATTTTTCAATTATGGATGCAATTAATAAAGGTGTAACAGTTGGTGAGATTTCTCAAAACTCAAATATTGCAAATAGTTTTAGGGATTTTGCAGTTAAAATTACTGATGATATAGTACAGAGTGCTTTGAGTGCATATAGAAATAGATAGGTTGGAAAAGGATAATAAAAATGAAAAGAATCTTTGGTTTAACTAACAAATATATTATATTGGCCACCCCTTTGATTTTATTTTTTCTACTATCAAATTTGTATGCGGTATTTTCTGCATCAGGAAATGTGTTAAATCTATTATTTGCGCCAGTGTTGCTAACTTTAATGTCAGCCGCTTTTTTAGCAGGTTGGTTAACGATGGTCAAAAAAGCTGTTGAAGATGATTCTGCTGAAAATCCAAATTTATTAATGAAAGAATTTGTGCCTGGAGTTGGTGAATATTTTTTATCCTCTTTAGGCGGGGTTGTTTGTACAACTATTTTTTCAATAATAGTTCTAGTCTTGGCTTTTGTTTTAGGATATAAATTTATAGGTGATATCGGAATTACTTTAGCTCAAATTTCGAGTGCAATGACATCTCCAGCAGAGTTAAAAGTGTTTTTAGAATCTTTATCTGCAGAACAGGTTCTAAAAATTAATCAGTGGAATTTCTTGCTTTTATTTGCAATGTTTTTAGACTGTTTTCTATTGATATTCTATTTCCCTGCAATTTTCTATAAAAGTAAAAATCCATTTATAGCTTTTTATTTGGGACTAAAAGATTTGTTCTCAAAGAAGTTCTTTGTAGTGTTATTAGCTGTATTTTTATTCGCAATTTTGTATTTATTTTTATCTGCGTTATCAGCATTGACTGCACAAGTTTTAGTAGCACATTTTATTGTCACAATGTTAAAGTTTTATCTTATGATAGCACTAGTTATAGGAATCTTTGATTTTTATAACAGAAATTTTGTTTTATCACACTTAGGACAAAACATTGATGAAACAGTTTAAGCATAAAAACTTAAGATAGTTTACGAATCATTTCGTGTGCATCTTCATAATCTGGGAAAATTTCTGTTAATTTATCTAGTGTTTTAAGCGCACCGTCAATATCATTAAGAGCTTCTTGGCATCTTGCAATATCCATTAAAACAGAAATGCTTTTTGGATTTTTCATCTGGATATTTCTGAAAATATTTAATGCAAGTTGATACTCTCCTAATTTAAAATATGTCAATGCAAGCGTATTTTGAGTCTCAACATCTGGATTTTGTTCGACAGCTCTAATTAAATAACGTTTTGCATCTTCGTATTCGCCACGAGCGTAAAGTATTCTGCCAACACAGAATTGAACGTATTCGTGATTAGGCTGATTTTTATAGGCTTTCATTATATATGAGTATGCTTCATCAAGTTGGTTTAAAATTAATTTATTAAGCCCCATAAATGTTAATGCTAAAACATTTTCAGGTTCAACTTCTAAAGCTTCTCTGTAATAAACTTCTGCATCTTGGTTTCTTGAAATTGAATATAGGAAATTTCCATACTCAAAAATTATTTCAAAATCATTTGGTGCAAGTTTTAATGCAGTTTTAAATTCATCTTCTGCATAATCGAACAATCTTTTATTAAGGTAAATTATTCCCAAATCTTTGTGAGCTTTTGCAAAATTTGGGTTTAATCTAATTGCTTTTTTTAGCATTTTTTCGGCTGTTTCTGTATCGCAAAGGCTTGATGATATAACTGCATATTGATGCATTGATTCAGCACTCATAGTACCTTTTAATAAAAATTTATCATAAATTTCTTTTGCTTTTGCTGGATTATTAACTCGAATGTAAAGATTAGCTAGCTTTTGAGCTGGTAATGTGGATTTTGGATTTACATATACCAATTCTTCCAAAAGGCTTATGGCTGCGTTATATTCGTTCAAAGCTTCGTAGCACACTACAACATTAACTTTATATGTTTCTTTAGAAGGACATAAAACCGCAAGTTGTTTATAATGCTTAAGTGCTTTTTCATATTGTCCGAGTCTTACTTCTGATAAAGCTAAAGATGCAAGGTATGATTCGTCCTCATCTAATTCTACTGCTTTTTGTAAGTATTCGCACGCTAATTCATGTTTTTGTAGAATTTGATATGCAGAACCTATATTATAATAAGTTGTAGCATTCTTTGGATTAAGCTCAATAGCTTTTTTGTATGTTTCAATCGCTAAGTCTGCCTTATTTTGAGCCATATAACAAGTTCCTAAGCTGTTTATTGTGCTTAAGTTATCAGGTGATTTTTCTAAAGAATTTTTTAAAGGTTCCGTTGCCTTTTCAAATTCTTTATCTTTCATATACGAAGTGCCAATGATAAATTCGTAAATATAGTTTTCAGGCTCGTATTCAAGAGCTTTTTGTGCATAATTAATAGCAGTTTGAGTATCATTCAACTTTAATAAAACTACGCATAAGGTCTGATAAGCTTCCAAGTATTCCGGTCTTAAATCAATGACTGTAATATAAGCGTTTTTGGCAGCAATATGATCACCAAGTTTTTCGTAACAGTTAGCCAAATAGAACCAAGAAGTTGCATCATTTGGTTCAAATTTAACAGTTGTTTCAAAGAAGTTTTGAGCATTTTTCCATAGCTCTAAATTCACATATATTAGTCCTGCAAGCTTAATTAGTTCTTTATCTTGGCTAGATTCTTTTAAAGCTTCGTCAATAAGTTCTTTTGCTTCTTTAAATTCTCTTTGTGCTACTAAATCATTAATCTTTTCAATATCAGCCATTTTTATTCATCCTATTAACTACCAAAATAGTTCTTAAGACCCGAAGTCATGTTTTTGTTTTTGCATAGCTTTTTCAATTTTGAAATAGCTCTATTCTCGATTTGACGAATTCTTTCTCTTGATACCCCGTAAATTGTACCAATTTCATCTAAAGTTTTTTTGTTTCCGTCGTTATTAAGTCCAAATCTAAGGATTAAAACATCTCTTTCTTTAGGACTAAGTTGTTCAAGCATATTTTTAATATCATCAAGAAGGCTTTCTTGTGAAACAAGTGATTCTGGCGCTAGTGTAGATTCATCCACAATGTAGTCAATAATTTTGTTTGCATCTTCTTTTTGTCCAGTTGGAGTGTCGATACTTATTGTAGACTGAGTAGCCTTTATTATTGAAGTCAATTTTGCAACTGAGATTCCCATTTTATCAGCAATTTCTTGTTTTACAGGGATTCTTCCTAATTCAGTGGTTAAATCTAAAGTTGCTTTTTTGATTTTGTTAATAGATTCGATTAAGTGAATAGGTAATCTTATGATGCGAGCTTTATCCGCAATTGCTCTCGTAATTGACTGCTGAATCCACCAAGTTGCATAAGTAGAAAACTTATAACCTTTTGTATAATCAAATTTTTCAGTAGCTTTTATTAGTCCCATGTTACCTTCTTGAATTAAATCAAGGAACGATAAGCCTCTACCTATATATTTTTTAGCGATACTCACAACGAGTCTTAGGTTGGCATTTATTAGAACTTTACGTGCAAATTCGCTTTGAGATTCATATATTTTTTTAGCTACTTCAAGTTCTTCTTCTGCTGTTAATAAAGGGATTTTCCCAATTTGTTGAAGATAAATTCTAACAGAATCATCTGAATTTACAGAGTTAAGGCTTTCTTGAGTTTTTGGCTCTTCGATAGAAATATTATCTTCATCATCAATATCTTCAAGAGGTTCTAAGCTATGAAAATCTACGCCTTCATCCGAAATATCATCTGAGATTAGGTTTAATCTATCTTTTTGTTTTGCCATTTCTGTCTCCTATCTTCTGGACTTAGAAAAATTGTATGTTGCATCTATTTAGATTGTACTTGTTTTTTTAGCTGTTGTCTAACGCTTTCAAATAAAATTACTGCAGCAGCATTAGAAACGTTTAATGAATTGAAACTTGTCAACATTGGTATTTTTACTTTGAAATCTGATAATTTTAATAGTGATTTCGAAATACCGGCATGCTCTGCTCCCATAATTAATGCAAAATTCATATTCGTATAATCAATATCATAATAATTATCTTTTGAGTGATGGTCAGCTGCAATTACCCAGTAGTTTTTTTCTTTTAGTCTTTGTACAGCGTTTACTATGCTATTGACTTTTATTATTGAAATATGGTTAACTGCACCTGCACTGGTTTTTTCAACAGTCGAATTTATTAAAACACCTCTGCGAGAAGGTAGAATAATACCTTTTACTCCAGCGCATACGCAAGAGCGTATTATAGCACCCAAATTGTGCGAATCTTCAACACCATCAAGGATTACAACTGATGTAAGTTCTTGGGAATGCTTTTCAATAAAGTCATCTAAATCAATATATTTAACAGGTGCAATTTGTGCAATAACACCTTGATGCCTAGCCTCTTGCGCTATTTGATTAAGTTTTTCCTTACCAACAAATTGGAAAACAACTCCGTTTGTTTTGGCTAATTCTTTAATTCTTTCAATTTTTTCGTCAGCTCTAGAAGAATTCGAAATAAGTATTCTATTAAATTCTCTATTGCCTGATTCAAGAGCTTCTATAATAGCATTTTTACCGTAAATAAAAGAGTTATCCATTATTTTGACACCTTAAGCATTCTTTCTATACATTGTGCACTTTTTAGCCTTACGGACTCATCTAGCTTGATTTCATTTGTTTCGTTTTCTAAAGAATAAAGAATTTCTTCTAAAGTTGTTAGCTTCATGCTTTCGCAAAGCATGCGCTCTGAAATAAGAATAAATTCTTTTTCTGGATAATCGCGTCTTAGTCTGTCAACAACGCCCTTTTCTGTAACAATAACAAACTGGTTTTCAGAACTGTTTTTGACATAATCTATTATGCCGCTAGTGCTTCCAATATAATCACCGAGTACGCTAACTTCAGGTCTACATTCTGGGTGAATTAGGACTTTTGCATTAGGGTACTTATTTTGAACAGTTTTGATATTTTCAATTGTGACATTGTCATGCACAGGACAGCAGCCTGCATATGTGATAACTTCAACTCCATCAAGTTGTGATTCTACATACTTACCCAAGTTTGCATCGGGAACAAATAGAACTTGTGGTGCGTTTAAGCTTTTTACAATTTCCACCGCATTAGAGCTAGTACAACAGATATCACATTCTGCCTTTACTTCGGCAGTTGAATTTATGTAACAAACAACAGGAATGTTCGGATGTTTATTTTTAAAATCAACCATTTGATGTAGATTAATCATATCTGCCATTAGGCATCCTGCGTTAATATTTGGTAACAAAACTTTTTTCTCTGGGGATATAATTTTAGCAGTTTGCGCCATGAAGTAAACCCCCGCAAATACTATGATTTCAGCTTTTGTTTCTTTTGCTTTTTGGCTTAAATATAAAGAGTCACCAACAAAATCTGCGATTTCATCAATTTCTACGTTTTGATAGCTATGAGCTAGTATTATAGCGTTTTTTTCCTTTTTAAGTTTTTGAATTCTCTCTAAAATATTTATCATTTATTTACCCTGTGTACAAAATTTAATTTTTATTGTACAATAAAAAAAAATAGGAAGATATAGCATGGCATTTAAGAAAAAAACTGTAGTAGGTGTTTCCGTTTCTTTGGAAAAGGGATTGGAAGTAGCACAAATAGACTTTTTATCAAAAAAAGTTTTGAAATATGGTAGTAGAGCTTTAACATACGATAACAATCGTAAAGAAATTGCTGACTTGGATATCTTTAAAGATACGTTAGCAGATTTGTTTTTTGAATTGGGTATTCCGAATGGTTCTGATATAGTTTTGAACTTCCCTGCAATTACATATAGGGTAACTGACTATCCGGCATCATTAGGTGAAGAACAAGTTCAAGCTGCGATTGAAGAAGATTTGTTAGAACATCCAATTTTGAAGGAAGTTGAATGTGCAATTTCTGCTGTGAGATTGCCAAATTCAACTATGCAATTCCACAAAGTGGCTTATACAGCATTGCAAAAAACTATGCTTATTGAAATTGCAATGCAAATTAAAGAATTAGGTCATACATTATATGCGATTGACACTTCAATTGGGTCAACATTAAATGCTTTAATATACAATGAACGTGTTGAAGTTGCATCTGATGCTCCTTGGATGTTGTTAGTTGTTGAAAATAGTTATGCAAGAATTTTATCAATGGTGGGTAGTTCTTATATTGACTCTTTTGAAGAAAGAATTAGCATTGGTGAAGTTTTAGGTGATGCTGAGAACTATTCAGTAGTAACTGACGCCGTTAATTCATTGTTGAGAAACTTGCCAGCTCAACGTTTGTATGTAATTTCAAAAACAGACGTAATAAGTGCAAAAATTTTGGCAGAACAATTGGAATACAAAGGTCAAATTATTCACCAAGATGTGAATTGTTTTGCAACTGAACCATACTTATATGCAGATGAATCAATTGATCCAGCGGTAGCTAAAAACATGTCACTAGATGTTATTGGTGCTGCTATATATAAAGATATTGAACGTTATGTACCAGTTAAGTTTAACTTGTTTAACGCTTATTTAGGTGATGTTTATTTGAATGAACAACCACTTGTGATTAACTTCAATTCATTATCTTTCGTATTATCAGTTGAACGCATGCTTGTATTAGGTTTGCTAATTGCAGCAGTTATTGCAGGTATGGTATTTGTTTATTCACAAGTATTAGGTAAACAAATTAGCGAAAAAGAAGATAAAATTGCTCAAACTAAGGCTTCAATTGCTAAAATTCAGAAGTTCTTAGATGAAAACAAGAGTGTTTCAGGTGATGTATTTAACCCATCAGAAGAAATTCAAATGGGTGTTGTTCACAATAAAAATGTTTACTCTTACTATTCTATTGTTGGAACTGAAATTCCTCAAAAGTTATGGTTAACATCTTTGGAATTGGGACCTCATACAACAATAGAAGGTCAAGCAGATAACTTAGAAAGTGTTTATAGTTTTTATAGAAATGTTAAAGACTACAATCCACAAGCAGGAATACAGCTACAAAGACTTGATTTGGCAACAAAATCAAATGTTTCAACTTTAACAACAGATGATGGATTTGATACTGAATCTATAATCTCATCAATGGAAGCAGATTTTTATTCATTCAGAATGTCAAATGGTCCAGAACCTGTTAAAAAATCTGCAAATACAGAGAAAACTAAAAAGTCAAAAGCTGGTATTCCAGATCTAGAACCGTTAGAATAAAATTGAAGGGTTGATTAATGGATAAATACAAAAAATATTATGGTGTTTTTGTTCTTATTGCGATTATAGCAATCGCATGTTATGCAGCATATAGTTTTATTATGCCGCAGTATAATAAGTTATCTAAATTGGATAATGATATAGCAACACAAGAGAAGATTTTATCAGAAAAGACTCAAGAAAAAGCTAGGGTTGAAGAAAAATTAAAGAAATTGATGGATTCAAACCAAAAAACACAAAAGAAAATCTTTTCTCCAGTAGAAACAGATTTGGGTGATGATTCATTATTCTTTACTTTGTATAATGATGTTCTTGATATGATTCATTCAAATTCAGTGAAAATTAAAAAGATGGATTATGTCTACAACCCAGATGACGATGCATTTGTAAAACACGCTAAAGATGTTTACTTTGTATGTGATATTAATTTAGAGTTGGTATCTAATTACGTTAATTTAGGTAAATTGGTACAAAGTTTATATCAATATCCATATTATGTAAAAATCAATAGTGTTGATGTAAAACCATATAAAAAAGACAAAAAAATCTTGCTAACAAATATGAGCTTGAGATTATATGCTCATACAGAACCAGTTGTTGAAGAAGAGGTAAAACCTGCTGAAACAACAAAAGAATCTGCTAAAAAGAAGTAACTTGAAATATGGTTTTGTTTGATATAGGATAGTTTTGTCAGCGAAGCATAAGCCGATTGAAAATTAAACAAAAAAGACTATGAGCGGAAGTAGCTCAGTTGCCCCAGTGAGGCAAAGACTACGGAAGTTAGTATAAGCAAAGGCGGTAGAGCCGAACGGTTCTGGAATATACTCTACCAACTGAGCAAGTTGAAAATTAAACAAAATTGAATATGAGCGGAAGTAGCTCAGTTGCCCCAGTGAGGCAATGACTACGGAAGCGAGTATAAGCGAAGGCGGTAGAGCCGAACGGTTCTGGAATATACTCTACCAACTGAGCAAGTTGAAAATTAAACAAAATTGAATATGAGCGGAAGTAGCTCAGTTGGTAGAGTATCTGCCTTCCAAGCAGACTGTCGCGAGTTCGAGTCTCGTCTTCCGCTAATTAAAAAGGATTCACCTTTGGTGAGTCCTTTT
>JAZNBJ010000088.1:0-4037 GCA_045586965.1 Candidatus Gastranaerophilaceae bacterium | reverse complement strand
CAACCGCACATTTACGACGGCCAGTAGCCATAATCATTTCTTTAGAATCAGCCATTATTTAGCCTCCTTTTCAAGAACTACTGGTTTTTGAGCAGCGTGTGGGTGCTCAGGACCGCAGTATACTTTTAATTTATTGAATTGTTCAGCGCCTAAAGTATTGTGTTGTAACATACCTTTAACTGCTTTTTCAATCAATTTAGTTGCATCTTTTTCTCTTACTTCTTTAACTGAAGCAGATTTTAATCCACCTGGGAAACCAGTGTGGTGATAATAAATTTTATCAGTTTCTTTATTACCTGAAACTACAACTTTTTCAGCATTGATAACGATAACAAAGTCACCAGTATCAACGTTTGGAGTGTATTCAGGTTTATTCTTACCTCTTAAAATGTTTGCAACACGTGTAGCTAGACGACCTAAAATTTCGCCTTCTGCATCGATTACATACCATTTTCTTTCAACTTCAAGAGGTTTTGCTGAATATGTTTTATTTGCCATTTTCGTTTTTCCTTCTTGTTATTACTAATTTATTGAGAGTAATCTACCCTCATCAACGTTAGACCATACGGACTAACTGTACGTCCCGCCTTGCGACGGTCACGCGCCTCAAGAACATCTTTCATATGCTCAGGAGGCATCTTATGTCCTTCTATTTCGAGAAGGGTACCGACTATTGCTCTTACCATATTGTAAAGAAATCTATTCCCCTCAATATGAATAAAAACTCTATCGCCCTGTTTTTCAACTTCGGCTCTAGTTATAAAACAAACTTTGCTTGGGTTTAGCGTTCCGGAGCTTTTGAAACTTGAAAAATCGTGTTCACCCAATAAATAATTTAATGCAATTTGCATCCTATCTACATCTAACTCGTATTTTACTCTCAAGATATCACCGTCAAAAGCTTGTTTATAACGTCTGTTAATAAGCTCATACTTGTAATATCTACTCTTTGCAGATTTTTGAGCATGAAACGAATCTGGAACAATTCTCAAGTTATCAACTGAGATGTCATCAGGCAAGATTTCGTTCATCTGATAGACAAATTTTGAAGCAACAATAACTTTGTCATAATCGAAATGAACGACTTGTCCTAATGAATTTACACCTTTATCAGTTCTTCCGGAGAAGATTGTCTTTATCGGTCTTGTATGTTCAGCGGAATTACCGCTTTTTATCAAAGTGCTAAGTGCTCTTTCCAGTTCGCCTTGTATGGTTGGCTCTGCTATCTGTTCACCACCCTCAAATTGAATTTGGCTTCCAGCGTAGTTTTTACCCCTATACTGAACATCAAGAGCGTAACGCATTAATTATACCAATTGGATTAATGCCATTTCAGAAGCATCCCCTCTACGAGGTGGAAGTCTGTAAATTCTAGTATAACCACCTTTTCTTGAAGAATATTTAACACCTAAGATGCTAAATAATTTTCTAAGAACAGTTTGTTTTGCTAGTTTTTTGCCCTCTTGTGGAGCATCAAATAATTCGCCAGTAGCTGTATCGATTAATTGGCCGATTTCTTTATCAAAGATATATCTTCCAGCTAATCTTCTTGAGTTCAAGTCACCTTTTTTCGCCAAAGTGATAACATTTTCAGCATATGGTTGAAGAGCTTTAGCTCTAGCCATTGTTGTTTTGATTTCACCGTGTGTGAAAAGTTCAGTAGCTAATGAACGCAACAAAGCCTTTCTCTGGTCTTGTGCTTTACCAAGCGTATGTTTTTTTGTTTGGTGTCTCATTTTTTACTTTCCTTTATATATTATTACTATTTATCTTTTCTTCTAGTGAGTAGTGATTTGTGATTAGTAAATGATTTTAAAAACCTATTCACCATCCACTATTCACCATTCACTGTTTTAGCTATTCAGCACTTTCGATAACCATACCATCTTCGTCTAGTTCAGGATTTGGAGCCAAATCTAAACCGAAGTGACGTAATCTTTCGATTACTTCGTCAGATGATTTTTTACCAAAGTTTTTAATATTTAATAAATCATGTTCTGATTTTTTCAATAATTCAGCCATTGAATTGATGCTTGCTCTTTTTAAGCAGTTGTAAGCACGAACTGAAAGTTCTAATTCATCAATAGTGATTGATGGTTCACCTTCAGAAACTTCTACAACTTCTTTTTCAGCAACAACAACTTCTTCAACTTCTCTATGAATAGATTTTCCAGAAATACCAGCGATTTGAACAAAATGTTCAATTAGTAATTCACTTGCTTGAGTTAATGCAGTTGTTACATCAATAGTACCGTTTGACCAAATTTCTAGAGTTAATTTGTCATAATCAATACTGTCACCAACACGAGTATTTTCTACGTCATAACGTACTCTCTTGATAGGCATGAAAGTAGCGTCGATAGGAAGCATGTCAATAGCAGCACCTTTATCACTTCTAGGAACATCATTAGAAACATAGCCTTTGCCAGTTTCAACAATGATATCTGCGTGGAAAGAACCACCTTCTGCAATAGTACAGATTAACCAGTCTGGGTTAACAACTTTAACGCCTGCTGGTAATTGGATATCACTTGCTAATACGGCACCAGCTTTATCAACATCTATTCTTAAATGTTGTGGTTCTTTAGAATCAGTCTTAACAGCCAAACCTTTTAGGTTCAACATAACATCAATAACGTCTTCAACAACACCAGGAATTGCAGTGTATTCGTGAGTGATACCTTCAATTCTGCAAGAAGTTACTGCAGTACCTTCTAAGCTTGAAAGTAAAACACGTCTAAGTGCGTTACCGATAGTTGTACCGAATCCTCTTTCTAATGGTTCGATAGTAAATTTACCGTATTGTGAACCATCTGAACCTGCCATAGTATTAACAGTTTTAATTTTTAATTCCATATTTTTCTCTCCTATCAGCCTATTTTGAATAGTACTCAATAACTAATTGTTCTTTGAATTCTGGATCAAGTTCTTCTCTTTCTGGAACTCTATCGAACGTAATTTTTAAAGCATCTTTATCAACGGTTACCCATGCTGGAGCACAAGATAAATCAATCATGCTCATAACATTTTTCAAGAAATCGTTGCTTCTAGCTTTAACAGTGATTACATCACCAGCTTTGATTAAATATGATGGAATATCTACTTTTTTACCGTTAACTAATACGTGACCGTGGTTAACGATTTGTCTAGATTGTTTACGAGTGATACCAAAACCTGCTCTGTATAAAATGTTGTCAAGTCTTGATTCAAGAAGTTGAAGAAGAATTGTACCAGTTACGCCTTTTCTTCTAGCAGCTTCTTCATAATATTTAACGAATTGTTTTTCGCTAACTAAGTATGTCAATCTAATTTTTTGTTTTTCATTTAAGTGGATTGCATATTCAGAAAGTTTTTTTCTAACTGCACCGTGTTGACCAGAAGCAGTTTGTCTCATAGAAGATGTTAGCTTTCTGTTTGATAAATCCTTAACACCGTAGTTACGGAATAATTTGTTATTTGGTCCTGTGTATCTTGCCATTTTTTTCTCCTTTTCTTTTGTCGGGCATCTATGGTTTAAACTTTTGGCGAAGTCTAAGCCCCGACGTTTCTACTTTCTATGAATTGAACTATTACTTCACGCTCCGCAGTCATTCACTTTATTTTGCTTTGCAAAATTGTCGTTCATTTTGCTCCGCGCTACTTCGGCGTTCCCTCGCGTTGCTCGGTCAGCCTACGCAAAGTTCAACTATACACGTCTTTTCTTAGGTGGACGGCATCCATTGTGAGGAATTGGTGTCACATCCTTAATTAAAGTGATTTCTAAACCAGCAGCTTGGATAGCTCTGATTGCTGTTTCACGACCTGAACCAGGTCCTTTGATGTAAACTTCAACTTTTTTCATACCTTGATCAATAGATTTTTTAGCTACTGATTCAGCTGCTGATTGAGCTGCGAATGGAGTACCTTTTCTAGCTCCTTTGAAGCCAGAAGCACCAGCTGTAGCCCAAGCAATAGCATTACCTTGCATATCTGTAGAAGTTACAATTGTATTGTTAAAAGTAGATTGAATGTGTACAACCCCTTGCAATACATTTTTC
>JAZNBJ010000087.1:0-21165 GCA_045586965.1 Candidatus Gastranaerophilaceae bacterium | reverse complement strand
ATAAACATGAATAATAATGAATAGCCAACCGCAAAAACTGAGCAAAGTGCTGCGATTTGAATGTTTCCAATAAGTCCATTTAAAGTTCCTTCTGCAGCATCGAAAGAAAAATTAACTGCAGTGAAAGCAATTGCCATTTTTAAGAATGTGAAAAATGGGCCAAGACCTGTTAGCATTGTAGGCATTGTCTGAATAAATTTATGATTTATTTTTGAAAAGACAAGAGATTCTTCGTTGAAAAAATAAGATGCATCAACTGATAAGTATACTTCTGCAGAATTGTTCGAACCTGCTATTGAGTTTTGTGATGCAGTAAAAACTTTTTCAGGGAAAATCAAAGCTTTTTTAAAGTCTTCCCAGCTTGTTGCTGTATAAGTGTTGCTTCCCATAAACTCGTCAAGTTGATTGAATCTATACGAAATTTCTTTTTTATTTAATTCTGATAAAAATTTATAAACTTTTTTTAGATTACTTTCTGTTTTAGTGTAACTTGAAAATACTGTTAAAATAAACAATAAAAATATTGATGAAATAATTATAATCGCAGGTTCAGTTACAATAGTCGTAAAATTCATATTCTTATCTCTCTCCCTCAAATACCCTCTTG
This sequence comes from Candidatus Gastranaerophilaceae bacterium, assembly GCA_045586965.1. GTDB lineage: Bacteria > Cyanobacteriota > Vampirovibrionia > Gastranaerophilales > Gastranaerophilaceae > CAG-196. The sequence goes on along the minus strand of JAZNBJ010000087.1, from coordinate 20,558 downwards.
GATAAATTTATTATAGCATAAACCATTTAGATTATTTAATTATTACGAAATTTGAACTATAATATAATGAGAATTAAAATTGCAAGGAAGATTTGAGCATGGAATGTCCAAAATGTCATACAATTGTTGATGAAAATCAAAAGATATGTCCAAAGTGTAAGAAGGTTCTGTTATTGGAATGTCCAAATTGTCATACTCTTGGAGAATCTGCAGTTTGTTCAAAATGTGGATATACAATTCTTGTGAAATGCTCAAAATGCTCAAAAATAACTCCATTTGAAAAAGAGAAATGTGCTAAATGTAAATTCCCGCTTGCAACATCTTTGGCTTATCAAGAATGCGAAAGTGATGAGTTTGCATCTCTTGTTGTTGAATTTGGATCTTTAAAAAGAATTAGGAGATTATTGAAATCTCAAGATTTATATTCAAAATTTTTGTATAAAATAAAAAACTTATTGCAAGCTCAGTTTAAAGGCTTAGATTGTAAAATTGTTAATTATGGAGAAGTTTATGAAGTAAACTTTAATAAAGAATTATCACTAGCAACATCTTCAAACAAAGCTGTGAGATTAGCTTTAAAAATTATAAATGCTTTTGTAGATACGAATGCCAAGATTATAGAAGAATTTTCGCTACCTTTAAATATGTGTATAACCATATATAAAAAAACTGCTGAAAATTTGCAAAAGCCAATGAATTTTGAAACTAATGTAAAACTTTTAAATATCAAAAAAGATGATAAAAAATTCTTAAAAGGGTTGCAAATAAAATTAGATCAATATGTACGTGACGAGGTTAATAAAGATTTCAAAACAGATTCACTATATGCGTTAGAAGAAAATGGAAAAAGTATAATGTTCTATGAGGTGGTGTTAAATAACTATGTATTACCTCCATCATCTAATGCGGACGAAATTTTGCAGGTAAAACCTAAAGAGCTTAATAAGAAAACTCAAGATGATAGTGAAGACAAAGATTTATATTCGTTTAAAGTTTTTGATATAAATGCAAAGTGTAAGTTTGAAAGAACAACTGCTATTAGATTTTGGGAAGTTTTGCCTAGTGTAAATTTTGAAAAAGGTGGACGAATTGTATCATTACGTTCCGATTTTAATTTACAAATTAATCCAAATGACCTTGAATTGTACTTACAAAAACAAGAACTTAACGTCCTAAGAGTTTGCTGTACTGAACAAATGAACTACACACCTTGGGGTTTCTTTAAAGCAATTTTTAGAGAGAAGTTCAATTTGCCTTTAATTCCAGATGTAAATGCTATTTCTGGAATAGATGCTCAAACAATAAAATTTCATAAACCACTATTTGATTTGTATTTTAATAAACCTGTAAAAGCGATGAGTCCTGAAGATGCGAGATTTGCTTACATGGAAGCTTGGAGTAAATTCTTTAAGATTTTAACAGGTACCGCAATTATTGTAGAAGGCTTTGAGCATTTAGATGATACTTCAATTCAAACTTTGGAATTATACTTTGACAAATTTTTAAATGTAAAGGCGAATTTTATCTTTATGACACCAACAGAATTGTCATTGCATTCAAAGTTAAAAGGCTTGTTAAGAACCAATAATTATACAGAATTTACTTTAAAACGTTCGACGTTAGATTCTTGTTTGTCTACTATAAAATCAGATGCAACAGACTTTATTCAATCTTTTTGTTATGAAAAAATCAGTAATTTATTTGCAGGTTCATATTTGTATTTTCAAAATGCTATTTCTTATTTAAAAGAAATGGGAATTGTTATTGAATTTGAAAATAAATTAATTGTAAAAAGTAAAAAAACAGTTGTCTTGCCAAAAGATTTATTAGGTCTATATAAATCTAGAATAAAACAGCTTGGTAAAAATATGGATTTGTCTTTGATATTGGCATATTCAACAATATTAGGACCAAGTATTGATTTTGAAACTTTGCAAAAATTAGATTTAAAAGATTTGGATAAAAACCTTAAAATTCTACAAGAAATGGGCTTGATATCTTTAAATGCGAACCGAGTATTTATAAATAATTATAACGTTTTAGCAACAGTTATGAAGTCGTCTTTGAAAAAAGAAATTGAACAATTCCTAGCCAAGTCTATAATGGCTAAATTAGGTAAATTTTTAGACGATACAACAATGATAGTTTCAATGGGGATTTTAGAAGCTTATAAAGAAGAATATTTAGTACTATGGAAAAATTCTCAGTTTGCTCTTGTGACAGGGGACTTTGATGCTTATTTGAAAAATTGTTTAGGATTTTTATCGTTAGTAGAGCTTGTCGGTGGAAATATTTCTCAAGAAACAATAGAAGAGAACAAAAAAGAAGTATATAATAATGTGCTAATGACTCTTTATGCGTATTCGCCAGCTAAGATTTATTTTATTGAAAATGCTCTTTTAATTGATGCTATTAATGAAAATGACAACGATAAAATTGTAAAATTATCAAATTTAATGTTACAGGGTGCATTGATATCATCAAATTATACAGATGCGCAAGGGCTTTTGCATAATATATTATCAAGAATGCCAAATCCTACGCTTATTGTAAATGGTGTTGTGAATACTAAATTTTTGTTACTAGCATTAGTAAATATTGAAATTCTGTACAATATTGGTGATTTTAGGCAATGTATTGAAGTTGCAAACGAAATCTTATCAGTGCTATCTGTTCCTGTTATAGAAAAAGTTAAACCAGCAAGTTTTTCAACTAATTTGTTTGTTTCGCACATAATGGAAACATTACGTTTGGTAGGCTTTGCTAAAGTATACACGTTAGACGAAGATTTAGATAGTTTCTTTGAAGCAGTTCAAAGAGCTCTTGGTGTTGATTTGCCAGAAAAAGATTGTATATATGCAGTTAGAGACTTTTTAGCTGGAAAAGTCTATGCAACACCAGACGTTGAAAATTGTTCAGCATTTGCTAAAGTAATCTATCTTATCTTGCAAGAAGTCGAACGATTAGGTGATAATTATAAAGATTTTGCTCAAAATATATACCAAGCAAAATTATTGGCATTAGATATACATCAACGTGAAATAGAACTATTCTGTGACTTGTTGATAGCTTATGCATATTCAAAAATTTCAGCAACTGAAAAAGCAAAAGCTATTTATGAAGATGTTCAGTCGTATGCAAATGTATCTGCGTTGTTTAATGTACTTGCAATGTCTAAATATTATATAGCTTTACTTGCACTAGAGCAGCAAGATTATGAAAAAGCTACATTAATCGTTAATGATGTGCTTGCAATTATCAGGAAGAATGATAATCAAGCTCAAATAATGTATGCAATTTTTGAAAAATTATATATAGCAATTGTTGAAGCACAAGGTTTGACTTCAGTTGATGTAGAAGCTGAAGAACTCAAACTAAAAAATCTAAATGATTCGTTAAAAAGATTGCTTGGTGAATAATTATTTTTTATTTTCACACCAACTTGGCACTGCGATAAATGCTAAGTAAAACACACATCCGAATAATACTGTATTAAGTAATTCCATTTTGTCTCCTTTCAAGAACATATTGTATACATTCCACATTTAGTGATTTTAATAACACTTTTTATAAAAATTGTTACAAATTTTTACATTAGATGTTTACATAGTCTTATCTTTGAGTGTAAAATCATGTTAGGAGGCTTTATTTTGTCTAAAGGCTACGAAAATTTTAATAATTCAGAAACATCTTTTAGAAAATCCACACTTATCCAAGAAAGAATTGGCTTAGTTTCAACTCATATGTATAAGCAATTTTTGGAATATCAACATGCTACAATGAATACGACAGAAGTTTTTGTGGAAATGATTGATAACCTAAAGGCTATTGCAGATTCATTAAAGCAGTCTTTTGCAACACGTGGTATTACTACGGATAACAATATTTATGTTGATTATGACAAAGAAAAAAGTGTTGTAATTATAAATATTCTTTGGCACACTATAAGCTTAACAACACGTTGTAATTATGAACCACAAGCATTGTTTAGAGAAGGTAAAACTCCGATGTTTTCTGGCCGTATTATGGCTATAAATGGGAATTACAATGAGCTAATGGAAGGCGCTAAATCTCGTCAAGAAATGATGGAAAGGCTTCTTGATAAAGAGGTAGCATCTCTTTTTGTGCCAGCTGATAAAGCTCAAAACTCAATTTTTAAAATAAGACATTTATCTAACAGAGAATTTTTCTTAAATTCTTCAGATGCTTCACGTGAATTTGTTTTAAAAGTTATTGAAACAATTTGCGGTGGTGGTTTGTATCACGAAGAAGGGTCTAGAAAAAGCTTTAATATTTAAGTTTAAATTATTTTGTATAAATAATTATTAAGCTATTTGCTTGATTTATCATTGTGTTTGTGTTTTCTTATAAGTGGATAGGTCAATCCTCATTTGGACCTAACCAACCAAGAACCAAGCGGCTAGGTTCTTAAACACTAGTTACAAAAGAAGGAAAATTTGAAATGTTAAAGATTAGATTAAAAAGATTAGGTGCAAAAAAAGCTCCTACATACAGAATTATCGTTATTAATTCAACTACAAAGCGTGAAGGTAAACCTATTGAAGAATTAGGTCACTATAATCCAAAATCAAAAGAAATGAAATTAAATTTAGCTTCAGCAGAAGCTTGGGTTAAAAAAGGTGCTCAACCTACTGATACAGTTAAATATTTAATGGCTAACTGCAATCCAGATGGTACATTAAACTACAAAAAATCAGAAGTTGTTAAATTATCTAAAAAAGCTCAAGCTAAAAAAGCTGAAGAAGAAGCTAGAGCAGCTGAAGAAGCAAAAGCAGCAGCAGAAGCTGCAGCTGCGGCTGAAGCAGCTCCAGCAGAAGAAGCTCCTGCAGAAGAAGTTGCTGAAGCTTAAGTTAGTAATATATAATCGTAAAAAAGGTGGTTCGAGGTTTTCAAGCCACCTTTTTTTGTGCTATAATGAGTTTGTTGATTTTAGGAGGGGATATGCGATTAGATGGTCGTAAAAATGACGAATTAAGAGAGATAAAGTTTACTCATGATTTTACAAAACATGCGCTAGGTTCTGTTTTAGTAGAATTTGGTGATACAAAAGTTATTGTAACAGCATCAGTTGATTATAAAAAGCCAAAATGGATGGCGGATGATGATGAGAGGGGATGGGTTACTGCAGAATATTCACTTTTGCCTTCTGCAACAAATACTCGTTGTAAAAGAGAGAGGGAAAAGGTTTCAGGTAGAACTCACGAAATTCAAAGACTTATCGGAAGAAGCCTAAGAGCTTGTGTTGATTTGGCTAAAATGCCAAAATTAACAATCACTATTGATGCAGATGTTATTCAAGCTGATGGCGGGACAAGAACTGCTAGTATTTGTGGAGGGTATTTGGCTTTGAAAGATGCAGTAGAAAAATTAATTGCATCAGGTGATTTACAAGAAAATCCAATTATTGAGCCAATTGCAGCTATTTCAATAGGCATTGTAGATAATGAAATCAAACTAGACTTAAATTATGCTGAAGATTCTAATGCACAAGTTGATTCAAATGTTATTTTGACAAAGTCTGGTAAAATTATTGATTTTCAAACTACATCTGAAGGCGAACCTTATGAGTATGAGAGGATGTTAGAACTGTACTCTATTGCAAAATCTGGTATTGATAAGATTATAAGTTTATATTAAACTAGAAAAACAGTTATGTGAGGAGAGATAAATGGAAGATAGTGTATTAAAAAAATTTACCCCTGCAAAATTCATAAGCTTTGCGATAGGTTTTTTTGGCTTGCAGTTTGCTTGGCAAATGAGAATTATATTATCAGGACCAGTAACAGAAGAATTAGGAGCTTCTCCGTTTTTATTCGGTCTTATTTGGTTAGCAGGTCCTTTTACGGGTATGGTAGTGCAACCATTGATTGGTGCATTATCGGATAAGACTCGAACACCACTCGGAAGACGTAGACCATACTTATTAGGTGGAGCATTGTTATCAGCACTAGCGCTCTGGGCATTTCCTAATTCAGCAGCTATAACAGAATGGTTTAGTGGTGTTATAAATGTTAGTTTTGCACCTTGGGCGGCATTATTATTTGCTGCAATAATGATATGGGTGCTTGATGCCTGTGTTAACATTGCTCAAGGACCTTATAGAGCTTTAGTTCCTGATGTTGTACCGCAAGAACAACATTCATTAGCTAACTCATATATAAGCTTAGCAATTGGTCTAGGTTCGGTTGTTGCAGCGGGTACAGCACCATTTTTAAAATGGGCTTTTAATTATCAAATGCCAATAAATGCACAATTTATAATGGCAGCGCTAGCATTTTCTCTTGGCATGATTTGGACTTGTATATTTATTAAAGAACGTCAAATAAAAAAAGAACAGGATGATTGTAATGAAGAAAAATTTAATTTTATTCAATCATTAAAGGATTTCTTTGCACTTTCTCCTGAAGTTGGTAAAATCTGCTGGATGCAATTCTTTACTTGGATCGGCAATATGTGTATGATGATTTATTTCACTCAGTATGCTGTTCATACAGTATTTGGTGTTCCTGATTTATCAGATGTAAGTGAAGCGGTTAAAGCTTCTTTTGATGCAGCTGTATTGTCTGGTACAAATTTCTCATCAATCTGTTTTGCAATATTTAACTTGGTATGTTTTTTAGTTGCAATTCCAATTGGTATTTTATCAGTAAAATATGGAAACAAAAAAATACATGTAATATCAATGTTATCAATGGCGCTGGCATTTTTAGGTATGGCGTTTACAACAAACCCTAAACTAGTTGCTTGTTTAATGGGCTTGTCTGGTATTGGTTGGGCGAGTATTTGCGCATTACCATTTGCAATGCTATCACAGTATATTAAACCTGGAACAGAAGGTTCTGTAATGGGTATTTTCAATATATTTATTGCTGGACCTCAAGTGTTTGTTTGTACACTGGTATCTTGGATTATTGACAAATGCTCTTATACATCAGAAGTTGGTTTGAATTTCCACTGGGAATATACATTCTTAATTGGTGCAGCTTGTCTAATCGTTGCTTCTGTAATTGCTTCTAGGGTAAAAGAAAAACAAATTGAAGCATAGTTATTTTACTAAAAAAAAAAGCGGGTTTTGTTTTGCAAAACTACCTTTATAATTTCTTAGAATCTTAAAGACTAAGCTTCTAATTTCTTGATAGCAAGAACAAGTCTTGATTTCTTTCTTGCAGCTGTATTTTTGTGCAAAATACCTTTAGAAACAGCTTTATCACAAAGTTTGTATACATTTGAGATAGCTGCGTTCAAAGCATCTTTATCGCCTTCAGTAGCTAAAGCTAAAGCTTTTTTTACTGCAGTTTTAATAGATGTTTTGAAAGCTACGTTTCTTTGTCTGTTAGCTTCTGCAATTAGAACTCTTTTTTTTGCTGACTTAATGTTTGCCATTTTATATTTCCTTTCCTTTGTGATTATTGTAAGGATTAATGACTTCCACACAACAATCTATCACATGAGGATTGTGAGTAAGTTTATTGTATAAGCAAAAAACTAAAAAGTAAAGAGTCTGGAGATAAATGTAAATTAATTGTTAATGATTAGCTCAAATTTTAACTTAAGAATTTACCCCTTCTTAATTTCAGTTAAAGTTGGGTCTAGCAATCTTCTACCTACATTATCAAAATTAATTGAGAATAATGTTTTATTACCATATTTAATCATTTTTTCTACTACGCCAACCCCGTATTTTGCGTGTGAAACGGTATCACCTTGCTCAATAGGATCTGATTGAACTGTGTCTTCTGTAGGGATTTCCGCATCATATACAGGAACATTTGTTGTTGCAGATTTTTTAGTTTCAAGAATTTCTTTTTCTTCAACGAAATCTGAGCTATCATTAATTTCTTCAATTGGTTCTATAAAATCAAGCTCTTCTGTTTCACTATCTTGAAGTTCTGCTAATTCTTCAAAGCTATCATCTTCACTATTAAGTTCATCAATCAAATCCAAATCATTATCTGACAAAGAATTATCTTTTATAGTTGTAAATACTTTGTCTACATCTTCAATTATTTCTTTGTCTAAATTTTCATCGGCTTCCATTTCATCGAAGTCGTCAATTTCAACGATAATTTCTTCATTGTTTAGATCAGATTCGTCAAGCTCAATAATTTCTTCTAAAATAGGCTCGTCATCATTAATTGGCATAACTTCAACTTCATCAACTAAACTGCCGTCGTCGTTAACAATATCAGTTTCAATTTGAAGATCTTCAATAGTATTGCCGTCATCAGATGCATCGAGAGTTTCATCAATCTCTATGTCATTTGTAATTTCTTCTGGGATTTCGATGATATTTTCATTCTCAAGTAGTTCTTGAACTTCAAGTTCTTCAGTTTCTAGAGATTGAAAACCTTCTTCAGAATTTTCGATTATAGTTTCAGAAGCTGTCGGAAGTTCTTCGATAATATCTTCATTTTCAATATTTTCTTCTTCTTCAGCGTCATCTGTAAGTTCTATAATATCTTCTGGAACGTCAATCGCTTTTATTTCGTCAACAACGGTATGAAATTCATCAGTAGGTTCTTCGATATTTGAAGGAACTTCTTCTGAAGTGAAATCTGGCTCAATGACATCTTCTTCAATTTCTTCTACTGGCTCTTCAATTGCTAATTCTTCAATTAAATCATCTTCGTCAATTGTTGAACTTATTGTTTCAAAATCTTCATTAGCATTATTTTGTTCAGAAGGTATTTCAATTGTGGATTCGTCAATAATATCTTGTTTCTCAGAATTGTCACTAATATCATCGTCATTGAATAATGATAAGCCATTTTGAGGTTTTTCCGCTAAATCTTCTGAGATTTTTTCTATTAGTTCGTTAGATTTTTTATCAATAGCTTCGGTTTGTTCATCTTTTTCTGCGATAATTTCTTGAATTGCATCTTCTTGTTGTTGAACAATGTTTTCTTCTGTAGCTATTTCGCTTAGTTCATCTAATATATCTTCTTTAGAATCTTTTTCAACTTGATTTTCAGTGATAGGCGGTTTAATATCTTCTGGGAATTTTTCTAGCACAGATATTAAAGGCAAATAGTTTGTGCATTCGCCAGTGATAAGATATGTATTTTGTGTCATTGAATTTAAAAATGTTGAATAAGCTTTGAATACTTCATTATTTGTAAAAGTTGGCTCAATAATGAAATTTTTAAACATTGATTTAATTTCGTTAATATATTTGAACCTTGGATGGGTAACAAATGTAGAAGCAATGTCATGTTTTGTTAAGATTGTTTTGAGGTTCTTTTTATCAATGCAGTTAGAAGCTATAACAATAACATGCGTATTTTCTTCAAGGTTTTTATAAATAGTTTCCAAATATCTGTTTTGGAAAATAGTATCAAGCTTTGATAAATCAATGAATGCGCTCTGCATTGCAAGGATTTTATTTAAGTTTTCAGCTTCTGTTTGGTTAATAGCAAAATAACCCATTTTATCAAACTTGTTTAATTTGTTCTTAAGAACAAGTAGCTTGAAAACATGAGAATTATCAACCATATCGTCAACAATACTCTTTAATGCGCCAAAAGGTAAGAACGGTACTGTTTTTGAATAATCTGATAAATCTTGAAAGATTTCTTTTATAAGACTTTTGCTATCTGCAGTTGTATCATTTAGACAATCTTCGTACATAAATTCTAAAGATTCAGTATTAAGAGGTAATCTAAAATCTTGTCCAGCAACGAATTTTTGTGAAGGTATAACACCTTGCATGTCAATAACAAAAACTCTTGATGTCTTTGAAAGCTCTTGTTTAATATTTGAAGTAACAATTTCCAAAAATTGAGGTGTTTCAGCTGATATGATAGTTTTTTTGTTAAAGCTTGTTTTGTCGATAAAAATGTTATCTCGATTTTCAACAAACTTACCTGCTAAAATTGGTTCTATAATGTTGAAAGTTGAAGAGATTTTATCAATATTAAATTGTGAAATTTCAGAATCAATTTGAGGAGCAGAACCGTCATAAGTTTTAAGTTCATTGTCATATAGATATAAAAGTTTGGCAAAAGCTAAGATTTTGTCGTTAACTTTTTGTACTTTTATAACTTGAGCAATGTAACATTTTTCCAAATCTTTTATTTGTAAAAAAGATGAAAGTCTAATGTTATTTTCAGATTCTATTTTTATAAAACTTTCTCTAGCTTCTAAAATTCTCATTGAAAAACCTCTAATGACAATTTTACCATGAACATGCTAATTACAAATAAAAACTTTTACATTTCTATACTTTTAATAACAAAAAAACCTTCCATTAAGAAGGTTTTGTATATGAAAACTATTCAAACAACTCAAATAAACGTTGTCGAATATCCTTGTCCGATAGCTCTTCTGTGATTTTATTTAAATCTAATGTCATTTGATAATATTCAGCTGCTTGAGCTTTGTTTCCTAAAACTTGATATGCTCTTGCGAGATTAAAATAAGCTAGTGTGTAGTTTGGATTAATTTCAATTGCATTTTTGAAATATTCTAAGGAGGCTTTTGGATCGCCAATACCATCAAGATATACAACACCTAAATTGTTTTGTGCGATTTCAAATTCTGCATTTAGTTCAATTGATTTATGAAAAGCAACAATGGATTCTTCCAAATAATCTTTTTCCCATAATGCAAGACCTGTTTTAGCATATGTCATATAATTTAGAGGGTCAACTGCAATTGCGTCACAGTACGTTTTTATAGCCTTATCCAAATCGTTTTTAGCCATGAATAAATCGCCTAACGATAGCTGTATGTCTACGTTATTCGGATCTAAAACCATACCCGCATTAAATGTAGCTTCTGCAGCTTCATAATTTTCTTTGATTTCAGCATAAATTGCGCCAAGTGCATGGCAAACAATTGATGTCCATTCTGAATCTGGGTTGATTTTGATAGCTCTTTGATAATACTCGATAGCATCGTCATAGAGCTCTGCTTTTACATAAGCATATGCGAGTGAATTGTTATAGTATGGATTTTCAGGATTAATTTCTTCTGCTAATTTAAAAGCAGTTACAGCATGAATCTTGTCAGCTTTTGCAAGATATAAATGTCCTAATTCATAGTAAATTTTGTCTAAATCAATACCGAATTCTAGAAGTGAATTGTAGTAATCGATTGCTTGTTCAATTTTTTCAGGGAAATAAGTTTGTGTCATTGTCGCAAGCTTGATTAAAACTTCTCTATCCGAAGGGTTTAGCTCATAAGCTTTTTTGTAACATTCGATACTAGATGCTACATCATTACATTCCAACGACAAATCGCCCATTTTTTGGTAGAACAAATTTCCTTGTGCTGTTTTTTCTAATCCTTTTGAATACGCTTCAAGAGCAGTAGGGAAAAGTTTCATTTTTTCAAATGTTTCACCTAGCGTTTTGTACGAAAATACTGAAAAATCGTTTGCAAGGAATTTGTAAAACATTTTAATGGACGGACAATCCCACATAATCATCATGCTTCCTGATAGGAAGTAATAAAGGAATTTCATTACATCTTTTACAGATGAATTTTGTGCCTTAATTCTATTTAACAAAACTTTTGATAAAAATAAACGAGGACGTGCTGAATTTTTTCCACAGCAACCAGAAATTGCAAGTGAAAATTCTTTTTCAGCTTCTTCCATATTTCCGTTTAAGCATTGAAAATAACCAGTATAAATATGCGCATTAGGGTTATTAGGTTCTAAACTAATAGCTGTTTTACATTGCTCTAAGGCACCTTCAACTGTTATTTGACCTTTTATTAGCAATAAACTAGCTAATCTGTAATATGACTCAGATAAAGCAGGGTTAATCTTGATTGCGTCGACATAGCATTCAATTGCCTTTTCTAAATCTGCTTCTTGTTGTTTAATTATATATCTTTCGTGTGCAACTCTTGCTTCTTCTAACATTTTATCTGCATTGGCAAGTGTAATTTGCATTGGGGTAATTGTTTGTCCTGACATATATTCTCCGAGTCAATTTTTTCTCATAATAAATTTACTCTTAAATAATCGACTCGCAAAAAATAAACTTTAATTCTTTCGCTTGTAAATCATCCGTATGTATTATTTTATTTTTTTGTAAATTTTTGTAACAATTTTTCAAAAATCCTAAAGTTTTGCCCTAAAAATGCCGTAATACATAATAACAAGGGAAAAATTAAAGGAAAGCGGTTCAAAAAAAAATGGGCATCTCATCTCATCAAGTTAGATTATTGCAGCTCACCGATAGAAATCACACTATCGGCAGAGAACTTACCCGCCTTGCCAACGACAAGGTGGATTTAACTCGTGACATGAGTAAAGCAACAACAGCTTATCAACAAGCTTTGAATGCTAAAACATTAAAATGGTCCGCTAATTCTGGTGTATCGTATGTTGATTTAACTTACAAAAATTTAATGAGACCTAGTCAGATGAACGCAAATACCGCTTATCTCTTAACTGATTCATCTGATAGAGTTTTAATCGATTACAATTACAAAAAATATGCTGAAATGATATCAGCTAAAGGGGCTCCTGGAGGAGACTGGGAAGGTAATAGAGCAAAAATTCTTGCAGAACTTGTTGGAGTATCTGAATCAACTATTAATGGTCTTGATGGTTCTTCAGCAAAAGTACAAGCTGCAAAAGCAAATTTAGATGCTGTTAAAGCAAAAGAACCATCTTCTAGAGAAGCTATGGAAACTGATAGTTTATGCTGCTTACTAGAAAATGTTGGTAGCTTGAAATCAACAAAAGCAAAATTTGTAGACGCAGATGATTGGGCTGATGCTTATCAACACGGCAAATCAATAAATTTAGGTTCTGATAATGTTGCAGAAGTATTAAAGAGTGTTGCCCAAATATTAAAAGACGACTTGTCTAAATATTTTGTAACAGAATCTTCTGACTTTGATCCAGAAAAAAGTCCTATTTTAGGACATATCGATCAAGTTGTTAGTATGATTGACCCAGAAGCTTCAGAAGAGGGAGCTAATAATAATTTCATTTCAAAAGATAAAAAAGGCAACAGTTTATTAAATGTTCAAAATTTCATTGACACAATCATGCTAGAAATGTCTCAATTTATAAATTGTGAAGATTCTTCTCAAGTAAATTATTATGATACAACTAGCAAATCTTTCCAAACTTATTTAAATCGCAGAGCTGATTGGGAAAATGAATTAAAAGCTGCTCAAAATGAATACAATTCAGCTGTTGATGCAGATAACACACTTTTGACTGCTGATCAAGAAAGACAAATTAATTTCTATGATGATTTATTCTCAACAATCGCTGATAAAGGCTGGACTTATAACGAAAATGTAAATGATGAAGATTATTTGAACCAAATGCTTCAAAACAATATCTTCACAATTACAACTGTTGATAGAAATAGAGTTGAAGACGAGACTACTATTACAGAAGATTATTATTGGGAAAATACTTATAATACAGATATTGCAACAAACTATACAAATATTTTTGCAGTAAATGATACAGATGCAAGAAATGATGCTCAAGTAGAATATGAAAAAACAAAAGCTATAATTAATACAAAAGAAACTCAAATTGATACAAGAATGCAAAACTTAAAAACTGAGCAACAAGCAATTAATACAATGATTCAATCAATTCAATCAATTTTAGATGAAAATGTTGAAGACTCATTTAGTATCTACACATAGAGTTTAAACAAATGCCTATTTTTTCCTTGTTATATTTGTGCTATCCTTATTTATATTAATTGTAAAAAAGGATAGATATGTTTGAATCGTTGTCAGATAAATTACAGGATATTATAGCTAAAACATCAGGTCAGAGTGAATTAACTCTTGATAACATGCAAGATGCGCTTAGGGAAATAAGACGTGCGCTATTAGAAGCCGATGTTAATTTGCGAGTTGTAAAAGCTTTTATTTCAAATATTAAAGATAGAGCTGAAGGTGAAGATGTTATTCATGGCGTTAATCCTTCTCAACAGTTAGTAAAAATTGTGCATGACGAGTTAGTAGATTTATTGGGCAAAGAAACTAAGCCTCTCGACTTTTCTGGTCATCCTAATTTAATTATGATGCTTGGCTTGCAAGGTTCTGGTAAAACAACTTCTTCTGCAAAGTTAGCAGTAAAACTAAAAAAAGAAGGACGTAATCCATTGCTAGTTGCTTGTGACATTTATCGTCCAGCTGCGATTACTCAATTAAAAGCTTTAGGGGAACAAATTGAAGTTGAAGTCTACTCGGAAGAGGACTCTAAAAATGTTCAAACAATCGTTCAGAATGCTATAAATTATGCTAAAGAAAAAGGATTTAATACTCTTATCCTTGATACAGCAGGCCGATTACAAATCGATACAGATATGATGGCTGAACTATTATTGATTGACAGAATTTTCCATCCGACAGAAAAACTGTTAGTTATCGATTCAATGACTGGTCAAGAAGCAGTAAATGTTGCAGAAAACTTTGATGCTCAACTATCAATTACAGGTTTAGTCTTAACTAAACTCGATGGCGATTCTCGTGGCGGTGCTGCTTTAAGTATTGTATATTGTACAGGTAAGCCTATTAAATTAACAGGTACAGGTGAAAAGCTTAACGCTTTGGAAGATTTTTATCCTCAAAGAATGGCAGATAGAATACTTGGTATGGGAGATATTGTCTCTTTAGTTGAGCGTGCACAAGAGGTTTTTGATGAAAAAACTGCTGCTGAAATGGAAAAGAAAATGGCTAAAGCAGAGTTTTCTTTTAATGATTTTCTTAAAATGCAATCTCAAATGAAAATGTTTGGTTCTATGGACCAACTTTTAGGAATGATACCTGGGCTGAAAATTTCAAAAGATGACAGGCAAATGATTTCTCACGAAGGTGAAAAACAATTTAAAAGGATTGAAGTCTTTATTCAATCAATGACGCCAGAAGAAAGAGAACACCCTGAACTAATGAATTCATCTCGCAAAAAAAGAATTGCACAGGGCTCTGGCATACCTTTGCACGACATCAATATGTATATAAATCAATTTGAGCAAATGCGAAAAATGATGAAGGGTATGTCTGATATGAAATCTATGTTTGGTAAAATGGGGTCAAAATTTGGTCAACAAGGTGCTGGCATGCTTGCAATGAAAGAAATGCGTAAAAATATGCGAAGATTTAAATAGGGGTAAATGGGTGACACCAAGCCCCAAGCGTTCTTATTTAGTGAGTGAGAAAGGGATAAATGAAATTAATAGTAGGACTTGGTAATATTGGTGATAAATATACGTTCACAAGGCATAATGTTGGTTTTATGCTTGCTGATAGTATTGCAATAAATAACAGTCTAACTTTTAGAGAAAATTCTCGTCTTAAATGTTTTATGACAAATCTTCGCAACGGAGTTGATGATTATTTAATTATTAAACCAACAACTTTCATGAACTTATCAGGTGAAGCTGTCAGAGCAGTAATGGATTATTACAAAATACCAGTTGAAGATGTTTTAATAGTTTATGATGATTTATCATTAGAGCTAGGCAAAATTCGATTTCGTCCAAATGGTTCTGATGGTGGGCATAATGGTATTAAATCTATTATTAAACATTTAGGAACTCAAAATGTAGCAAGGCTGAAAATCGGCATTGGACCTCAACCTAATTTACCGTCAGAAGTTTTCGTATTGCAAAATTTTGCAAAAGATGAATTGGAAAATTTAAAACCGGTCTTGTCAAGGGCTAAGGAAGGTATTTCATGCTATTTCAAAGAAGGAATATCAGTTGCACAAAATAAATTTAATTAGGAGTATATTATGAGATATATTGAACAACTTGAAGAAGAAGAAAAATATGAAGAAGCGTACGAAAAATGTTTAGAATTGTTTCCTAAGAAGAATGAAGATGTTGAGTTTTTAACCAAAATTGCGCACATTGCACTAATTTTAGATAAAAAAGATGACGCAAAAGGCTTCTACGGGAGAATTTTAGAAATCGATCCTGCAAGTGTTTTAGCGCATGAGCAATTAATTGATTTATATGTACATGAGGATAAATTTAAATATTATCTATTAAGAGGAAATTTATGTTCTTTGCAACAGCAATATAGCCATGCAAAAAGTGATTATAAAAAAGCCATTGATAATGCTAAAGAACAAAAAGAAGCGCTTCCTGCTAGATTCTTATTAGCAGGGATTTGTGAAGGTCAAGAAAAGTATCAAGAAGCAATTGATGAATACTTGAAAATAGCTGATTATGATGAGAAAAATCCTGTTGTATTCTTAAAACTTGCAGAATTATATGAAAAAACTGAAGGTATTGTAGCATCAATAGAGATTCTTGAAAGAGGGCTTAAAGAAGAAGGTTTTAAGGAGTTTGAAGAAATTCTTGCTGGATATTATATTAGAAATTCTCAACCAGAAAAGTCTTTAGAACTTACTAAAAATGATTTGACAAAATCAAGAGCTCTAATGGATATGGGAAAAAATGATGAAGCCTATGAAATTTTAAAGGGGTTAAAAGAACAATTTGGGAAACAAGCTTTGTATCACTCTTTATTAGCTCAATATTATTTCCAAAAAGGGATGAAAGACGAAGCTTTTGCAGAAATTGATGAGTATGCAAAAATTGAACCTAATTCACCTCTTATTTATCAAATGCGAGCATTAATTTTTGAAGAAATTGGGGATTCTTTTAATGAACACATTAACTGGGGTAAATACAATATACTAAAAGGTGAAAAAGATGTTGCATTGAATGAATTTATGACAGCATACCAGTTTAATGATTCAGATGCACAATTAATTGAAACTATTGCAGTTATGCTTGAAGAAGCAAATGATAGGACAAAAGCTAATGAATTCTATGAAAAATTATCTGACTTAGAACCAAAAAATATCAATGCTTTGCAGAAGTTGGCTAATTTTAGAGACTCTATTGGTGATTATGTAGGTGCTTTTGATTATATTGAAAAACTTAAAACCGTAGATCCAAGCAATTCTTTTGTCTCAGCAAATTATGAAAGCTTTAAAGATAGAGCTGAGAATGGCGGAAGTTTTGCAAGCTTCTTTAAGTCTATTTTCGGTAAAAGAATGGGATAATAAATTACCCATGCCCCTTGAGGGTGAGGGTAGCACGGAGTGATGTGTGAGGGGTAATCTAAACAACTTTAAATCAGAACTACTAGCACCAGCTAAAGATAAAGAAACTGCATTTGCTGCAATAGACTGTGGTGCAGATGCGATATATATCGGTGCAAATTCTTTTGGTGCAAGAAAAAACGCTTCAAATCCAATAGACGATATTAAAGAAGTGATTGACTATGCTCACAAATTTTGGGTAAAAGTTTTTGTCACTATGAATACTATTCTTACAGATGATGAAATTTATGATGCTGTAGAATTAGTTAAAATGCTTACAAAAATTGGTGTTGATGCCTTAATTATTCAAGATATGGGCCTGTTAAACAAGCTAATTGAATTGCAACAAACTGGAGTGAATTTGCCTCCTATACATATGAGCACACAATGTGATAATTATTTACCAGAAAAAGTCAAATTCTTCAATGAAATGGGCGTTTCTAGAGTAATTTTAGCAAGAGAACTTTCTTTGGAACAAATTAAAGAAATTCATCATCAAAACCCTAAATTAGAATTAGAAGCTTTTGTGCATGGTGCTTTGTGCGTATCAATGAGCGGTCAATGCTATTTAAGTGAATACATTGGAAGCCGTTCTGCAAATAGAGGTGAATGTGCTCAACCTTGTAGAAAAAAATATAGCGTTGAAACAACAGATGGCGAAGTTATAAAAAAAGATTTTTATGCTCTATGTCTCAAAGATTTTAATGCGTCAAATTCTATAGATGATTTAAAAAACGCTGGAATTTGCTCATTTAAAGTTGAAGGGAGATTGAAAGATCGCAATTATGTAAAAAATATTGTTGCTTACTATAAAGAGAAACTTGGCGAAGGCTCTTCTTCTGGACGTTCTGTTTATGAATTTATTCCAAATCCAGAAAAGAGTTTTAATCGTGGTTTTACAGAATATTTTTTACACGGTAGAACAAATTGTTTCAATCAAGAGTCTCCAAAATCAAAAGGTGAATATTTAGGCGAAGTTATTGAGGTAAAAAAAGATTGTTTCAAACTTAAAACAGATAAAACAATCCATCCTCAAGATGGAATATATTTAAAAGGTGATGGCTTTGCGGTAAACAAAGCCGAAAAAGGCTATATTTATCCTAACAAACAAATTCAACTCAAAGTTGGCGATAAACTTTGGAGAAATCTTGATGTAGAGTTCGAAAAAGAACTTCAAAAGCAAGTTAAACGACAAATCGGAGTTAAAATATTTATTGAAAATTCTCAAATAACACTTATTGATGAAAATAATATCTCTATAATTTATTCTATTCAACAAGGTGAAAAAGCTAATAATCCTGAAAAGATGAAAGAAAATTTCATAAAACAATTTTCAAAAACAGGCGATAGTGATTTTTATATTGAAAATATAGAGATTAAATCAGATTTACCTTTCATTCCGATAAGTGAAATCAACAAACTTCGTAGAGATTTGTTTGGTTTGCTAATGCAAGAAAGAATAAAATACTATAATGAAAATAAACAATGGCAAAAAACTTTAAAATATACAAAATATTTTACTGAAGAACTTGATTATCGTGCAAATGTTCATAATAATTTCGCAAAAGAGTTTTATGAAAAATCTGGGGTAAATATAAAGGAAATATCCTTTGAATCAAACAAACCAAATAGACAAGTTGAACTTATGCGTTGCAAACATTGCATAAAATATGCTCTAAATATGTGCAAATCATCTAAAAAACTTGTTTTAAAAGATGAAAAAGGGAAAATTTTTCCTCTCAAATTTGATTGCAAAAAATGTGAAATGAGTATATTATCACCAAACTAAACTGTTGCAATGCCTTGTTGCTCTAGCTGTGCAGCCTGAGCTGCCTGAACTGCAGCTGCCTGAGCAGCGATTTCTTCTTGGTACTTAGATAAAATTCTCATTGCTTCTTCGTTCTTAAGTTCACCATTTTGAGCTTGTGCAAGAAGAGTATTCAAGATTTCTTCTGCTCCACCTTCTTTTTGCGCAACTTCTTGTGTTTTGACTTCATTACAAACGTTATAGCCCATTGCTTTTTTAGCAAGATTTCCTGCAACACAAGATACGATAGTACCACAGATAACACCTGTGAATGCTCCAATTGCAGTTCCTAGACCTGGAACAACTGAGCCAATCATTGCTCCTAGTTTCGCACCTGCCATAATACCAACGGTTTCACCAGCGATATAACCGCCTGAATTAGCGAAAGCTTTTACTGCTGATTGAAAAACTTGTTTCCAGCCACTCTTTTTGCCTTTTTTAAATCCAGCTCTTATATTTCCAATTTCACCCAAGAAGCTTCCTATAAGTATGAATTTACCCATTTTGCCGCCAACAGCTTGATTGAAAGCTTTGCCCCAAGTCATTTTAGCACTATTGGTTAAAGCCGCAGCTCCAGAAGTTATATTAGCTTGCATTTCTGGTGTCAAATTGCCACTTCTGATCTTGTTCAATATATCATCGGCTGAATCAAGACATTTACCTCTTTTCCTTTTAATAAATGTAGATAACCAACCATCGTTAGTATTTATTTGTTTAAAACTTTCTGTTACTTTGGCGATTTCATCAGGAGAGCCTTTTTGCAAAGCATCAAACATCATATCTTCCATCGCTTTATAAGTTTGGTCAGAATAGCATTTTTTAAGCATTCCGAGTCCTTTTAGATGTCGTCTTTCTGCTTTATGCATTTGATAATAAGCTTCTTGCATCAAGTTGCTAGAGTTTTTCCATAAAGTTTCATTACCTCTAAACATCAAACTACTTGCACTGTTTCGACCTATTGATTTAACACTATTCCAACCATGCGATACAAGTCCGCCATTTTTCATTACTGCACCAAAAGCAATAGTGGTAGACATTTCTCCGAATATTTTTCTTTTCGGCTCAAATGTTTTGGAATGTTCTTCCAATAAAACTTTTTCTTCTTCTTTTGTTAAACCAAGACTTTTGAAAATAGTAGATTCAGTATCTTTTTTTATTTTTTCTTGAGTTTTAGCCTTGCTATCTTCATTCCTTTTTTTGCGTTCTGCAGCTATTTTATCAGCTTCTGTTTCTGCTGTAGTTTTGGATGAGCTACTAGAACTACCTGAACTCGGATTTCCGTAAAATCCAAAATTATTGTTAAACATTGGTGTTGAAAAATCCATAGGGGCGAAATTAAACTGCGGTAATGTTAAATTGTAGTTTCCATAAATAGCAGCATTCGCATTTTGATACATAGAAGGATTGAATGCAATCTGATTCCCATATTGCATATTCTGGTTCATGTAGAAATTTGGTAATTTAAATTCTGATCCCATGATTATCCTCGTAAATATCCCTTATAGATATAAAGTATTTTTATCTGCAAAATTTGCTTGATATGTAAATTTTTGTAACAATTTTTGAAAAAAGTGTTATTAAATTGTAAAAATGTGGAACTAAGTAAATACATAGGATACAATTAGTATAGATTACGGATATGTTCTATAGCAAGAAGAAAAAACAAAAGAGCTTAATATT
>JAZNBJ010000086.1:0-17737 GCA_045586965.1 Candidatus Gastranaerophilaceae bacterium | reverse complement strand
TATAGTCACTAAATTAAATAAAGATGGGAGTAAAACTAATAAAAAAGTTATTTACAACATAAAAGAATATTCAGAAGAAGATTATGAAAGACAAAAAAAAATAATAGAAGAATCTGAAGGTCCTTTTGGAGTATATAATCTTACAGAAAATTACAAAAAAAATAGCGTGTTGGATAACCATACCGTTGATAAAAAACTTATAAAAATATTAAAAAAAATATCTGGAGATGAATGGTTCGCCATAGATAAAGCGGGCATAGAAACAATAAGAAGAACCACATATTTTGATGACAATGCTTGGGCGACGAACGGAGTAATTGAATTAGGCCAACAAGAAGGCTTATCCACATTAGAACACGAAATCGGGCACCATACACTAAAATGTTTATTAAAAGATGAAACTTTAAAAAAAACATATCAAGAAGAGTTGTCATTATGTTATAGCATCTTACCTGTAATTGAACGAGAGCAAATGGACTACTTTATTAATAATGAAATAGGCTTTTCTGAAACTATTGCTGAATGTAATAAAATAATAAATTCATATAATGATTCTGAAAATTGTGCTTCTCGAACTCTATATTTAATGAAATATTTCCCAAGAACCATCGCTTATATAGCAAATACCGTAAAAACTTCAAGTAACGTTTCAGATATAAACCCAAACAACATTATCAAAACGGATTCTCTTAAATAAAAAAGTTATATCAAAGATAAATTTATTCCTTTTCCTCATAAAGATGCTTTTGTAACTTTAACTGAAAGAAGTGCAAACGATACAGCAGTTAATCTTGAAACTCTTCGTCGCTTACCTGGATATGTTAACGAAAAATGTGAAATTTTACCATATCTATATATTGAAGGCTTAAGTGTACTCGAAAAAGGAAAAGGAAACGGCAGAAAAGTTTTAAGCGAAATTATACAACTGGCAAAAGAAAAATATGGTGGTCGACTTCTTTTAAAACCAGAAAATAGGGATTGCAATCCTAGTGTTTTTTATTATAAATCGGGTTTTTTATCTACTACAGATAAGGGCAAAAAAGAAATAATAGATTTCTTAGAACGTGGGATCCCTTTTAAATCCGGATTTTCTGATGCAATGTATTTACCAATATCATAATTCTTGGAAATGAAAAAACTCCCCAAACTGTCCAAGATTCGAACTGAGATAAATGACATAAATTGGTTGAAAGACTTACACGATGCAATAAGACATACTCCTAATAGCTTTTTTAAAAGATTAATGACATATAAAAACTTTGTATATACATCTATGACAAGATATTAGGTATAATAAATAATCTAAACAAAAAATAAGTGGTGTATTTGAATACACCACTTATTTACCTTATAATCCTATTCTGAATATGGTACTGAAAATTTTTTATTACATTTTGTACAAATTATTTGTTGTCCTGGCTCAAAAGAATCAGCATCTCCTATAAGTTCAACCTTTACTCTCTTTTCAGGGGTTATTATTGCATTATAAAATTCATTACAATATGGACATCTAATTCCAACTTTATCATCCTTTTTTAGTAATTTTGCAAATTCTATCTTTTCAGATACTCCATTCTCAACAATACCTTGTCCTGT
The DNA here is from genome assembly GCA_045586965.1 of Candidatus Gastranaerophilaceae bacterium. Taxonomy (GTDB): domain Bacteria; phylum Cyanobacteriota; class Vampirovibrionia; order Gastranaerophilales; family Gastranaerophilaceae; genus CAG-196. The sequence goes on along the minus strand of JAZNBJ010000086.1, from coordinate 16,141 downwards.
GTTAACCTTCGCATATGCATCATAAAATTCTACTAATATGTTTCCTAACCCTCCTGATGGAACATAATTTTTAATTGGTTTTATGACAACAGCATTACCGAATGCTGTTACTTCGGTATTACTGTTATATGTATTTAAATTTTGCTCAAACTTAAAATTAATAATGGCATTGGCTTTTAGGCGACGAGCCATAGAAAGCATTCTATCAATAGCACGCTGTCTTCCTTCATCAGCCAATTCTGTATAAGAAGAAAGTTCTCCGCCTGTAAACTGTTTACAACCCATTAAAAAATCTTGTCCCATATCTTTTGAACGCATTGAGATTCCCCAAACCATTCCTTTATAATCAACAATTTCATAACCTTGAAAATTATTTTCAACAGTCATTAAAATTCTTGATCTTACATCAGGTCGGGTTCCTGATAATAAATCTTCTCTATTAATCATTTTTAAATCTCCATCTCCTATACATTATATAATTTGACATTTCTTCTTCTATTTGTAAAATTGCATTTGCCTGCATAGTGTAACCTATACAAATATTACTATTAGTTAATTCATTACAGTTACTACATAAATCAACTTTTTGCCGTTGGGTATTATATAAATGCTTTACTATTAATAAACACAAGATAGAACTAGCAAAAAGTAATTTATCATAACTATACATTTTTATTAAATATATTATAGTTAAAAAGCCAAGAAAAAATCTGGAAGCATCCCTAGTTATTCTCGAATAAAATCTGTAATAAAATGGATTTGATAATAATACTATAATCGTTAAACCCATTAACAAAAATGAAAAACTAATATTTATATACTTATACAGAATAAATGCTAATAATACCCCTAAATATAGAAAAAAACAACTCCTACAGATAAAAAGGTTTCCAATATGCATACTGTCAACTCTATATTTAGCACATAGCGGTTTATGAACAAATAAATATGGGTAAAAATGCTTTAAGTGAATGAACTTTAAAACTATATTCTCAAATAAATCAGAAAAAGCTTTTTTAAATTTCATCTACTTCTGCCCCACAAACTTTACAACATAAAGATTCCATGTGCTCTGTTTGATATGTTTCTCCACATTCTCTACATTTGTATGTTTTGCGTGTCTTTATCGACTTTTTATAAAAATAAAAAGCAGGAATTGTGATTAATATAAACCAAATTGCATAAAATAAAAACGCTTCAATTAAAGATTTAAAATGTATTACAGTAATCATGGTGATAATTGTACATTAATTTTAACTACAATAAATACTCTGTTTATAGTATTTTACTTACAAAAAAGTTAATAGTTGGTTCTACTTGAACAACACCAACTAAAGCTCGAACCTAAAACAAGGCTAACGCCTTGTGGTTCTCGTCCAATTTGGTAAAACTTCCAAATAAATAAACGGATGGGGTTAACCCATCCGTTTATTTATGAAAAAACTCCCCAGGTTGTCTTGGATTATTGGCAGTTCACCCGTTTACATTCGTATAATTTTGCTTACACAAAATAGTTACTCATTATAACGGTCTCACTGGAACGTGACTAGCCCTCACTACGTTCGGTCGTCGCACTTGCCAAAATCCGCTGGACTTCTCACCAAGAAGGCTTCGCCTTTGTTGGTTCTCAAACACGAGGAACTTTAAGCAAAACAAAAACCACCATAAAGGTGGCTTTGTTTTGCAATAAAAAACTCCCCAGGTTGGACTCGAACCAACAACCTACCGGTTAACAGCCGGTTGCTCCGCCATTGAGCTACTGAGGATTATCTTTCAGTTTATTCAACTAGCATAAGAACTTGCGCCCTTACATTTATTATACTAACAAATAAATTTTTTTTGTAAAGGGGGTAAGACAATTTATTTCCCAATTTCTAGCAAAATAATCCCAAAAATAATAAAAATAATACCCAAAACCTTCATCAAGCTAACTGCATCGCCAAACACACAGGCGCCAAGGCAAAATGTACATGTTGCGCCTATCCCTGTCCAAATTGCATATGCTACACCTATCGGAATTTCTTTTTGTGCAATATACAAAAACACTCCGCTCAAAGCCATGGCAACAATCGCAAATATAATCCAACCAAATTTATTTACCCCCAATGACGCCATTTTCATCCCAAACGGCCAGCCTACTTCAAATATAGATGCTATTATCAAATACAACCAACTCATATACAAATTTTAATACAAAAATCAAAAGTTTTATAATATACTATTACCAAAAGAAGGAGTTGTTATGAAAAAACTTTTATTAATTTTATCTGCAATGCTAATTATTAGCCCTGCAATGGCAAAAAGCGTTAAAGTAGAAGCTTTATCAGATTTTTCAACAGAAAATCCTCCTCAATTCTGGAAGCTTAAAATTGTTGAAGGTTTTATTGCAGATAACAACTTTGTTGTGCACCCAAATTCAATAATAGAAGGAAAAATCACTAACGTAACTTCTCCAAAAAGAATGAAAAGAAACGCTTCTTTTACATTTGTTCCACACACATATTATGACCCTCAAATCGGATACACAAAAGACGTTAAAAGAGATTTTGAAGGAAAATATAGCAAAAAATCTGACATTACTGCAAAAAAAGTTGCTAAAAAAGGTGCAATTACTGCAGGCAACGTGTTTATTGGCAGTTTTGTTGGCCCAGGTGTCGCTTTAGTTGAAGGCGTTGTTAACAATGAAGAAGGAAACCGAGCTAAATCTGCTGTTGTTTCCGTATACGAAAGCACACCGCTCTCACTTGCAAATAAAGGCACAGAAATGGAATTCAAAAAAGGCCAAGTTTTTTATATGAATTTCAAGCTAAAAAGCGAAGAAGAAACAACAGATTTGCCTAACTATAGCTATGAAATAAAGAATTAGCCTCTTGTCGGTTTAATAAAGCTGACCTATCAACTATGAGATAAAAAACTAAAAGGTGGGAAAACCCACCTTTTTTGTAAATATTAAAACTTATTTTACTGAAGAATCTACATAAATATTATTGAAATATTTATTAGCAACTCTAACGATATCAGATGCTGTCACTTCATCAATCATTTTTATATAAGTGTTTAAGAAATCGTACCCAAATCCCATAGTCTCAAACATGGCAATATTTGAGGCCTTTTCTGCATTTGTTTCTAATGCAATAATAAAGCCGCCTTTAAGTCTATCTTGTGCATCTTTTAGTTCAAGATTTGATACAAATTCCATTTTTAACTTTTCTATTTCAGCAAAGATTTTTTCTCTTGAATAATTTAACGTTTCTGGATTTGTTCCGATATAAGTCAAGAACGTTCCGCCAAGAGCTTTTGGCGAGTATGTAGAGCCTAACTGATAAGCCAAACCGTCTTGTTCTCGAAGGTTTTTATACATTCTGCTACTCATTCCACTACCAAGAATAGTATTTATAATTTTCAGAGTTACAAAATCCTTTTTATCATTCACGCCACTAGCTTGCCAGCCCAAAAACAACCAAGCTGTCTGCAAATCTTTAATATCTTTTGAAACAACTTTTGGTGAAGTTAATTTTGTAACTTTATAATTATCATATTTAAATTCTGGCTGTTTTTTATCCTTGAAAATTGAACCAAAAGCATTGATTAATCTATCAGTATCAACATTTCCATTAACTGATATAATAACATTTTTTGAATCAAAAATTTTATTGTAATAATTTACTACATTCTCCCTTGTAACCGTTGGCAAAGTCTTTTCTAAAACTTTGTTCGTATGAGAATATACGCTATTTTCAAATATTTTTGTTTTAAATTCTTCCAGTGCAATATTCATTGGAATATCTCTTTGTTGGCGGATTTTATTCAAAATTTCAGAACGTTTTTTCTCAATTTCATAATCATCCAGCGTTGAACTGTTTAAAACTTCGTCTAAAATTTCTAAAGTTAAATCAATTTGCGCAGTAGTAGTTTGAACGTTCACTACAAAATAATCTTCGCTACAAGCAGGTTCAATTTGAATACCGTTTTCTTCCATCAATTGAGCAAGTTCTTGTGATGAATATTTTTTTGTACCCTTTAGCATAACGCTTGCCGCCAAAGTCCCTTCGCCAGCAACTCTTTCAACAAATTCTCCACCTTTTGCGATAATACTCATTGCAATAATGTCATTATTAGAATGTTTATTTATAAGTAGAGTTGCTTTGTTATCAACTAAATATTTTTCAATTCCGTTTGATTCTGAAACCTTTTGAGCAGTATGTTTTTGTTCTTGTTTCGGCTGAATTTTTTCTAGATTTTTTGGTAAAGCAAGAGAAATCGCAGATTTATTTACGCCCAAAAATCTTTGCGCTGCTTGTTGAACATCTTTTGCAGAAACTTTTTTAATATTATTCACATAATTCTCATACAAATCAGCATTTCCTGTAAGTGTAAGAATATAGCCTAGTTCAGAAGATATATTTGAAGTTGATTCTCTTGAATAATAAGTTTCTTGTTCAATCATTTTTTTTGCAGTATTCAATTCTTCTTCTGTTACACCATATTTTTGTATATATTCAATTTCTTCAAAAATAGATTTTTCCAATTTCTCAGCACCTGTTGGAATATAATTTGCGCTTATATAAAAAATACCGTCATCACGATAGCTTCCGTTTGAAGCAGAAATTGAATACGCTAAGCCTTTTTGTTCTTTAATATTTCGATAAAATTTTGATGTTTTTCCACCACCCAAAATTTGAGCTAAAACATCAAGCGCAAAAGTATCATTATCACTGATGTCTACACCTCTAAACCCAATCATCATATAGCCCGTTTGGGTATCTAAATATTCTGTTTTTCGTTTTTGAGAAGTTAATGGATGTTCCTTTCTAAAGCTTTTTTTAATAGGTTTTTTGTATTCTGAATTAAAATATTTGGACATTTTTTCAACAACATTATTTGTATCAACATCTCCAACAACAACTGTTATCATATTAGATGGCGCATAATAATTATTAAAAAACTCCAAAATTTCTTCTCGCCTTATTGTAGAAATTACATCTGCAGAGCCAATAACTTTTCTTTTATAAGGGTGATAAGAATACATCATTTCGTTTAGGTTTTCATAAACTTTTTTAGAAGGATTATTACCGTCCTTAGAAATTTCTTCTAAAACAACCTTTCTTTCTTTTTCCAATTCTTTTCTTGGAATTTGCGGATCAGTGAGCATATCAGAATGCAAATCAAGCGCTGTTTCAAAATATTCTGACGGAATTGTAATGTAATAGTGAGTAAAGTCTTTGCTTGTAGCCGCATTCACAATTGCACCTTTTGATTCAAGTATTCTATCGAACTCGCCGACAGGATGTTTTTTTGTCCCTTTAAAGAACAAATGCTCTAAAAAATGGGCAACACCTGAATTTGTATCATTTTCGTTCACAGAACCTGTTTTTACCCAAGTATCAACGGTTACGATTGGATTGTTGCGCACTTCTTGTACCACAAGCGTTTGTCCATTTGGTAATTTATGGACAGTAAAATCCGCAGCCCATGCTGAAATAGTTACCATTAAAGCAAAGATGGTTAAAAATATATTTTTAAACATTACAAAACTCCTCAAATCCCTAGTAATTTTATAATATTACATTAATAAAACTTTTTCCAGTCAGAATTTTAGCTAATTATCTCAAAGACTCAATAGCTTTTTTATAATCATTTGCGCCATAAATATAACTACCTGCAACAAGAGAATTTGCACCAAGAGAAGTGCAAATTTTAGCAGTTAAATTATTTATTCCGCCATCAACTTGAATTATCAAATTTTCAGGTGCATTTTGCTTAATTACAGGGATTTTCATTGCGCAATCGTGCATAAATTCTTGTCCGCCAAAACCTGGTTCAACTGTCATAACAAGCACCAAGTCAACTTTTTCTAAATATGGAAACAAAACTTCTGGTGAAGTCTTTGGTTTTATTGAAATTCCAACTTTTTTATCAAAAGATTTGACTAAATCTATAACTTCATCAACATTATTTTCACATGCTTCATAATGAAAAGTGATTAAATCAGCACCCGCTTGAGCAAAGGCTTTTATATATTTTTCAGGGTTTTCTATCATCAAATGTGTATCCAAAAACATATCTGTTTTTTCACGAACAGATTTTACTACTGGCACGCCAATAGAAATATTCGGAACAAAATGTCCATCCATGACATCAATATGAATCCAATTCGCACCAGCCTGTTGAACAGATTTTATATCTTCTTCCAAATTCATAAAATCAGCTGATAATATTGATGGTGAAATTATTATATCTGACATTCAAAACCCCTTCTTGATTATAATTGTATCACACTAATAGAGTATTTAAAAGATAAAAACTTTACATACATATGCATTTATTGTTATAATTTTGGTGAAAGAGGTATTGAGATGCAAACACTTGACGAGCAAATAGAAATTTTAATAACATACTTAAGCAAATTAAAAAGAATTGTAAATAACGAAAAATCTTTTTCTTTTGGTAGTGTTAAAATCGTTAGCAAAGCGAAAATTGACGACGTTTTATGTTGCATACAAGCTAGTTACCCGCAAGATTATCAAGATTATGTAAAAAGAAATGGTATAAAAAGCTTGCAATCACATTTAAACTTTCAACAAATTGTGAACATAGCTACAAAAAAATTTATGCTTAGTGGAGATCATTATTCCATTGATTCAGTTCAATTAGAAAAACTTTTAGGTTCTTTTTCACAGCTTGTAAAAAATGAAATGAAAAAAGTTGTTGAAGATAATAATTTTAAACTGTAATTGACTTTTTTTGCGTGTTTGTTATACAATTTGAGTAACTATCATACAAGTATTTTTATGGAGTAGAAAATGAATTCACAGCAAGATGTTATATACGGATTAATGAATGAGCTTGAAGAAGCTTTAGATAAAGGGTTTCCTTTTTTAGGACCTTACTTAACTATCGTTAAAAAAGATACAGTTACAAACATCTTGGATAAATTATATGCAGCTCTTCCTGATGAAATCAAAGAAGCAAGAGCTCTTTTGAGAAGAAAAGACGAGCTTCAATACGAAGCACAACAAAGGGCTGAAAAAATCGTTGCTGATGCTCAAGCAGAAGCAAACAGATTATTAAGCGAATCTGATTTATTAAGAGCTGTTCAAAGAGAAGCTGAAAAGATTAAAGAACAAGTTATTTCTGAATGTGATGAAATCAAACGTAAATCTTATGAAGATGCAGAAGCTCTTAGAAACCAAGCAATTGACGAAGCATTAAGAACAAAAGACGAAACTTCTATCTTTGCAGAACAAATTCTTGTAAGTTTGGAACAAAACTTAAATCAGCTTCAAGAAATTGTTAAAGGCGGTCAAGTTCAACTTGAAAGACGTAGAGCAGAATCTGATAGTCAATACAATACAAATTATGCAAATCAAAGAGCAGAATACGCACAAGATTTCAGAATGAATTAAATAAAATAATATAATAAAAAAAAGAGGAAGTATAAACTTCCTCTTTTTTTATTGTCATTAATAAATTCTTTTGTTATCATATAGCTATGACAAAGTTTTTGTTAATTAGTGAAGATAATGAAAAAGAGGGGGTTATCAGAGAAGTTTTTTCTTCTGATGAAGTTATCACATCTTGTGATGAAACCTTTATTTTTGATACCTTAAAAGTCGAAGACCCTGATATAGTAATAATTGACGGTGATATAAATTCTCTGGATTTAAAACCTTTGTGCAGAAAAATTAAACAATTTTCAGCAATTACTCTTTTGATTTTTGGAGAAAAAAAACATAACAAAGATGTTACTCATAACATAAACCTCTTTGTAAAAGCACCTTTAGATAAAAAACTTCTTTCTGCAACTGTTGATTCAAGTTTAAGAACTCGTCAGTCAATGTTAAAAATGAGCCAATCTAACCAAGAGCTTGCAAGAAGTCTTTATCAATTGAATGTTTTGTATGATACAAGCTCACAGCTTGCTGGTAGTTTGGATAAAGATAAGCTCTTAAAAATTATGGTTGAAGGGATTGAAAAATCTTTAAACTTTGATCTTGCTTGTACATTAATGTTTCGTTCAGAAAGAGAACCTGTTTTAATTATCAATTCTTTGTACAAAATTTCTGATAGATTGCTCGAAGCACTCAAATTACGTGCAATATTAAGCTACAAATCACTACTTGCAGATCCTCCGTTTGAAATTAAAATTGGTAATTTAAAAATTGAAAAAAATATAAGACATAATATAAATGAGTATGATTTTTCTATCTTGCACTTTGATAATATGTTTGCACCAATCATGCTTAATGAAGAGTTTTATGGCTTTACAGAAATTTATCGTGAAAAAGCTTTTTCTACTGAAGATGCAACATGTTTTCAAACTCTTGTTCAACAGGTTGCAATTCCGCTTCAAAGCGCCTCTTTCACACAAGAGTTAAAAGCTACAAATAGAAAATTACAAAAACTCGAACGTCTTAAATCAGAATTTATTTCAATTGTTTCTCACGAATTAAGAACCCCACTTACAGCTATCAAAAACGCAATGGATATTATTCTTAGCGGAAAAGCTGGTGAAATGAGTGAAAATATAGAAAAGTTTTGTTCTATGGGTAAACGCAATGCAATAAGGCTTTCTGGAATCATAAATGATTTGCTTGATATTTCTAAAATAGAAGCTGGTAAAATGGATTTCAAATTTGAACTTACTCATATTGAACCTGTCATTGAATATGTAAAAACAAACCTTACAGAAGTTGCACGAGAAAAGAATTTAATAATAAAATATACTCCTATTGGAGACTCTGTAGAAGTTTATGCAGATTCTAATAGAATTGAACAAGTACTTACAAACCTTGTATCAAATGCTATTAAATTCACTCCAAAAGCTGGCGAAATTGAAATAACTTCTCGTGTTGTTAATGCACGTGAGCTTCAATATGACCAAAGCTTTGAGGAAGATATCAAAAATCTTCAAGGTAATTATTTGCAGGTCTGCGTAGAAGACCACGGTATTGGTATTGAAAGAAAAGATTTGAACCACGTTTTTGATAAATTTGCTCAAATCGAAAATTCTCTTTCTCGTCAAGTTGGAGGTTCTGGCTTAGGGCTTCCTATTGCAAGACAGCTTATGGAATCACATAACGGCGCTATTTGGTGCGATTCTGAAATAAATAAAGGCTCAAAATTCTATTTTGTAATACCGATTGCGAATGACAAAAGTAATTTTAATATGATAAAGAAACAGCTTATTCAAAAAGCTCGTTCAAACGGTACAACCGTTGCAATTATCAAAATAAAATCAACTAATGACGTTATCGAAAACTTAATGAGGGAAGAAAATTTATTAAACAAAACTTATATGTCAAACTCTCTCATTGAAAAAGACAACAACTTAACATCTTTATCGATGGTTGTTGTAGACGGTGACAAGCCTTCTGCGGAGTTTTTGAAAAAGAAAATTGAAACAGTAACTACTCAAAACGAGACTAAGTATGGAAAATGTGATATAATGTATTCATACGAGATTGAAGGGGATATGCATGAAAAAGATTCTTATAGTAGATGACGAACAGGATATTGTAGAAAGCCTGAAATTCGTGCTGGAAGTCTCAGGCTATGTGTGTTATACAGCTTTTAATGGTGAAGACGGATTAAGACTCGCAAAAGAAATTATGCCTGACTTGATTATCTTGGATGTTATGATGCCAAAAATTAATGGGTATAAAATTAGTCGTTTATTAAAATATGATAATAAATACAAAGATATTCCAATTATTATGGTAACAGCTCGTTCACAGCTTGAAGACAAAGCAATTGGTGAAGAAACTGGAGTAAATGAATATATTACAAAACCTTTTGAATTAGATACGATTGTTAAGAAGGTAGAAGAATATTTAAAGTAAACTTTCAATGGAAAGTTGAAAATGGAAAGTGGAAAATTTTTACAGAAACATGGAAACAATTAACAATAAAACATTAGAAAAACTTAAATATGAGCTTGTTCGTGACGGTGTTGTAACTTACGAAACATTAGAAAAAGCAGAAGAATTGGCTAACGCTCAAAATATTAATATTGGCCAAGCTATGATTAATTCTGGTGTTTTGTCAGAAGAAACGCTTCTAAAGTTTTTGGAATCTAAACTTCATATTCCTTATGTTAATTTGGAAGACTATAATCCTGATCCGAAGTGCTTTAGTTTTGTTGCTTTTGCTGATGCTTATAGATACAAAACAATTCCTTTGTTCAAAATTGAAGATGTTTTAACTGTAGCAATGGCTGATCCACTTGATTTGTTTGCAATTGATAAAGTTATTGAAACTGCTGAATGTTCAATTGAGCCTGTAATTGCTTCAGAAGCAAGTATTATGAAAAAAATTGATGAGTATTACAAAGTCGCTGATACAGTAGATAACATTACTTTATCTCAAGGAATTGAGGACTATGATTGGACAGATGAGCTTCATAAAGAAGACTCTGGCGAAGAACATATCCAGAGAGTTATTCGTGCAATTTTAAAACAAGCAATTATTGAAGATATACATGAATTAAACTTTGAACAAGTAGAAGAAGGCTTAAAAGTTGTATTCAAACAAAATGGTGAAATTCTTGACAAAGGTACTATTCCTGCAATTTTGAATGCTGCTTTTGTGTCTAAATTAAAAACTTTATCAAACCTTGATCCATCAGTTTGTGAAATTCCTCAGCTTGGAAAACTTTGTTTCAAAGTGGAAAATACTATTCTTATAGCCTCAGTTTCATCTTTCCCAACAATTATGGGCGAAAGAATTTCACTAAAAATTTACAAGCCACCTTGTGAATTAGAAAAAATTGTTCCAGACGAAAAACAAAGAGCAATATTGATGAATGCTGTTGAAAAACCTGGTATCATCCTTGTTTGTGGCTCTCCTTTGAGTGGTAAAACTCATATTATTTATTCGCTTTTGAAAGAAACAACTCATATCAAAAAGAATATTATGACAATTGAATCGATTGCAAAATACGAGCTTTTACACATAAATCAGTGCGAATTGAATGAAAATATTGGCTTTAATATGGATAAAGCTTTACGTTTTGTGGAATTCCAATCACCTGATGTTATTTATTTGGAAGGTATTAAAACAAGAGAAGCGTTTGAATTTTTATCAGAATTATTTTATAACGACAAGACTGTTATCACAGAATTTATGGCAAATAATATGACTGATCTACGCCAAAAACTTGCATATGATGATTTCCAAACATTCAAATCATTAATTTCTTGTCTTGTATTTATCCATTCAAGGAACAGTGTAGAAATTTTTGATAAAACAACTTTGCAAAAATATTTAGCATAAACTGTATATTTTTAAATTTTGTCAATTTTGGTTTTTTCGTTTTTAAGGTACGGTTACGTTCAGCACTGTGTGCTATCTCGCACACAGCACTGAACTAACACACCATTGGTCGAAAAACGAAAAATCTCAAAATTTTGTCAATTTTGGTTTTTTCGTTTTTCTCCTAATCGTGACTAAAATCTTTATATTTTCTTTAATTGTGATAGTTGTTGCAAATTCTATTCCGTGATATAGTATTTTTATTAGTGTTTCTAGACAAAAACAAAAGGAATTAGGAGAAAATTAATGAGTGAAACGGTTAATTCAAAAGTCGATTTCAGAGTGATTGAGGAAATACTTCAATCTTTCGACTACAAAAAATCGTATCTTATTGCGATGTTACAAAAGGTTCAGGCTATTTATAAATACTTACCTGAAGAAGCTATGACATACATCGGAGAACATGTTGATGGTCTTTCACCTGCTACTGTTTTCGGTGTAGCAACATTCTATGCACAATTTTCATTAGAACCAAAAGGTAAATATGAAATTAAAGTTTGTGATGGTACAGCTTGTCACGTTAGAGGCTCTTTACCTGTATTGAACGCTATTAAAGAAAAAATTAAATTGGAAGAAGGTAAGTTTACAACAAGAGATGGCCTATTTACTCTTGAAATAGTTAGCTGTCTTGGGGCTTGTGGTCTTGCTCCTGTTGTAGTTATCAATGAGAAAGTTTATCCTCAAATGACTCCTGATGCAATTTCAGTTATTTTGGATACCTTGATGAAGGAGGAACAATAATGACATTAAATATTAATATTAAAGACGAACAAGCAAAAGCTCAAGATATTGTTGCTAAACAAGGTTTAAGAGTTCTTGTTTGTGCTGGTACTGGTTGTGTTGCAAACGGTTCTTTAAAAGTTATTGAAAGATTTAGAGAATTAGGTGCTGACGTATCAACACTTACTGAATATGACAAAATGACTATTGTTCCAACTGGTTGCCACGGTTTCTGTGAACAAGGCGTACTTGTTATTATTCCTGATAAACACGTTACTTATGTAAAAGTTAAAGAAGCTGATGTAGAAGAAATCTACGAAAGCCATGTTAAAAATAATCAACCTGTTGAAAGACTTCTTTATACTGACCCTGCAACAGGAGAACATGTTCATAAAAATGAAGATATCAATTTTTATGCTAAACAAACTCGTACAGCTCTTGCAAACTGCGGTAAAATTAACGCAGAATGTATTGAAGAAGCTATTTCTGTTAGAGGCTATGAAGCTTTAGCTAACGTAATCACTTCTGGAGATCCTGATGCAGTTATTGATACAATCGAAAAATCTGGCTTACGTGGTAGAGGTGGCGGAGGCTTCCCTACTGGCCGTAAATGGAGATTTACGGCAGCAAACAAGGGTGGAAAATCTTATGTAGTTTGTAACGGTGACGAAGGCGACCCAGGTGCATTCATGGATCGTTCAATTATGGAAGGTGACCCACATAAACTTATCGAAGGTATGGCAATCGCTGCTTACGCTATCGGAGCTGATGAAGGATATATCTACGTTCGTGCTGAATATCCTTTAGCTATCAAACGTTTAAGAAAAGCTATTGCCGATGCTGAAGCTAAAAATTTCTTAGGCAAAAACATTATGGGAAGTGATTTCTCATTTGATTTACATATTAAAGAAGGTGCTGGTGCTTTCGTTTGTGGTGAAGAAACAGCTCTTATCGCATCAATCGAAGGCGAACGTGGTATGCCAAGACCAAAACCACCTTTCCCAGCAAATAAAGGTTTGTTTGGCCGTCCAACATTGATTAACAACGTTGAGACGCTTGCTAATGTTCCTGTAATCATGCTTAACGGTGCTGATTGGTTTGCTCAAATGGGTACAGAAACTTCTAAAGGTACAAAAACATTCGCTTTAACAGGTGATGTAAATAACACTGGTCTTATTGAAGTTCCAATGGGTACAACTCTTAGAGAAATCGTTTTTGATATTGGTGGTGGCATGAGAGACGGCAAAAAATTCAAAGCTGTTCAAATTGGTGGCCCATCAGGTGGTTGTTTAACAGAAGAACACCTTGATATTCCTATGGATTATGACAACTTGATTAAAGCCGGTGCAATGGTTGGTTCAGGCGGTCTTGTAGTTATGTCTGACAAAACTTGTATTGTTGAAGTTGCAAGATTCTTTATGAACTTTACTCAAAACGAAAGTTGCGGTAAGTGTGTTCCTTGTAGAGAAGGTACAAAAAATATGCTTGCAATTCTTCAAAAAATTGTTGATGGCAAAGGCACAATGGATGATATTGAAACCTTAGAAACTTTAGCTAAAGACGTTAAAGAAGGTTCTTTATGCGGTTTAGGTAAAACTGCTCCAAACCCTGTTCTTTCAACTTTAAAATACTTTAGAGATGAATATATTGCTCACATTCAAGATAAAACTTGTCCAGCTGGTGTTTGTACATCAATGACAACTTACATGATTGATCCAGAAAAATGTAAAGGTTGTTCAAAATGTGCAAGAAATTGTCCTGTTGGAGCAATTTCAGGAGAAATTAAATCACCATATACAATTGACCAAGACAAATGTATCAAATGTGGTGTGTGCGTAAGCAATTGTCCGTTCAAGGCAATAGAAAGAAAATAAGGTGACAGATATGGGAAAAATGATTATAAATGGTAAAGAATGTGAGTTTACTAACGAGAGAAACATTCTTGAAGTAATTAGAAAAAATGGTTTCAATGTACCTACTTTCTGTTATAGACCTGATTTAACAAAAGATTTTGGTGCTTGCAGAATGTGCGTTGTTGAAATTGATGGAAGAATGATTCAAGCATCTTGTACAACACCTCCTGCAGAAGGTATGGTTGTTAAAACTAACACTGAAAAAGTTAGAAGTATTAGAAAATCAATTTTAAAACTTCTTCTTGCAAACCACGATAGAGAATGTACAACTTGTGATAAATCAGGTACTTGCGAACTTCAAAAATATTCTGAAGAATATGGTATTACTGATGCTGATGTTAAAAAGTTTGTTCAAAAGAAAGAACTTTTACCTGTTGACAGTAGTGCACATACCCTTGTTAGAGATCCTAACAAATGTATTCTTTGTGGCGCTTGTGTAAGAGCTTGTGAAGAACACCAAGAAATTGCTGTTTTAGGCTTCACAAACCGTGGTAGCAAAACCGTTATTCAGCCAATGGTTGGTAAAGACTTAGCTCACAGTGAATGTATTGGCTGTGGTCAATGTGCTGCAGTTTGTCCTACTGGTGCTTTAACCATCAAATCTTATACAGAACAAGTTTGGGAAGAATTGATGAACCCTGAAAAGAAAGTGGTTGTTCAATTCGCACCTGCTGTTCGTGTTGCAATTGGTGAAATGTTCGGCATTGAACCTGGTGAAAACATGACAGAAAAACTTAACGCAGCTCTTAGAGCTCTAGGTTTTGATTTAGTGTTTGATACTAACTTCTCAGCAGACTTAACTATTATGGAAGAAGCTACTGAGTTCTTAGATAGATTAAATAATGGCGGTAAATTACCATTATTCACATCTTGCTGTCCTGGTTGGGTTAAATTCTTAGAATTAAAACACCCTGACATGCTAGAGCACTTATCAACTTGTCGTTCACCACAAGCAATGATGGGTTCAATTATTAGAGAATATATTCCTCAATACTACCCAGAATTCAAGCCAGAAAATCTTGTAAGCGTTTCTATTATGCCTTGTACTGGTAAGAAAGCTGAAGCAAAACGTGATGAATTCAAACGTGCTGATGGAAGCTACGAAATTGATTATGTTTTAACAACACAAGAAATCGCTCGTATGATTAAATCAGCTGGTATTGATATTAAAAATATTAAACCTGAAAAAGCGGATTCACCATTTGGTAAATACACTGGTGCAGCTACAATCTTTGGTGTTTCTGGTGGTGTAGCAGAAGCTGCAGCAAGAACAGCTTATGAAGTTGTTACAGGTCAAGAATTAAAAGACGTTGTAATCAACGACATGCGTGGTACCAACAGAGTTAAAACTGTTGAACTTGACCTAAATGGTACTCATTTGAAAGTTAAAATCGTGAACACAATTAGAGAAGCTGAAAAATGCATAAGAGAAATTAAAGAAGGGAAAGCTGATTATCAACTTCTTGAAGTTATGGCTTGTCCTGGCGGTTGTATTAACGGTGGTGGTCAACCAATGAGCTGTAATGATTCTGAAATCAAAGAAAAACGTGCAAGAGGTTTATACAAAGATGATGAAACAGGCGAATTGAGAAAATCTCACAAAAACCCTGATGTTCAAGAGCTTTACGCTAAACATCTTGAAAAACCAAATTCACACAAAGCTCACGAATTACTTCACACAACATACGTTAATAGACGTAAAGACTGCTACATTTCAGTCGGTGAATAAAGCAAACAAAAGTAGCAAAAAGCCTTGGTTAATCACCAGGGCTTTTTTGCTAACAAAATTATATTTTGTCATACATAATATTTATTATTGGAAATACAAATATTCCCTCTCCAAGACAGGGTAGAAAATGTAAGCGAATATATGAGCTGTACAATCTCGGGTGAGGGTTAAAAGTTATTTTTTGTTATTTTGTTTATGTCCTTTTTCTTTCTTTTTATTTGCGAGGCTAATGTAGGTTGGGCTTTCAGCCCAACGATTAAAACCTCAGCCGAACGAAGTGAGGATGATGAGAACAATTGCGTGTTTTTCCTTCTTCTTTTGCTACCTTTTCTTCTTCCTTTTGCCTCGCAAATAAAAGGAAGAAGAAAAGTAGAACAAGGTTAAAAACCCCTCACCCTGTTTTCTAATATTCAACTTCGTTTCATATTGAAAACAGACCTCTCCCTCAAGGGGCGAGGTGAATACT
>JAZNBJ010000085.1:0-5433 GCA_045586965.1 Candidatus Gastranaerophilaceae bacterium | reverse complement strand
CAAAAATTGCACAAGATGAAATGATTAAAAAAGGCGTAAAATTGATTTTATCTGATGGCGTTCAAAAGTTTAGCGAAAATCAGATTATTCTAAATTCAAATAACGCAATTGACTATGATTTATGCATTTTAGCAATTGGGGTTAAGCCTGAAACCGATTTGGCTCGCAAAGCAGGATTAGAAACAAATCGAGGGATTATTGTTGATGAGTATTTAAAAACTTCAAACGAGTTTATCTACGCTGCGGGCGATAATATTGAAGCGAAAGATTTTGTAAGCGGACAAAACACCCTATTACCTCTTGCAGGGCCTGCTAATCGTCAAGGTCGAATTGTTGCGGATAATATTTGCGGATTTAATTCGACTTATAAAAACACTCAAGGCACAAGTGTCGTAAAGATTTTTGACTTAACTGTTGCAAGTAGCGGAAATAACGAAAAACAGTTAAAACAAAAAGAAATTCCTTATTGGAAAACTTACGTTTACGGTCGCTCTCATGCCGGATATTACCCTGATTCAGATATGATTTTGTATAAATTATTATTCTCTAATGACGGTAAAATCTTAGGTATTCAAGGGATTGGCGAAAGCGGAGTTGAAAAAAGAGTCGATGTAATTGCAACAATTATGCGAAATAATGGCACTGTGCAAGATATGATTGACGCTGAATTATGCTATGCTCCGCCGTATTCTAGTGCAAAAGACCCTGTAAATATTTTAGGAATGAGTGCTGATAATATTTTAAAAGGGCTTGTTAAGCCTGCTTATTTTGAAGATTTGAGAGATGCGTATGTTATTGATGTTCGACCTAATATGATTTATAAAATGGGTACAATTGATGGTGCAATAAATATTCCTATCACTGAAATTAGAGAAAGGCTTGATGAAATTCCTAGAGATAAAAAAGTGATTTTATCTTGTAACACAGGCTACACAAGCTATTGTTCGTCAAGAATATTAGCTCAAAAAGGTTTCAATAATGTTTATTCTTTTATGGGCGGATATGAATTGTATAAAGAATTAGTAAATGAAAGTGCAAAACTAAATCACGCCTAAAAATCGACATTCAAATCTGTTACGACTTTCAAAGCTACATTTGTATCTTATAATGTAGTATAGTTACCTGTTAAAATCAAATAAGCCTCATAACATTTTCTTTCTGCATTACTCATATTCTTCATTTTTGTTTCATCTACTTGCGAATATTTAATCTTCTTTTTTGAGATTTTTTTTGAAACATAATAATCCGAATCAAGCCCTATAGAACTTGGAATTTTTCTAGAAGTTAGAGTTTTTTTAGCAGTAGTTGCAATCTTTTCTGATAAATCCTGCGCTACAACTTGCACATTACCAGTTTCAATTTTAGAAGATATTATTGGTTGAATCTTTGAAACTTTCATTAATCTACACTCCTAATTTAATTTTAACATTATTTGTACTATTGTCAATCAAATCAGCTTGCTCTATTCTTCCTTCTAAAGTTAACAACTTCTTTTGGGGTTCATATTTTCCGCCTTTTACAAACAAATTGCTATTTCTTTGTGCCAAAAATTCTGCTTCTGCCTCTCTTTCAATATTAAAACTTTCAATTGAAGCACCTTTTGTTTTTGCAGGCACCTCGATTTCCCAAAAAACTTTTTTTGCATATTTTTCAGTTGCTTTAGGTACCATAGCTGTGGACAAAAAACGAGACTGTGGAATTAATTTATTTTTCAAATTTTGCATAATATACAGTTCTGCTAAACTAATAGCATCTTCTTCTGGCAAATCTTTTATTTTTTCAAAGAAAACATTTAAATTTTCATCTAACTTTTTACCATTTGGTCCTTCAATATTTCTGAATAAACCAAAACTTTTTTCACCACGATAGACAGTTAAATCTTTTTTGGTTTCAAAAAGGTTTAAATAATTCGTTATTGCATCAATTTTCTTTTGCACGGCAGGAGTTATTTCTCCAGTTGATAAAGCTTTATTAATCTCTTCAGAATTAACTTTATACTCTAATAACGGAACTATTGATTCTTTTGGTTTTCTTACGATTCCATCTACTACAACATCCCATTGATTCGGATTAAATTGTAAAAAATCATCTGCTTGTTTTGAAAGTCTCATTGAACGATTAAAAAGAGCAAGCTTTTCTATATTTGGTATCAAATCAGTATCTGAATACCCTTTCCAGACATCAATATATTTACCATTATGCAAATTCATCATATCAGTAATAAGCTTATAATCTTGGTCTGTCAATTCTGGTGATAAATCAATAACTTTTTTAGGCTTTGGTTCTATTCTTGATAAAACATCTTTCATCTCTCTAATAACATAATTGTTTTCATCAAGTTTACCTGTTGGGAATAACTTTTTAACTTCATCAATTGTTATTGATTTTGTTTTTCTCTCAAAAGTATCAAAAGCAGGTCTTAATGAAGCCAAGTCCGCTTTAAATATTGAAACAACCTCTGGTTTTGTTACGTACCTTGCACCAGGTTTTGTTACAAATAAATTTATTATGGGTTTGATACCATTTATTCCAGCCAAAATCTAACCTTTATTTAACTAACCTATAGCTATATAAAGTATTTTTTATTTCAAAAATTGCTCAAATATTAACAAAAATTACAAAAAGGCAACATAACATTCCGGAAATGCTTTTTTCCCAGAATAAGGCGCCACGTCATTCCGGAAATGCCCTTTTCCCAGAATAAGGCGCCACGCAACTCTGGAAATGCTTTTTAATTCAAGAGTTAACTTTTTTTAAATTACAGCTTATCGTATTCTCGTTTTATTTCTTGAATATCTTGCCACATAAGCCATTTTGGGCTACCCTTTTCTCTTGAATCATTTCTTAAAAGATATGATGGGTGAAAGATTGGCATTAACTTTGCACCATGAACAATGTCACTTCCCTGAAACCATTTTCCTCGTATTTTCGTTATTCCACCAACATTTGGCAAAATTGATTGAACAGCGACATTTCCACACAACAATATTATTTTAGGTTTTATAATATCAATTTGAGCTTTTAAATACTCCCAGCAAGCTTCTTTTTCTTCCGGCAAAGGATTTCGATTTTCAGGTGGACGACATTTTAGGGTATTACAAATATAAACATGTTCTTTGCGTGTTAAGCCTACTGATGCAAAAATCCTATCCAAAAGCTGACCAGCTTTTCCAACAAAAGGTTTCCCTTGCTGATCTTCATAAAAACCTGGAGCTTCGCCAATTAGCATTAATTTTGGGTTTGCAAAGCCATCGTCAAAAACAATATTTGTTCTCGTCTTAGCTAAAGAACATTTTTGACAAAATAGGCATTTTTCTTTAATTTTTTCTAACTCTTTTTGCATAATTTAAAAAATGTAACCTAATTGATTATACCGTAATTTCAGACTCAAGATAGCTTTTAATTTTTCCGATGCTAGAAGTGCAATCATTAACACCCAATTTATAAATCGCATTTAGTTTATTTGTATCTTTCTCAACCCTTGCTATTCTTAGTTTTTTAGAAGGACGAAGTACTATAATTTTGCCATCATTTTCATATTTTTTAATCAAATCAAGTGTTTTATTATAATTTTCATACTGCATTTTAGCCGTTTTAATAAAATTGGGATATTTTCTATAAACCAAATTGTAAGGCATAAAATCTTTGCGTTTTCTATAACCTTCTGGTCTTGTTAGAACTACAACTATTTTTTCATAGCCATCATTAAGGGCTTTTTGTAATGGTATTGGGTCGCTTATCGCACCATCTAAATATTTTGCTTTTTCCATTTCTACGAGTCTTGAAACAAAAGGCATTGAACCTGAAGCTCTAAGCGCTTCTAAGCCTTCTCTTGCTTCAGCAATATGTTTGTATTCAGCTTCGCCTGTTTCAACATTAGTCACAACAGCAAAAAAATCTATTGGTGAGTTGTTAAAAGTTTCAAAATCAAACTTATCTAATTCGTTTACTAATCTATCGAAGCAAAACTCTTTATTCATAATATTGCCAGTTGTGATAAGAGAATAAAGTCCCATATAATTCTTTTCGTGTGCAAATTTGATGTTATATCTTATTGCTCTGCCAATTTGTTTTGATTTGAAATTTATTCCAAATAATGCACCCGCAGAGACCCCATAAATTGCGTCTGTGGAAATGTTATTCTGCATAAAAACATCTAAAACACCAGCTGAATACAGGCCTCGCATTGCGCCACCTTCGAGTACAAAAGCTGTTTTGGGTTGTTTTGATTTCTCCATAAAAGACCTCTATGATAATTATATTATAAAAAATAAGAGGTATGAAGAAATTAAAACTTTATTTTAAAGCGTCTGCGCACATACCCATAACGGTATGAATTAAATCATTGTATGTTGTTTCGTTTACTGTGCCGTTGATTTGCTGTCTCATAATCTGTCCAGCTCTATAAGCTTCTTCTTCATTTTTGAATGTATGTACACAAAGATCTTTGACAAATTCTTTTAGCTCGTTATATCCACCTTTCTTTTGCATAAGAGCTAGAAGATTTGGATCATTATGCATTTGTTTTGTTAAATTTGTAAAGAGAAAATCGTAAATACTTTTAATATTTTTACTTTGTTCAGTACTGTTTCTACCAATAGAAAGGAATTCTCCTATAGTTTCTCTTGAAATATTTGTTGCTGGAGAATCCATAAATCTAAAGTATTCTGTTACATTAGCAAAACCATCAATGCCAGCTTTAGATATGTAGCCTCTTTGAGCATCAGCGACCATCTTGCCTATAAATTGGTCTGTTATAACTTTTTGTAAGTAGTTTAATAACTTGCCTTCTATATTGGATGCGTAGTGCTCTAATGGAGCATCCTTCATTGCTAAGAATTGAGCAGCGTGAGTTATTTCATGTGCTGTTTTATCAATAAATTCTAGGATTTCATCTTTGCTACCAGTATTTAAATCTGGAACGAAAATATCTAGTCCTACAAATTTACCATCTTCAGAAAAATGAGCTCTTGTAGTTGCAGCTTTTTTATCTGCATTTACACCTACTGGGCCGAATTTATGATAATCACTCATTGAATGGATTCTAACCTTATCAGTTTGTAAATGTTTTTGTGCTAAATTTTGTACATCTTCTGGTGTTACTTTGCCTTCTTGAACTAATCTTGTTAAATCCTCACCAAAATCGATTCCTAAATTTGTTGCTCTTGATAAACCTTGTGGTCTTATTCTTTGAACATTATTTAAAGCTTTAATATTATTCGGTTCAGTAATTTTTGTTTCTTGCGCCGCTTTGCGTGCTTCTTCCGCTTTAATCCTTTCAGCTTCAGCTTTCTTTGCTTCTTCTGCAGCTTTGCGAGATTCCTCTGCTTTAATCCTTTCAGCTTCAGCTTTCTTTGCTTCTTCCGCAGCTTTGCGTGCTTCCTCCGCTTTAATCCTTTCAGCTTCGGCTTTCTTTGCTTCTTCCGCAGCTTT
>JAZNBJ010000084.1:0-12917 GCA_045586965.1 Candidatus Gastranaerophilaceae bacterium | reverse complement strand
CAATACTTGGTGTTTGGTTAGCTGTAGATAACAATGTAGCAGCAGCCTGTTGAAGAATCTGAGCTTGAATGTAGTTAGAAGATTCCTTAGAAATATCAGCATCCCTCAAAGTAGATAATGAAGAAGTGATATTTTCAGACTGAACGCTGATTGACTCAATAGCAGATTCAATTCTGTTTTGAGCTGCACCAAGTGTAGTTACACGACCTGAAAGAACATTGATAACTTCGTCGATTTCGCTTAACATGTCAGCCTGTCCGCCTTTAATAGTATCATCATCTGCGATACCAGCACAATCTTTTGCAACTTGTTCAACTGATTTTGAGAATAATGATTGGATATCAGCTGCATTAAATAATTCTTGCTTAAGTTCGATTCTAGAATCTTCGTCACCATATAAACCAACTTGAAGAGCGATGTCTCTTGTTAAAGTACCGTCCATCATTTTTAAACCATTGAATTCGCAGTTTGCTGAAATACGGTCAACTTCTTCAAGTCTTGCTGTAATTTCTGATTGAATTGCTTTTAATGATTGAGAACCATAAGTACCGTTAGCTGCTTGTTCAGTCAAGTCTCTAACACGTTGTAAGTGAGAAGTTACCAATGTGTAAGTATCTTCTAATGTTGTTAACATGTCAGCACCAGTTGCTGCGTTGTCAGCTGCTACGTCTAATGAACCTAATTGAGTTTCCCAGTTACGTGCAATTGAATAACCTGCTGCGTTGTCACCTGCGTGGTTAATTTTGTAACCAGTTGTCATTCTTTCGATTGCTTGGTTTAACGAAGCTGTTGCTTTTGTTAAGTTGTTTTGTGCAATCAGTGATGAAATGTTTGTGTTAATTGTAAGTGCCATTTTTTACTCCTTTCTGGCATTGCATCCCTTCAGACGCTTCCTTGCTCTGCTATGTTTTCTTAATTCCACATTTTCAAAATTAATAACGCTTTTTGTTCTCTTTTGTTACAATTCTTTACATTAAGTGGCTGAAAACCTTGTTAGTGCTATACTTTTTCATGTAATAGGAGTTATGAATGAGCTTAATAAAAGTTAACAATTCACGTTGTAAATCATGCTATTTATGTATAAACGCTTGCCCAAAGGGACTTATAAAGAAGTCAGACAAAACAAATCGCCTTGGTGACTATCTTGTAGAGTTTGTAGATGAAAAAAACGAGTGTCTAGGATGTGCAATGTGTGCTAAACGTTGTCCTGATGTGGCAATTGAAGTTTTTAAAGATTAGTTAAAAGCGTTATGCCTACGGGCTTTAACGGGAGATATTATGAATAAAAATAGTGAAAAAGTTTTAATTAAGGGTAACTATGCAATTGCTCAAGCCGCTGTGAACGCTGGTTTGCAATGCTATTTTGGTTATCCAATAACGCCTCAAACCGAAATTGGTGAGTATTTGAGCGGTAAAATGCAAGAATTAAACAGGGCATATGTTTGTGCTGAAAGTGAACTTGCGGCTATAAATATGGTGCTCGGTGCTGCTGCGACTGGTGTTAAGGCTATGACAACATCTTCATCTTGTGCAGTGGCTTTAATGCAAGAGGCATTGTCTTATGCTTGTGGAGATGAATTGCCAGTCGTGTTGGTAAATGTTATGCGTGCAGGCCCTGGGTTGGGTTATATTTATCCTGCACAGGGTGATTATAATCAGTCTGTTTACGGTGGAGGTAATGGGGATTATAAGATTATAGTTTTAGCTCCATCAACTGTACAAGAATGTATTGATTATATGTATAGAGCGTTTTATTTGGCACAAAAATATAGAAATCCTGTAATTATGTTAGCTGATGGCTTGTTGGGACAAATGATGGAGCCAGCAAGTCTTGGAGAAAATCCTTATCCTGAAGTTGATGTATCATCTTGGGCTTTAACAGGAGCAAAAGGGCGTGAAGGTAAAGCTATTTATTCAGTCGGGCCAGACGAGAAGAAGCATATTCAGCATGTATATGATATTTTTGAAAAGTTTGAAATCATTAAGAAAAATGAAACAAGCTATGAGGAATTTGAGGTTGAGGACGCTGATATTGTGCTAACAGCTTTTGGTTCAATGACACGTAATATAAAAGCAGCTATGAAAGTTTTAAGGGAGAAAGGCTTGAAGGTAGGCTGTTTTAGACCAATAACACTTTCTCCGTTTCCGGAGGCAAGGTTATTAGAACTTGCAAAACAGGGTAAAGACTTTGTTGTAGTTGAAATGAATATGGGACAAATGTTTAAAGATGTAAAAACAGCTGTTGAAGGTAATTCTTCTGTAAGCTTGCTAAACCGTCCTTGTGGAGAGTGGTTAAGTGTTGAAGAAATTGTCGATGCCGTTATGTCCCAAGTAAAGAAAGGAGTAAGCTATGCAACAAGTATTTAGTACTCCTAAATGTATGAAAAAAGATTTTCGTTTTACTTATTGCCCAGGTTGTGATCACGGGGTTGCAACTCGTTTGGTTGCTGAGCTTATTGACGAGTTTGATTTAAGAGAAAAGACAATTTCTTCTACTTGTGTGGGTTGTTCTGTGTTTTTGTACAATTTTATAGATATAGATTGTATAGAAGCTCCTCATGGCAGAGCTTGTGCTTCTGCAACTGGCGTTAAACGTGCTCAGCCAGATAAATTTGTATTCACATATCAAGGTGATGGCGATTTTGCTTCAATAGGCTTAGCGGAATCGATGCATACTGCGCTAAGAGGCGAAAAAATTACTAGCATATGTATTAATAATACGACTTATGGCATGACTGGTGGTCAAATGGGACCAACATCATTAATGGGGCAAAAAACTGCGACTTCTCCTACCGGAAGAAACGCAGAATATTATGGTTATCCAATTAAGATGGCTGAACAAATTGCACTTTGTGATGGAACTGCTTTTTCAGCAAGGGTTGCGCTTGATAGTATTCCACATATAAATCAAGCTAAACAAGCTTTGAAAAAGGCGTTTGAAGTACAATTGAATGGGTTAGGTTTTGGATTTGTAGAAATTCTTTCGTCTTGTCCTACAAACTGGAGAATGACTCCAGAACAAGCTCACCAAAGAGTAAGAGAAGAAATGATACCAGTTTTCCCTCTTGGTGTTTTCAAAGATGTGACAAAATAAATGGTGTAGGGTAGCCCCCTCACCCCAACCCTCTCGGGGTAAATAATTTAAGCTTGAAGGGGTTTCTACCCCGACAAAAAAATAAAAATTAAATTGGGCATACTTGCCCAACAAATAAAGGAATAAGTAATGGAAAAGAATTTTATAATAGCAGGTTTTGGCGGACAAGGCGTACTTTTAGCAGGTACAATTTTAGCTAATTCATTTATGTTAGCTGGTAAAAATGTAACTTGGTATCCTTGTTATGGCGCAGAAATGCGTGGCGGAACTGTTAATTGTGAGATTGTTGTCTCAGAAGATGAGGTGAGTTCTGTACATAAGCAAGATACTGATTACGCTTTAGTTTTAAATCAACAATCATTTGATAAATTTGTTCAAAGAGTAAAAGCAGGTGGCACAATAGTTTCTAATTCATCTCTTGTAGCAGAAGCTAAGCCTAGAGCTGATATTAATTATGTTTTTGCTCCAATGGGTGAATTAGCAAATGAATTGGGTACAAGCAAGGTAACTAATATGGTTGCTTTAGGTGTTTTATCTTCGGTGGTAGAAGTTGTTGATAAAGAGTTTTTGGCAGCAGGTTTTGAAAAAGTAATGGGTGAAAAGAAAAAAGATCTGTTACCTTTGAATAAAAAAGCATTAGAAGCTGGTTTTGATTCTGTGTCTTTAGTTTAATAATCTTTAGATTCATATTCGTAAATAAGTTCGGAGGCTTTTATATCAAAACCTTGGGCAATTTTGTCAATTTCTTCCAGAGTGATTCCTTGTAGGCATCGTTCAATACGGGATAATGTTGCGGGCTCAATACCGTTATTAAATGCAAATTTATTAAGACTAGTTTTAGGTCTTAAACTTTCTCTTTTTTCTCTAATAAATTTTCCAAAATTTGTGTATTGCATTTTCTCAATTATCTTGTATTATTAAAGATATTTCATTGAGAAATCTCAATATCTATAAAGATGGATGATTTAATGATTTTAAAACATTATAAGTTAGAAAAAAAGTACCGAAAATTTATCAAAGCTTTTTCAATAGCTTTGAAGTGTTCTGAGGAATTTTTGTCTTATGCTGATGAACTATACGAGTTTTTTTCTGAAAGAGATAATTTTGATGAAGATTTATATTTGCAAAATTTAGTAAAAATTTATAAATGTAAATGTGTTATGAAAAACTCAATGGAATTTATAAAAGATTTGTCATTTAAAGATTTCATAAAAAATAAGGATGATGAAAATATAATTAATATGAAAACTTATTTTTTAGAAAAATATATAAAAGAAAACGATGATATCTATGTTGATTCAAGTTTTAATATAAGTGATGTGTTTAAAAAAAAAGATTAATTCTCTTTTTTCCAAATTTCATATTTTGCAATAAGTTCAGAAGTTTGTAAATTAAAGCCTTTTGCAATTTTATTTAATGTCGAGAATTTAATATCTTGTTTTAGATTTTCAATTCTTGACAATGTTGCGGGCTCAATTCCTATATCTAAAGCAAAAGTGTTGAGAGAAGTATCTGGAAATAATATATTGCGTTCTTGATTTATAAATTTGCCTAAATTGTTCTGTAACATAAATTTTATTGTGACAAATTTAAGAACAAAATTCATTGAGTTTTTGCAACATACAAATGGCGTTTAAGCTAAATAATTCAAAATGGCGCCGCCGATTTCTTCGTTTGGATCAAAATAGCAATCTTTATGTGGGTTGATTGCATTTTGGATAAGCATAACACAAAGTGGTCCAAATGCGTCAGGTACTTTTGTTTTACGATAAATCCCTGCTAAATATGTTTGTATATTGGGGTCTCTAGTCTGATTATGTTTTGAAAGCGCTGGATAAAGCTCAAGATTAATTCTATCAATATCAGCACCATCATCAATCATTAAATCAAGTGCGCAAAGAGATTCCAATACTTCTTCATCTGATTTTGGATTATTTAATGTGTTTTTAATTACCTCAAAATTCTTTTTTTCTTGTATTCTGTTTTCATCAAATATACAATAATTTCTTGTTGGATTTGGATACGATACATTGCCAACCATAGAAAAATTACCCCCTTAAAAGAATAAAAAATACAAAGCTGCAATGCTAAAAGCAGGAACAAGCGGTAAATATGTAAGGTTTTCTTCGCTTTTAATGTTCTTTAATATATTTATAACTAATCCGAGTCCGCTTAGTGCTAAAAATGCAAAAGTATACCAATTTGTAGCAACAGTCTTGTATGTCAAAATAGATATTGCAAAAATAATAGATAAAATACAGACAGACTTATTATTGTTTTTGAACTGTTTATATAAAAATATTGGTATTGTGAATATTGCCGCTACAATTAAAGTATAAATAAGGATTGTAGATAAAGAACTTAGTCCAAAGCAAGCTCCTAAAGCACCTGCTACATAGGTGTCAGCCTCACCAAAGGCTCTGCCTTTTTTAAATAGATGACCGATGCTTGCTACTAATTCCAAAATAACAACTGCAACAAGTAATCCATAGATTGAATTTAAAATATCGCCGAGAACAAGCCAATTGTATAGAACTCCCGCAACTGCTATGATAATTGCGATTGTACAATCAACAAGCTTTTCTTTTAAATCTGTAACTGTCATAATAAGAAGGCCTGAACAAAGTATCATAGCTAGTAATGTTTTCCATTCGAAACCAAACTTTATAAAGCAAAACGCAAAAAGCAACATTGTTGTCAGCTCTATTATTGGATATTGAATACTTATTTTTTCTTTGCAAAAAGCACATTTACCACGTAAGAATATATAAGAAAAAACCGGAATATTATGCCAAGGTTTTAATTTATTACCGCATTTTGGACATTTTGAAGGTGGAAGCACAATGCTTTCACCGGTTAGAGATCTTAAAATAACTACATTAAAAAAGCTTCCTAAGCATAGTCCAAATACACAAGTCCAAAAAAGTGTGTAATAAAATAATGTAGAATCCATTAAACTTCCTCTTGGTTTTTCTTTGCTTCAATCATTCTTGCAATAAAGCTAAAAGTCTTTTTCATTTTTCTTGAGATAGCCATTTGTGAAACTTGAAGAGCGTCTGCAATCTCTTTTTGGCTCATATCTTGTCTGTAGTACATATTAATAAGCATGATTTCTTCAGTGCTTAAAAGTTGTATAATATCGCTGAAAATAATTTTAACATCATTGTATTCAGCTTTTTCTTCATAGTTACCAGAAGAAATCATTTCTTCGTATCCCAGCTGGCTATCATCTTGTTTATAAACATCTTCTAAAGAGATAGTAGAGCATCTTCTATCAGCTTGAAGTGCAAAGTCTACTGTTTCTTTTGGTAGGTCAAGTGCGCTTGCAACATCTGCGCTAGTGAGTCCTTGCAATTCTTCTTGTGTAAGAGTTTGTGTGAAATTGTTAATACGTACACAAAGTTCTTGTATGTGTCTAGGCACTCTGATTGTATTTAATTGGTCTCTCAAGTAGTGTTTCATTTCGCCAATTATTAAATAACCAGCGTATACTCTAAAGTTATCATTTTTTTCTTTAGAATAGTAATCAATTGCTTTAAGTAAGCCAATGAAACCAGCTTGAACCAAATCTTCAATAGGGTCGGTTGTACGCCTTGCGATTGTTTTGGCGATATTTTTTACGACTGGTATCATTTGAGCAACGATTAATGTCTTAAGGTTAGCTTTTTTTCTATCACTATTTGTAGCGTGATAGGTATCTAACCATTCAGAAATTTTTTGGTACATTTCGTTGTTTGGAATATTTTTAGCCAAAACTCTTTCTCCAACTGCTCGTTTTTAATATTATCATAACTGTTTCGTATTATCAATTACAAACTAGAGATAGAAAATGATATTTATAACAAAGTCTGCAAAAAGCATATATACAGTAGAAAGCACTGCAGCTTGAGTGGTTGATGTTCCAACATCCTTTGCGCCACCGTTTGTTTCGTAGCCTTGTGTTGCACAAACGAGTGATATTAATGTGCCGAATGCAAATGCTTTAAAAAGGCTTATGTAAATATCTCTTGTGCTTAGCCAAAGCCAAACTGAGTTTATATATCTTGTAGGATGCAAACCTATTGTTGCATTTGCGACTACTAATCCACCCAATATACCAATTAATTCTGCAAGTAGAACTACCATTGGGACAGTTATTGCAGCTGCAAGAATTCTTGGTGAAAAATAGTAGCCAACTGGGTCTACTTTGAGTGTTTTAATAGCATCAACTTGTGACGTTACTTTCATATTTGCAATTTCTGCACAAATTGCAGTTCCAGCTCTTGCGCCGATTGCAAGCGCAACAAATCCGGGGGCAATTTCTCTAATCATTACAATTGCTATTGAACCGCCAATATAAGCTTCAGCTCCTGTCATCAGGAATTGTTTTGAGACTTGTATTGCAATTACTGCAGCTGAAACGAAAACGACTACAAGAGAAATTATGAGCGAATCATAGCTGATTGCAGCTGCTTGATTGATAACAGCTTTAAACCTACCTTCGCCTGAAAGTGTATAACGAATGCTAGAGTATAAGTTTTGTATACATTTACCTAAAAAAACTATCATATTCCCCTCTTAAGTATATTATACTTCAATTTCTATTTTACATAAGTTAATTTTTGTAAAAGTTTTATAGATATTAAGGCAATATTTTTCATTTATTGGTTTTATACTATATAAGTGTGAATTGTAGGAGATATTTTTTATGTTTCAAGTAAATGGTGCAAATGGTATTTATGATAACAAGATTGCTGATCCATCAGTAAAGTATGGTAGAAATGCAGTAGAAAATCATATTCAACATTTAGAAAAACCTTTAATAGAAGCTCTTACAAACTCTAATCCGGCTCCGATTTTGGATTTCGCACCCGATGCTGAGGCTTTAGATTATAATATAGAAGTACTAGAAGAATTTACTGAAAATAATGATAAATACTTAGCTTCGTTACCACCATTGGAGTATGAATATCGATATTTACCAAATTTTGAAAATGGTAAGTTTGATAAAAAAGCGCTTTTAGCTGCCGCTTATGAAGAAATGAACGGTGTAAAAGAATTATCAGTGGATGATTTTTCTGCTAGGTATTTAATTAATGACGAAATGACAGCTGAACCGTTGGATGTCAATAAAGATGGTAAAATAGATATTGCTGAATATGGTGCAAATATGCTTGCAACAGATTTGTTGAGCAAAGATACAACTGATGTTACTAAAGTTGACGGCTCGATAAATACAAAAGGTATGAATGCAATTATTGAGTATACAAAAAAAGCTAATGCTAAAGCGGCTGCAGATTTATACTCAAGTGTCTATAATACCTACGACTTAGGGTCTGCACTTAATGAGCTTGACTTAGACTAGTTTGCTATTTGAAAATTTTACATCCGGCATGATATAATTTAGTAAAGTTATAATTATGTCGGAGGAGTTATTATGAGCGAAATTATAATAAAAGAAATTGATGGATTCGATGTTGTTCAATATCAGCCACAAGGTGTTTGTGCAAAAATGATGCAAATACGTATAAAAGACGAAGTTATCCAAGATGTTGAGATTTTAGGAGGTTGTTCAGGTAATCTCAGCGGAATTAGTATTCTTGTAAAGGGTATGAACATAAATGATGTGACATCTAAATTACAAGGTATTCCTTGTGGAAGCCGTCCAACAAGTTGTCCAGATCAGTTGTCAAAAGCTTTATTAGCATATAAAGAAGCTAAGTCTGGCGCAGGCGTAAATGTAGGATAAGGCTGTAGGTTGGGGTTTCTACCCCAACAGAAAAAATCTGGTGGAGGATTAGCCCCCACCCAGACCCTCCCCCGAGGGGAGGGATGAGTAGGAATAGACAAGTAGGTTGGGGTTTCACCCCAACAATTGATAAGATTAAAGAGATGTAGGTCGGCTTTACAAAGCCGACAATTGATAAGGATTAAGAGTATGAAAAAAGTAACATTAATAAAAGGTGATGGTATTGGCCCAGAAATATCTGATGCAGTTTTGAAAATCATTGCTTCAGCCGGTGTGGAGCTTGATTGGGATATTCAAACAGCAGGCGCTGATGTGATTGAAACAGAAGGCGTACCTTTGCCTGATAGGGTTTTAGAGTCTGTAAAAGCGAATAAAGTTGCTTTAAAATCACCTGTTACAACTCCTATTGGCAAGGGGTTTAGATCTGTTAATGTTCAGCTAAGAAAAGAGCTTGATTTATATTCAAACCTTAGACCTTGCTATAATTTACCGGGGGTTGTTACAAGATACGAAGGCGTTGATATTGTTGTTGTAAGAGAAAATACTGAGGATTTATACGCTGGTATTGAAAGGCAAGTAGATGAAAACACTGCTGAAAGTATTAAACGTATTACAAGAGAAGCTTCAGAAAGAATTGCTGAATTTGCTTTTGATTATGCTGTTAAAAATAATAGAAAAGAAGTCTGTGTAGTTACAAAAGCTAATATTTGTAAGCTTTCAGACGGTTTGTTTTTAGATTCAGCAAGAAAAATTGCTGAAAAATATCCACAAATCAAGTTTAGAGAAATTCTTGTTGATAACTGCTGTATGCAACTTGTTCAGAATCCTAATCAGTTTGATGTTTTATTATTGCCAAATTTATATGGCGATATTGTCTCTGACTTGTGTGCAGGTCTAATTGGTGGATTGGGAATAGCTTTAGGCGCAAATATAGGTAAGGATTATGCTGTATTTGAACCAGTTCACGGCTCAGCTCCTGATATTGCAGGTCAAGATAAAGCTAATCCAACAGCTATGCTAATGTCAGCCATTGAAATGCTTAATTATATTGATGAACGAGACGCTGCTGAACGTATAAGAAAAGCTCTTTTTGCAACTCTTGAAGCAGGAATTAAAACTGCGGATTTAGGTGGAAGTGCAAAATGTAGTGAGTTTACGCAAGCTATAATTGAAAGGTTATAATAAACTAAATTGCCGATATAGCTCAGCTGGTAGAGCAATCCATTCGTAATGGATAGGTCACAGGTTCGATCCCTGCTATCGGCAATTTTTATATGTTTTAAGAAATATGTCTATAAGCTAGTTTATTAAAAATTTTTTTGTGCTATTATATTTGTACTTGATGTATCCACAATCACAAACAAAAAGGGATAAAAAATGAAAATTTTTACAAAATGTGTATTAATTTTAGCGATGTTTTTGTCGTTTGTAAATGTAACAATAGCTCAAGACGATCCAAGACCAAAAAGGGTTGTAAGTAAACAATATATAGAAAATGCAATTGAAAATTATACAAGTAAAATAGCTTCAAAACCTACTGATGAGGATGGTTATATAAATCGTGCTTATCTTAATTATTTGATAGGTAATTTTGAATTAGCTATCAAAGATTATGATACTTTGATTTCTTTAAGTCCTAGAAATGAAGAATTTTACTTAAATAGAGGTTATTTATATCATATTTCTAATAAACGTCAGCAAGCTCTTCAAGACTATGAATCAGCTTTAAAAATAAAACCTGATTATGCTTTTGCGCACAATAATAGAGGTGTAGTTCTAGAAGAACTTGGAAGAAAAGATGAGTCTCTTGTAGCATTAAATACTGCGATAAAAATTGATCCAAATTATGCTGATGCGTATTTCAATAGAGGAAATTTAAAAACTAGGGCTGAAAAAAATGAAGAAGCTTTAGAGGATTTCAATACCGCAATCAAGCTTAATCCAACTGATTCAGCATCTTTCAATAACCGTGGGGTTGTTAAAAGAAAACTTAACTATAACGTAGGTGCATTGAGTGATTTCTCTATTGCTGTAAAATTGAACCCTGATGATATAACTGCATTTGCTAATAGAGGACGCCTTAAAAAACGTTACTTTGATAGTGAAGGGGCTGAAGAAGACTTTAAAGCTGCTATTGCTGTAGCTGAGGCAAGCCCTGTTATTGTTAGAGAAGTTGAGCTTCAAAAGGGTAAAATTGAAGAAGCTAAGTCTTTACAAGATTCAAAAGTTACTCAAGATGGAATTCAAAAAATTGCTTACAACAAAGAAGCGTTTAATAACGAAGCTAATATAAAACCTGCAACAGTTAAAGCAAGCGTAGTGAAAGTTGATCCTAAATCAAATAAAACTTCAGAAATCCCTGTTGTTAAAACTCAAGAAGAACCTAAAATTGAGACAAAACCAGTTGCAAATCCGCAACTTGCTGAATGTTATTATATCAGAGCTTTGCAGAAATATATTTTACAAAAACGTGAAAGCGCTCTTAAAGATTTTGATATGGCAATTTATCATAATCCAAATTATGCAGAAGCTTATTACTATCGTGCCGCAATTAAACGTGATTTCCAAGACGAAGGTTTTGTTGATGATTACAAAAAAGCAATTCAGCTAGATCCAAAATTAAAAGCAGTTGACGATGCTAATGTTTTAACAATTTTGAAGATATAAAAACATCTTCCCTGGATGGGGAAGATGTCACGCAGTGACAGATGGGGTGATAGAAATTAAAAAGGAAGGCGTAAGACCTTCCTTTTTAGTTACTAAAGACTACATCTGCGATAATTGTCGTCTTCTGTTGTTTCAATGCAATCACAATGATGCATAGTTAAAGCTGTTACGATGGCACTAATACCAACTAAAGAGTAGATAATTCTTGAAAATACGGTCATGTCACCGAATATTGCAGCAACAAGGTCAAACCCGAAGATACCTACTAAACCCCAGTTAAGCGCACCGATTAGAACTAAAACGTATGCTGTGTATTTAAGGAAGTTAAGCATATTTTTTCTCCTTTCACTTTTATTATTACCTAAGTGGTGTTTAATAAATTGGATAAAAGTCGTAGTACTTTTTATCTATTTTAGTGAAAGTTTTAGTGGTAAACTAAACTCTACCCTACTTTGCTTAGTAATTTGTAACAATTTTGTAATATTTCAATAAAAAAAGAAGTTTGAAGGGCAATTTTTTTATTCTTATTGTTTTTAATTGAGTATAGATGTAAGAAAATTTTGGAAAGGGGTTTCTATGAGTACAATTCAAGTCGGAACACGTTTGGTTCGTGAGTTTGGTAAAGGATCTAATTTAAAGAAAGTCGTTACTGAAGTTTTGGATGGAAAAGTTTATACAAAGGTTTTAAACAAAGATGGAAAAGTTGTTCAAGAAAGAGTAAAAGCTTTTGCTGAAAAAAATGTCGGAGATAAATTTGTTAAAACAACGACAAAAGTTTTGAAAGCAGAAAGAATGGGTAGTCCTAGTATCGGAAAAGAAGTAATGGATAGAGTTTATGATTCAGGTCACAGATATTTAGGTTCTCGTAATACAAGTTATCGTCGACATCTCAATAGTGATGATTGGTATAAAAGTAGAGTCACTAAAAGAGCAAATAACAGTGACAAAAAGACTATAACAGAATTCGGCGGAGATGGTAGTCGTGTCTTTAAGTATGTGTTTGATAAAAACAATTCACGTGTTGGTATCGATTTTAATAACAAGGGTTTACCATTGCCAGATTGGGCAAAATCTATTAACCAATCTCCTAATGATGAAGTATATAAAAACTTGCATAACAAATCATTAAAAGATATGTTGGCTTATCATTTTAAAGTAAAACCTTATCAAAAATATGTCCCTGATGAAGCAGGGTTGCAATCTCTTAATAATAGATTTGCTGAAACTCCAAAATTAACTGATTTGGATAAATATATCTAATCTAAATATAAAATTGTATTAAACAAGGTGTAGATTAATAGGACGGGTTTTAACCCGTCTTTATTTAATTTGTTGGGTTGAAAACCTATATTCTATTTACCTCTCCACTGGGGAGGACGCAGTTGTGCTTGCTTCAGTAAGCTACAAATGCGGGGAGGGGGTTCATCC
>JAZNBJ010000083.1:0-3408 GCA_045586965.1 Candidatus Gastranaerophilaceae bacterium | reverse complement strand
GATCTTTGGAGTCCTTACCGTGCTTCGCGCATTTGTAGAAAGATTTACCTTTGGATTCATTGCATCTTTTAAATTTTTTAAAAATTTAAACTTGAACATAACGACCTCCGATGTAAGATGTTATTTTGAGCAAAACAAGTTGCTTATTTCATTTTCTACACTTTGTACATTTATAAAGTCTGTACAATTTCAAAATTGACTAAAATTTCTCAACTTGTTACAAATATTTACAAATCTCTTTTCTTATACATTAAGTTTAGAAAAATCTGTTAATATTATATACTTATTTTTAAGTTCGTTCAATAGTGCCAAACGATTATTTTTAACTTTTTCAACTTTATCCATTACAAGAACATCATCAAAGAATTTTGTAACAGTGTCGTTAATATTGATTAAGTTTTTCAAATGCTCTGCATAATTGCCATTGAAACTAATAGCAGATACTGCATTATAAAGAGCTTTTTCCGCATCTAGTACAAACAAGTTAGGATTTACATTTACCGTAACATCATCTTTAAGTATTCTCAAAACTCTGTTTGCGTTTTCTACCAATTTTGTATCAGTAATTGTTGCAGTTACTTTTACTCTTTCTAAATAATCACATAAATCAACGCAAGGATTTATAGCTGTACAAGCTTCAAGAACTTCTTTTTTATAATCATTTGCTAAGAAAATAATTAATCTTTGAGTAAAAAATTCTTCTATATCAGCTTTGCAATCAGATTTTACTGGCAACAATTCTAAAGCATCATCAATTAGTTTTGATAAATCAATTTTTAAATTATGCTCTAAAATTGTCTTTATAATACCTAAAGCTGCACGTCTTACGCCAAGTGGATCTGATGAACCTGTCGGTTTCTTACCTGCTGCAAATACTGCACAAATTGTGTCAATTTTATCAGCGATACCAACGATTTGACCTTCAGTAGATTTTGCAGTTTCACTATCTGCATTAAGTGGGAAATAATGTTCTCTAATACCATCTTGAACTTCTTTTGCTTCACCTGAAACACGAGCATAGTCTGCACCGATAAAGCCTTGAAGTTCGGTAAATTCAAATACTAAGTTTGTTGCTAAATCAGCCTTGCAAAGCTCTGCAGCACGTTTTACAGTACTTGAAGGATTTAGTTTGCCTGCTAATTTAACAATTCTTTCGGTTTTATCATATACAGAGCCCATACCTTTTTGGAAAGTCATACCTTTAAGATTTTCTCTATATGCTTCAAGAGGTTTTTTAGTATCTTCATTAAAGAAAAATACTGCGTCATCAAGACGAGCTTTGATTACACGGAGATTACCCGCTTTAATATTTTCAAACTCATTACCTATGTAGTTTGTAATTGTTACGAATTTATTTGTCAATTTGCCTTCTTTTGTATAAAGCGCAAAATATCTTTGGTGAGTTTCCATAACTGTAACTGCAACTTCTTGCGGAATTGTAAGGTAAGCGTTGTCATAATCACAAGTAACAGCAACAGGATATTCGCAAAGATAAGTAACTTCTTCTAATAAATCGTCAGCAATCTTTGTTACTGCGCCTATTTTATCAGCTTCAGCTTTTGTTACTTCAAGTATTCTTGCTTTTCTTTCGTCTTGATCAACATATACATGCGCCTGTTTTAGTTTAGCAACATATTCATCAGGATTAGAAATAACAATATTTTGAGTTGAAGCTCTATGTCCATTTGTTATGTTAGAAGAGTCTTTGTCAATAATAGTAAGCTTAACTTCTTCGTTATCCAAAATTGAAAGTACCCAACGAATAGGACGAGAAAATTTAACATCATTATTTCCCCATCTCATAAAGTGTGGTCCTTGAAGCTTAGCAAAAATTTGAGGTACATTTTCTTGCAATAATTCTTTTGTATTTTTACCCTTGATTGAAATTTTTGCGTATAAATAGTTATCTTCTACATACAAATCACTAGCTTCAACGCCGTTTTTCTTCGCAAAACCAAGCCCTGCAGGTGTTAAGTTTTTATCTGCATCATAGGCAACTGTTGCAATCGGACCTTTAAAAACTTTTTCTACATCAGGTTGAGAGCTAGCTAGACCACTAATTATAACCGCTAAACGGCGAGGTGTAGCCATAACTTTTATATTTTCATAGCCAACGTTATTTGAGTCCAAAAAAGTTTTAAAACCGTTTTCAAGTTGTGAAATCGCCATAGGGATAAACTTGTAAGGTAATTCTTCAACTCCAATTTCCAACAGATATTTGCTCATATTTATATTTCTCCGTAATTTAATTCTTTTGAGTTAATTATAACCCAAAAAAACAGAGAAATACATTTACGGAGTAAATATATTCAAAACTTAATCAAACTGTAACAGTTTAAGCTTACTTTTCTTTTTATCTTTTTCTCTATCAGGAAGCTCATAGCACTTTATACAGCGAGCTTCGTAAGATTCATCGCCGCCAATCATAATCAATGGAGAGCTCTTATCTGCAGGTTTTCCATTAATAAGTCTTTGTGTTCTTGTGCCATAAAAACATCCGCATTTCATACAAACTGCAGTAAGTTTATCAACTTTTGTCGCAAGACACATCAATTCAGGCATACTTCCAAAAGGTTCAGCTTTAAAATCTAGTTCTAAGCCTGTTCCAATTACTCTTTTGCCTTCCTTCATAAGACAA
Organism: Candidatus Gastranaerophilaceae bacterium; assembly: GCA_045586965.1. Lineage (GTDB taxonomy): Bacteria > Cyanobacteriota > Vampirovibrionia > Gastranaerophilales > Gastranaerophilaceae > CAG-196. The sequence continues at coordinate 770 of JAZNBJ010000083.1, read as the reverse complement.
GTTACAACTTTTACAATATTTTTATCAAAGAATTGCAATTCATCAATAGCAACAATTTCATCATCAGGTTTAACATGAGTCATGATTTGCGCAGCTTGTTTAACTTTGATTGCATCTAATGTCAAACCGTTACGTGATTTGATATAATCTCCACCTTCTCTTGTATCCATTTCTGGAGAGAAAACTTTAATCTTTTTCTTTGCGATAATACAACGTCTTATTCTTCTTAAAAGTTCTTCGGTCTTACCACAACTCATAGGACCTGTAATTATTTCAAAACTATACCCTTGCATAAAATCCCCAATTCCCTGATATATTAATTATACTTATAAAAAAAAATTTGAAAAGATTAAAATTAACAAACGATAAAAATGTTGCCAGAAAGCTTTTAAGAGAGCTCTAAAGACTTCCTCTCGACCTTCCGGACTGTGCCGAAATCAAAAGTTGCCAGTGGCAAGTTTTGATGAGAGGGAGCCGAACGCTCAAAGAGCAAAATGTGAAGTCCTGAACATTTTGCGATTGGGTTTTGTAAAAAAATGCATGAGGCGATTACCGTAAGGTCAGAGTTTCAAGCTTCGCTTGAAACAATAAAAAAAGAGATAAGGTATTCACCTTATCTCTTTTTTATTAGCTGGGGAGAGACTCGAACTCTCGACCTTCCGGGTATGAGCCGAACGCTCTAGCCAGCTGAGCTACCCAGCCACAAATTTTTCATTTGTCACAAGTGTTATTCTTACACAAACATTTTTTTATTTCAAGTGTTAGATTTG
>JAZNBJ010000082.1:0-32362 GCA_045586965.1 Candidatus Gastranaerophilaceae bacterium | reverse complement strand
GATACTGCAAGAATTCTACCTCCAAAAGGTATTTCCTCACCTTTTAATTTTCTATAATATCCAGAACCATCAAATTTTTCGTGATGAGAACAAGCTATTTCTGTAATTTCTTCAAAATCCTTAGACATATGGATTTTTTCTAATATATTATGAGTTATTTCAACGTGTTCTTGAATATGTTTATATTCTTCATCAGTCAATTTACCTTCTTTTTGAAGAACAGAATCTCTAATACCAATCTTACCAATATCGTGTAGGGCTGCAGCTTTTTCTAAGATTGATATGTCATTTTTTTCCATACCAAACTCATACGCTATAAGCGAAGCGTACATTTTTACACGGGTTGAATGACCTGAAGTGATTTTATCTCTTGCGTCGATAGATGATGCTAAAGTCTCTATAAAGCTATCGAAAATAACTTTTTGTTCTTCTATCATCTTACGTTGTTCTTCGAAGAGCTGAGCGTTTTCTAAAGAAATACCTGCACTCGATGCAATTGCTACCAGTAAGTCTTCGTCGTCAATGGTAAATGTTTCGTCAAACTTATTAAGAACTTGGAAGACACCAATAATTTCTTGGTTAAAATTCTTAATAGGCATGCAAAGTATAGTTTTAGTTGTGTAACCAGTTTTTTTATCAACATTTTTATTAAAGCGTTTATCTTTATAAGCATCTTTAATATTTATAGTTTCGCCTGTCTGAACTACATGACCAGCTAAACCTTTATTCGCTGGAATTCTTAATTCTTGAAAATCATCTAATCCTGTCGCAACTTTTGAATATAACTCATTTTTGGCTTTATCATATAGAAATACTGTACATCTATCAGCATTTAAAGCGACTTTTGTTTCTTCCGCAATTGTCTTTATCAAAGAATCAATATTTTTTTCAGCTGCAACTGCTTGACCTATTTTTACTAAAGCAATAAGCGGATCATTGACTTGCGCATGAGTACTTAAATGTGTTATTGGAGGACATTTAAACAAGTTTGTTACTCTTTCAAAAAAGCTTGTTTTTTGAGCTTTTATAGCTAATTTACGAGCTTTATTATAATTAATAGAATATAATTCACTGTTTTTTTCAGTAAAACTTACATGACCAAGCACAAGTTCGTGTAAAATATTAGTTATCGAATCTTTAGATTGCTCGACTAAGAATTGAGCATCTTTCATAAATTGATAGTATTCTTCATACTGTTTTTTTACAAATGCGCCATAAGCTAATAAGCTAAAACATATAGCAGTATCGTCAACATAAATATCTTTATGCTTGATTATACGGTCTTTAGCTTCTTCATAATCTCCATTGATTATTTCTTCTACAGACTCGTAAATAAAATTCTCCAGCGTCATCAATACCCTCTCTTCAAATAAAACATTTTATTATATAATAGCATAAGAGAGAGGATGAAACAATAAGAAAAATGGAAAAAATTTCAATTTTAATACCTGTATATAATGAGAAAAATTCTTTATTAGAAATACTTAAAAGAGTTGAAGAAGTTGACTTTGGTTTAGAAAAAGAAATTATACTTATTGACGATTTCTCAACTGATGGCACAAAAGATTTATACTCACAAATCAGCCACAAAATACTCTACCATGATAAAAACAAAGGAAAAGGTGCAGCTCTTAGAACTGGACTTAAAGAAGCAACTGGCGATATTATTATAATTCAAGATGCGGATTTAGAATATAATCCTGAAGATTACAAGCCTTTGGTAGATCTAGTTATAAAAGATTGCGCTGACGTAGTTTACGGTTCAAGACTAGCTAATACACAAAACCACGAAAACTTTCTTTTCTTAAGTTTTTTGGCAAATACAGTTTTGTCTTTCCTAACAAGATTGCTTTTTGGCGTCTACATTTCCGACATGGAAACTTGTTACAAGGTCTTTAGAGCTGATGTGATAAAGGACATTGAAATTGAATCAAATAGATTTGATTTTGAACCAGAAATTACGGCAAAAGTACTAAAAAAAGATATTCGTTATATGGAAAGCCCAATCTCTTATAATGCTAGAACTAACGCTGAAGGAAAGAAAATAGGATGGAAAGATGGAGTTCAGGCGATTTGGACATTAATAAAGTATAGATATTTCAAATAAATAAAAAAACGAGCTAATTGCTCGCTTTTTTTAACTCTTAATTTTACTTACCCAACCTTGCATAACTTTTAATGGCGCTCTTGTTATTGCAAGCGCCCATGCTGGGATGTTTTTTGTAATAACACTCAAAGCTGCAACATTTGCACCCTCTTCAATTTCTACTGGCGCAACAAGTACAGAATTAGAGCCAATTTTTACTTCGTCTCCAATTACTGTTTTTGATTTAACTTTTGTAAGTGGATTATAGTTAGCTGTGATAGTTCCAGCCCCAATATTCACCCCAGAGCCAATTTCGCTATCGCCTAAGTATGATAAATGGCAAGCATTTGTATTAGATTTTATAGTTGTTTTTTTAACTTCTACAAAATTGCCTACTTTAACGTTATCTTCTAATACAACATCTCCTCTTAAATGAGCAAAAGGTCCGATTTTACAGTTTCTACCAATTTTGTTTTTACCTGTTATATAGGTCGAAGGGTAAATAACGGTATCAGCCTCAATTGTTGTATCAGCTGAGATCCAAGTTGTATCTGGATCAACGATTGTAACCCCATTTTCTAAATGTTTATTAATGATTCTTTTGTTTAGCATTTTTGAAGCTTCTGCTAAATGAGCTTTTGAATTTATACCAAAAATTTCTTCATTGTTTTTTAGAGTATAAGCATCAACTTTTAAGTTTTGTTCATTTGCCCATTTAATAATATCTGTTAAGTAATATTCGCCTTGTGCATTGTTTGTTTTTAGTTGACCAAAAGCTGATTTAATCTTTGCCCAATTTAAGCAATAGATACCTGCATTTACTTCTTTAATTGCTTTCTGCTCAACATTTGCATCTTTTTCTTCAACTATTGAATTTAGTGAGCCATCGGAATTTCTTACAATTCTACCGTAATTTGTAGGGTTTTCAAAAATAGCACTCATTACTGTTAAATCTGATTTTTTTTGATTATGAGTTTCTACAAATTCTTTCAATGTTTCAGATGTAACTAGTGGAGTATCTCCGCAAAGAATAACGACTTCGCCTTCGTAGTTATCCAAATAAGGTAGAACCATGCTTACAGCATGTCCAGTGCCTAATTGTGGTGATTGTAGCACGCATTTTGCGTTGGAATAAGTTTTTGTAATGTATTCTTCAACTCTTTCTGCTTGGTGACCTACAATTACAAAGTTTTCATCCGCCAAACCCGTATTATTAACAGCTTCTATAACGTATCCGACAAGAGTTTTATCAAAAATTGTATGTAAAACTTTTGGTGTTTCAGATTTCATTCTTGTGCCTTTTCCGGCTGCTAATATAACAGATTTAAGCATAATATTTTCTCCCTTTTATTGTTAATTATATCACGGAAGAAATAATAAATTTACTTTTACAATTACCTTAATATCTACTTACACGATAAAATTATTGTGGTATTCTAGATTTATGAATAAAATATTATCTTGGATAATTTTAATATTAATCTTGGGGTTATGTTTGAGAGCTTGTATACAAAAGGATGTTCCAATGGAATACCCTAAAGTTAGTTATGATTCTTCTATAAAAAACATAATTTATCCTGCAAAAAATAGAAATGTTACTATCAATAATGTTGATTATTTGCAATCACAAGCTCCAATAGGAAAATTTGGTGGAGAGTTGATAATATCAACTATTGGCGAAGGCCCTAAGACATTCAATCCTTGTAATACAAAAGATGCAACATCTTCTACAATGGCAGGAATACTTTATGACGGACTTCTAACAACAAATCCTGTTACAGGTGAAATTGAGCCTTTGCTTGCAAAAAACTTTGAAGTAAGAGGAAATGAATACACAATTCATTTAAGAGATGGTATTCAATGGACAGACGGAACTCCGATTACGGTTGATGATGTTTTATACACATATTGGGAAGTTGTGTTTAAAGGGTTTGGAAATACTGCAACTCGTGATGCAATGATGATTAATGGTAAATTACCAAAGCTTTATAGAATTAATGATAAAACTGTCAAATTTGTAACCTCGCAGCCATTTGCACCATTTTTAAGACAGTTGACTTATCCGATTGTGCCGAAGCATTATTTCAAACCTTATTCTGACAAAGGAGAGTCTGCTTTTAATGCGTTTTTAACCCCAAATACACCACCAAAAGAGATTGTATCAAGTGGAGCATTTAAGCTAAAAGAATATGTTGCTGCTCAAAGAGTTGTATTTGAAAGAAACCCTAATTACTATAAAATTAATAAAGAAAACAAAAAACTTCCATATTTAGACAAATTAGTTTATTTAATTGTTGGTGATACTAATAATGAAATCTTAAAATTTGAATCAAAAGAAACAGATTTACTTTCTATACGTGGAGCTAATGTGGCTCGCTATAAGCTAAAAGAACCAACTTCAGACTATACAATTTACAATCTTGGAGCGGATACAGGGACTCTTTTTGTTGTTATTAATTTAAATAACAGAAAAGATACTAACGGCAAATATTATGTACCTCAATATAAGCAAAAATGGTTTAGGGATAAGAATTTTAGAGCTGCAATAGATTATGTAATAGACCGCAAAGCAATGGTGCAAAATATTGCGCAAGGAGTTGCAGTGCCTTTATTTACGGCTGAAAGTCTTAATTCGATATATTTGAACAAAAATATAAAAGGTCATTCTTCTGATGTTGAAAAGGCTAAAGAATATTTATCTGCAAGCGGTTTCTATTTAAAAAATAATGTTTTATATGACAAAAATAACAAGCGTGTCGAGTTTGATTTGTATACAAATGCAGGAGCTTTAGAAAGAGAAGCGCTTGGTGTTATGATAAAGCAAGACTTAGAAGATTTAGGGATGAAGGTTAACTTTAAGCCGATTGAGTTTAATTCTCTTGTCAATAAGCTTTCAAACACAAATGATTGGGATTTGTGCATAATGGGACTTACAGGCTCTCCTCTTGAACCACATGACGGCAAGAATGTTTGGATGTCAAACGGTCCTTTACATTTGTTCAATCAACGTGGTAATTCAAAAATTGACGACAGATTCCCTTGGGAAAAAGAACTAGACTATATTTTTGAAAAAGGTGCTTTGAAATTGTCTTTTAAGGATAGAAAACCTTTATATGACAGATATCAAGAAATTATTTATGAAGAAAAACCAATAATTTATCTTTATTCTGGTACAAGAATTGTTGCTATTAGAAACAAATTTAAAAATATTTTCCCTTCTTCTTTGAGCGGAATTGTTTATAATTTAGATGAAATCTACGTTGATGATGGGGACAATGGGGGTAAATAATGGGGGTAAATAATGGAATTTATTAAATTTATCTCAAAAAGAATTTTGCAAACAATTCCTCTATTGATAATTGTTTCTTTAATAAGCTTTTTTATAATAAGACTTTCACCGATTGATCCGCTTGCGGAATTAAGGTTAAATCCATCAATTTCACAAGAGACTTTGGATAAAGAAATTAAGCGATTAAATCTGGATAAACCTATTGGTGTTCAATATTTATCTTGGGCAAAATCGTTTGTGAAAGGTGATTTGGGTTATACATCTGCTGGTGAAAAAGTTTCAGTAAAATTAAAAGAGAGGATACCAAATACTCTGCTTTTAACTTTAGTTGTAATATTTATGACTTGGTCTGTTGGTGTTCCTTTAGGGATAATTTCAGCTATAAAAAAAGAAACAGCTTTTGATAGACTTCTCACAGTGTTAGCAAGTATTGGAATGGCAATTCCTTCATTTTTCTTTGCAATTTTAATGCTTATTTTTGCAGTAAAAACAGGCTGGTTTCCTGTCGGCGGTTTAACTAGTTATAATTTTAATGAAATGTCTTTCTTTGCAAAGATTTTTGATATTGCAAAACACTTAGTCTTACCGAGTTTAGTTTTATTCACTATTTCTCTTTCAGGACTACAAAGACAAATGAGAGCAAATATGCTAGAAGTGCTTGATAGTGATTATGTAAAATTTGCACGTGCAAAAGGTTTATCTGAAAACAAAGTTATATTTAAACATGCTTTGAGAAATGCAATTAATCCAATGATAACACTTTTAGGCTTTGAATTTGCGGGACTTTTAAGCGGAGCTGCTTTAACAGAGTATGTTTTTCAATATCCTGGATTAGGTCGATTAATCCTAGAAGCTGTTATGAAGTCTGACATAAATCTTGTAATGGCTTCTCTTATGATGGGTACAATTATGCTTATTGTTGGGAATTTATTAGCCGATATATTGCTAATGATTACAGATCCACGCTTGAGGAGTAAAGGGTAAATAGAAGGAAAATTATTGCCTTCCCTGGATGGGGAAGGTTAGGATGGGGTGATAAAAGAAATGGAATTAGTTAATAAAATAAAAAAAGATAAATTTGCTTTATCATCACTAATAATTTTATTAGTGCTTTATCTTGTTATACTTTTAGCTGATTTTATTGCGCCTTATTCAAATTATTATTCAAATAGGGATATGGCTTATGCTCCGCCATCAAAGGTTTATACTATAGATGAGAATGGCAGATTTAGCTTGCCTTATACATACAATTATATAAGAGAATTTGAACCTAGCTTGATGCAGACGATTTATAAGCAAGATAGAAGCCAAAAACATTACTTAAAATTGTTTGCCAAAGGCGAAAAATATAAATTCTTAGGCCTTATACCGACTAATAGACACTTGATAGGAACTGATGAAGGTGGTCAGCTATATCTTCTTGGAACTGATATTAATGGTAGAGATGTGTTTTCAAGGCTTCTGTTCGGCGGAAGAATTTCAATGACAGTTGGTTTTCTTTCTCTATTTATAGTTTTTCCAATTGGACTTCTTTACGGTGGAATTTCAGGTTATTTTGGCGGAATTGTTGATATGCTAATGATGCGTTTTGCCGAAGCTATTATGGCAATACCAAGCTTTTATTTATTAATAATTCTTGCTGCAATTTTACCAAGTGGAATGACTAGCATTCAACGATTTTGTTTAATTGTAGTAATTCTTGCGTTAATCGGCTGGGCTGGATTTGCAAGAGTAGTAAGAGGGATGGTTTTATCTATAAAAAAAGAAGAGTTCATACAAGCTGAAAAAACAATGGGCGCAAGTAATTTAAGAATAATACTGAAACATATTTTGCCTCAAACAACAAGTTACGTGATTATTGCAATGACACTTTCTGTTCCGTCTTATATCTTGGCAGAATCAGGCCTGAGCTTTTTAGGTTTAGGTATTCAACAACCTGATGCAAGTTGGGGTAATATGCTTAAAGAAGCACAAGAGTTTACAAATATACTATATCGTCCTTGGCTTTTAACTCCTGGGGTACTAATTTTTATTGCTGTTTTATCGTTTAATCTTTTAGGGGATGCAATAAGAGATTTTCTTGATCCAAAATCTAAGAACAAATAAATATTTCATTATTTTTTATCAATTGTTATAAAATAAAATCATGCTAAATTTAATTTTTGGAATTTTTATAAGAATATTTTCTAATTCATATTTAAACGTTTTTCAAAAACTCTTAACACAAAAAGGGGAATATTCATCAATTGTAAATTTCTATACATATTTAGGTCTTACAATAATAGGAATATTTATCACCCCTAACCCTATATTTAGTATTCAAATAGTGCCATACATCATAATTATGGGATTTCTTGGAGCTTTGGGAAATTACTTTATTGTAAAAGCATTATCTTGTGGAGAATTATCAACTTTAGCGCCAATAAATTCATATAAGCCTATTGTTGCACTTATAATTGGATTCTTTATTTTACAAGAAATCCCAGGTATCCTAGAAATATTAGGCATTTTCTTAATTTTAGCTGGGACTCTTTTCTTAGGAGGTTCAAAAATACTTTTTAATAAATCAACACTATATAGATTTATTGCATTAATTCTACTAGGTACAGAGGCTATTTTTATTAAAAAAGTTATTTTATTATCAGATATTAATTCAACTTTCTTATACTGGGTCTCAGCTGGATTAATTTTTACCTTAATATTTGCATTACTTTCAAAGCATCCTCTAAAAATAAAAAAACAAAATATTCCAATACAACTAGCTTTAATTGTTACAGTTGCTTTAATGCAATATTCAACAAACTATGTATTTGCAAAGATGAATGTAGCTTACGCACTAGCATTATTTCAACTTTCAACAATAATTAGTATTTTCCTTGGAGTGAATGTATTTAAAGAAAAAAACTTAATAAAAAAATTAATAGCTTCGACTGTAATGTTACTGGGCGCAACTATCATTATCCTCAGTTGATGGTATAATATCCAAAATAAATTTACCCAACCGACCATCACGAAAATCTTTTAAGACATATTTTGCAGTTCTTTCAGTATCAAGAGAATCTGCTTTTAAAATCCAATTTCTACTTTGTGCAATTGCATATAATGTTAATTCTTCAACCTTATAATAATCAAAAACTTGATTACTATATTTACTTTCAGCAAGTAAATCTAACAATGCTTGAGCAACCGGTTCCGGCGAATATGCATTTTCAGAAACAGAACTTACAAAAGCTAATTTTGCAGCTTGCAATTGGTCGTCTTGTTTTGTTGGAATAATGCCTGGTGTATCTAGCAATTCCAACTTAGGATTAATTCGTACCCATTGTTGCTGGCGAGTTACACCTGCTTTTGCTCCAATTTTTGTTTTAGAAGATTTAGTTAGCTTATTGATCACACTAGATTTACCAACATTAGGCATACCTACAACCATTGCTCTGGCAGGACGACGCAACAATCCTTTTGCCATTAATGCTTGTATTTTAGGTTCTGCTAAATCAACTGCATTTTTTACAACAAGAGCTAAATCTTTTGCACCTTTGGCATCTGTTACAATAACAGGACATTTTGTTGTGTCTTTTAAATATTTAAGCCACGCTTTAAGTTCTTCTTTATCAACCAAATCAGCTTTATTCAACAAAATAAGCCTTGGTTTTTCTCCCAAGAGCTTCTCTATGTTTGTATAACTACTGCTTAAAGGTATGCGCGCATCACGTACTTCAATCACAACATCAACTAAATTAAGTTTTTCTTTAAGCTGACGTTCAGCTTTCGCTATATGACCTGGGTACCAGTGAATGTGTAAACTAGAATTACCCACGCAAGCGCACCTTATCTTTTTTCGATTTTTTCCTTAATACGAGTTGCTTTACCTGAGCGTTCTCTCAAGTAATATAACTTAGCACGTCTTACATCACCTTTTCTTAAAACTTGAATTTTTTCAATACGAGGTGAGTGTACTAAGAATACACGTTCAACACCAACACCTTGGAATACTTTTCTTACAGTGATTGTCTTGTTGATACCTGAACCATGCTCAGCAATAATAGCGCCTTCGTATGCTTGGATTCTTTCTTTGTTACCTTCTACAATTCTACAGAAAACCTTAACTGTATCACCAGGATTCATTTCAGGTAATTCTCTAGTTGTATATTCTGCTTCTAAATTTTTAATAATAGGATTCATTTTTGCTATTCCTTATATTTTGACTACTGTATACATTTAGAAATATCATAAATAAAACAAAAAATCTTTGCAAGTGTATTAATCAAAATTTGTTCAAAATGTTTACTTTTGTAACATTTTGGGATAATATTGTCAAAAAATGTTATTTACATGACTTAATTACACTAGCTATACATGTATGAAAGGTAGTCGACTTGGTATCAATTCCTGGTATTATAACTAGCATGACAAAAGCTGACGCTTTGGGACCTATTGTTGCTTTAGAAGCAACAGTAACTGGCGGCAGAACTTGGCAAGCACGCAAAAGAGGCGGAAAAGATGAAGCAAGAGAAAGATTAATTGAAGAATCAACTGGTGCTGTAGTTTGGCTTGGCGGAGTAAAATTCTTAAACTGGATTGGTGATAAAATTTTAGAAAAAGTTTTTAAAACAAGTTTTGACGTAGGTACAGATAAAGTACTAAGGACTCCATTTGAAAACTTTATTAAAAAATATCCGCACAAATCGTTATCTGCAAATGCGATTTCTTCAATAAAAGCTGTTAAGGTTTTATCAAGTGTTCTTCTCGCAGATGCTTTTATTGGGTTGGTTGTACCTCCTCTTAATCAAAGACTAACTCGTAATTTGCGTGCAAAAAAAGAAGCAGAAGCACAAGATAAATTAGTACTTGAAAACAAAACTGAAAATAATAACGCTAATCCTGCATTTAAAGGTGGATTTATAAATACATTTACTAATTTTATTGAAAATACTAATACTGGTAAATTGCTTTCTACAGATGCAGGCTTGGTTAGCGGTAGAATGTATAGCGCACGCAACAAAGAAGAAAGACGAGAAATTGCGATTAGAGATATTGGTTCAATATATTTCTACATGTGGGCTCAAAGCCATGTTGGTAGTTTAATGAACTTTATTGAAACAGGCAAATTCCACAGATTAGACCCTTCAACGGCTGTTAGTTTAAACGAATTATTGACAGGTGTACTAGAAAGAAATGGTGAAATGACTCCTGAAGAGTTTAGAAAAGTAGTTCTCGGAGATGCTTCTAAAGCAAAACTTCCTGAAAATATCACATTTGAGACTGGTAAACTATCTTTCTTTGATAAAGTTTTCAACAGATTTAGAAAAGTTCCAAAAGAACCTTTGCAAGTAGTTAAAGTTAGTGAGCTAGAGTCGATTATTACAGACAGTAATCTGCTTACAAGAATCAAAGAAATGTCAAAATTACAGCCTCTAAGACAGGGAGAAGCTGTTATAACAAAACAACAAATTCTTGATGCTATTAATGAATGCGAAATTAATAACCCTAAATTTTTGGACAGAATCTTCAGCGACTTTACTGGTGGAAAAGTTAACAAAAAAACTGGCATTTATGAACCTGGTGCTAGCAAAAATGAATTTAGATTTGTTTCTAACAAAAAACTTTATAACCTAAAAGCTCTTATGGAAGACTACGTTGAAGATATTTGTCAAAGAGCTAAAAACGGTAAGATTACAAAAGATATTCTTAAAAAGGCAAAAAATAGAAATCTTGCATTTAGTGCTCTGAATTTTGTAGCTGGCTTCGCAGTGGCTGCTACATTCCTATCAACTTTGATTCCAAAATTCCAATATTGGGTAACAAGAAAAACAACAGGTAAAGATTTGTTCCCTGGAGTTTATGAAGAAGATATGCAAAAACACAAAGCCTAAAATTATTCTTGACTTCTTGTTAGGCTTGCCTTACAATCTATCTTAAAGATAGATAGAAAGGCTCTTTTACGAATGAAAGATTTATCAGCAAGTTTAGAAGATTATCTTGAAGTTATATCTAATAGTATTAATGCGGGATTAAATATTCGTGCTATTGATATATCAAAGCAAATGAATGTTTCTAGAGCATCAGTAACAGAAGCTTTAAAAAAATTAGCTTCTAAAGGATATATTAATTACGATCGATATGAAATGCTATCGTTAACAGAATCAGGAAAAGAACTTGCTAACAAAATTGTATCTAAGCATATAATTTTACAAAAGTTTTTTGAAGAAAAGCTAGGCTTGTCTATCGAAGAAGCTTCTGACAATGCTTGCAAAATCGAGCATGTAATCACAGAAAATGCTTTCAATAAAATAGCTGAATATATTAAAAAGTAAGGAATATCAATGGGTATATTTAAAATTGCCGGTAAATTTCTAGACCAGCCAATTTTAGTTGCAAAATTCAAAAAAACAGTTCCGTACCTTTTGGGTACAGGAGGAGCTGTGTATTGCGCTCATGATATAAAAAAATCTGATACTGAAGATAAGAAAAAAACTGCAATAAAAACAGGTTTAACGATGGGTGTAACAATTGCATCCGCTTTAGCTGCCCCAAATATTGTAAATAAAATTTTTAAAGTAGAAACTAAAAACTTAAAGCAAATTAAGCAATTAAACACACAGATTGTGGACGAATTTATATCAAAAAATATAGTCGATAATAAGACTAAAACTATCCTAGAAAAAGCTAAAGAAAAAGTCCTAGTATTCAAAGAAGTGAAACATTTAAATGAAAATCTTGGTAAAACACCCAAAGGTTCTACTTTTTTAGACGAACTTATACCTAATCCAGAAAATATCACTTCAAAAGAAATTTTTTCTGAAATTGGGCGTCTCTCTGTTTTAGGTTTAATCCCTGTTATTGGAGGTATTTCTGGTGGCATAGTAGGAGACGCATTAACTGAAGTTCACTGGAAAAGCAAACTCCCTGATAAAATTAAAGAAGGCACATACCAATACTTAGCTAATATCTTTTTATGCAATGTTGGTGCTGGTTTGGCATTAGCACTTATGGAAAAATCTGGAGTTAAATCTAAAGCACAACGTGCTATTGGCATGATTTGTGGCATAGTTATGACCGGTATTATTGGAGGTAGTGCAATAGCCAATTTAATAGGTAATAAACTAATTAACCCTATTTTTGGCAAAAAAACAAACCATAACATTTACAAAGAAAGAAAACCTGAAGCTCTTGATATTGGTCTACATGTTGATGACATTGCAACTGTAGCAGTAATGTCAGGCCTAAAATGGATTGAGCCAGCATTACCTATAATGTACTCTATATCAGGTTATAGAGCAGGTATTGGTTATCGTAACAATAATGTTAAGAATTGTAACAATAAAAACTGATTGTGAAATTGAACATTTTTTTTAAACTTTATATAAATGTAGACACAAAGATAGGATAAAAAAGATGGCTTATTTAACATTCGCAGGTTCAGAAGATAAACAAAATACTTGTTTTAAATTTATCGGTACTGAAAACAAAACTCCTAGCACAAGCTTATTATCTGATAATTCATCAGAAGCACCTGTTTCTTTATTAGCGTCTAATGTAGGTGGCGGCGAAGATTATTGTAGCTTCTACCAAGGTCCTTCTGAAAGTGTCATTTTTGCATTCGGCGAAAGCACAGAAACAAGCGGTTCTATTGCTTATGCTGGAGGTTCAACAGAAACAAGCGGCTCTATCGCAATGTCAGGTGGCTGTGAATCTAGCAGTTCAGTTGCAGTTTCTGTATCAACAAGTTCTTCAAGCTCAAGTTCATCATTTACTTGCTGCTGTTAATAAGGTTAAAATAAAGAATTATATAAATCTCGGTTATACCGAGATTTTTTTTGTTACATTATTGTCAAAGAACAATGTAGATGATACGATATAATAAGCGTGTTAAATTATAGAGAGGGAAGATATGAGCGAGATTTTTGACATTATACAGTTTTTAAAAAGCGCTGTTGCAGCTGGAGCATCAGATGAGCACCTAAAAGTAGGACATGCACCATATATAAGGAAAAACGGTTTTATAAAAAAAACTAATATGCAAGTTTTGACAAAAGAAGATGTTGAAAGAGCTGTTATGTCAATTGCTCCAACCTCATTATTAGATGATGTTGCTTTATTATGCGACATTGACTTTATGTTTGAAATTAAAGGTTGTTCTCGTTTCAGAATCAACTTCAACAGACAATTAGGCATGCCTGCTATGGTTATAAGAAATATTCCTTATGGCATACCTAGCTTAGCTGATTTAAATTTACCAGAAGTTTTAAATGATATTGTTAAATATACTAACGGTATTGTATTAGTTACAGGTCCTACTGGAAGTGGTAAATCAACAACTTTGGCTTCATTAATAAATGAAATCAGTGTAACAGATTCAAAACATATTGTAACTATTGAAGACCCTGTTGAATACGTATTTAATAGTAGCAAGAGCATAATTTCACAAAGACAAGTTGGCGTAGATACTCAAAGTTTTTCTGATGGTATCAAATACTCATTACGCCAAGACCCTGATGTTATTTTCATTGGTGAGATTCGTGATAAAGAAACAATGGCAGCGGCTTTAAAAGCTTCAGAAACAGGTCACTTAGTATTCTCTACCTTACACACTAATGATGCCGTACAGACTATCAACAGAATTATAAACATGTTTGAAGAGTCTAATAGAGATTTAATCCGCAAACAATTGTCTGATACATTAAGAGCTACAATTGCGCAAAAATTAGTTTATTCAGAAAAGAATGATACTCGTTACCCAGCTTGCGAAATTATGGTTGTAACTCCAACAATCAGAGACTATATCCAAAAAGGCAACACTGATGAAATTTATACATTATTAGCTGAAAATACTATTGATGATATGATTTCATTAAATGTATCTTTAGCAAAATTGGTTATGTCAGATTTAATTACTAAAGAAGAAGCTTTAATAAATTCAAATGATGAGAACGAATTAGAAAAAATGTTCAGAGGTGCATATCAAGGAACAAAATCTCATTATGAATAATTATGTAACAGAAGCTATTAATCTAAAATCTTATAATTTAAATGATGCTGATAAGATAGTTGTCATGTATTCAAAGGACAATGGCTTAATTAAAGGCGTGGCAAAAGGTATAAAACGTCCTAAAAGTAAACTTGGAGCTAGAATGGATTTGTTAGTTGCGAATTCGCTACAGCTCTTAAAAGGTCGTTCTATGGATACAATTATTCAAGCACAAACTCTTAATAATTTTAGGAAATCAAGGGAAGATATTGATAAACTAATGTTTTCATCTTATATATCAGAATTAGTAATGAATTTAGGCGAAGGTTCTGAAGCTATCTCTAAAGATGTCTATGAATTATTATACCAAGCTTTAAATCGCATTGCAGAATCTGATACAAAAAAAGACGCTTATATTGCAGTAATCAAATTTCAGCTTAAGTTTTTATTATATATGGGTTTTTGTGTTGAATTAGACAGCTGCCTATGTTGCAGAGAACGAATCCTTGACGAAGAAATGTATTTTTCTTCCCAAATGGGTGGTATCATTTGCAAAGAGTGCAATGAACATTTAGGCGTAAAATTAAAAATGCATCATAAAATCAAAGAATTTTTAGAAGCCATGTTGCAATTTGATTTTAACTTTGTAAGTGAATATGATAAAAAAGCTAATGAAAAAGTATGCCAAGTATGCTTTAATCTATTAGATGAATACATACAAATTCATACTAATAAAAAACAAAAATCAGCAAAAGTATTAAAGGAATTGTCTGTATAATGAAAACTTTAAGAATTGCGCATCTATATTCAAAATTGCTTAATATTTACGGTGATGGCGGAAATATAATCACATTAAAAAAGCGTTGCGAATGGCGTGGAATTAATGTTGAAATAGAAGAAATTAATATTGGTGATAAAATAAAAGAGCACGACTTTTATTTTATTGGTGGGGGCCAAGATAAGCAACAAATAGAAGTTTCAAATGAATTGCAAAAACACAAGGATATTTTAATAAAAGAACGAGATAGAGGCGCCGTGTTCTTGGGCATATGCGGAGGCTACCAACTCTTTGGACATTATTACCAACCTTTTAATGGAGAAAAGCTCAAAGGTATAAGCTTAATTGACGCTTATACCATAGCTGGAAATGAAAGATTTATAGGGAATGTTACAGCTCAAACTGATATTATCACACCAAATACAATTGTTGGATTTGAAAACCACAGTGGATTAACTTATTTACAAGGTGATACAAAACCTTTAGCACAAATTATTAAAGGTAATGGTAACAACGGAAAAGATGGATTTGAAGGCGCTAGATATAAAAACGTATTCGGCACATATCTGCACGGATCTTTTTTACCTAAAAATGTTCACTTTGCAGACTACTTAATAGAACTTGCTCTTAATGAAAAGCTTGAGAAAATTGATGATTTCATCGAATTAAGCACGCATGAGAACTTAATTCATAAACCTTATTAAATCTTCAAGCTGCCTGAATATATCTTCGGATAAACATTTAAATGCTTCTGGTGTTTAAATGCAACTTTATCAACCTTAGTCAATTCTGTTGATAAGACCTCTTTTTCAGCAACATTTGCCAAATCTACAACAGGATTTTTTTTCTTCGCATTTTTAACTTTATTCAATCGTTTCTCTACTGCCGGCAATGTTTTTCCGGTAATTTTCATATAACTTAAAAGTATTAATGTTAGTATGGCTATAGTCATAAGCCGACCTTTTTAGTTATGTCTGTTGGTGATGCTTGACTTTACCTATTTTCCCCAGCGACGAGTTCTATTATTAAATTCTATTATACACCTAGATAGCATAGTTTTGTCAAATTCTGGCCAAAATTCATTTATAACTATGAATTCTGAATATGCAATTTGCCAAAGCAAATAGTTTGAAACTCTCATCTCACCGCCTGTTCGGATTAACAAATCTGGATCAGGTATATTTGATGTATAAAGATTCTTGCTTATTAAATCTTCATCAATCTCTTTCACACCAGAATCTACTATTCTTTGAACAGCTCTTGTTAATTCCGCTCTCGAGCCATAATTGAAGGCTATTTGGAGATTTACCCCAGTATTATTTTTGGTCGTTTCTACTGCATTTGCAAGTATTTTCTGTAAGTTATCACTTAATCTTGTAGTATCGCCAATAAAAGATATAACAACATTATTGTCATGCATTTCTTGCAGTTCATTTTTTAAAGTTTGTCCTAACAAATCCATCAAGAAATTAACTTCATCAGGTTTTCTATTCCAATTTTCAGTAGAAAACGCATAAACTGTTAAATATTTTATACCGAAATCATCACAAGCTCTCATTGTTGCCTTAAGAGCTTCAACACCTTTTTTATGTCCAAAAGCACTTGGTAAATTACGTTCTTTTGCCCAACGTCGATTTCCATCCATAATTATAGCGACATGCTTTAATCCGTTTTTTTCAACAATATCTTTTATATTTTGCATTTTATACCTTCTAAATATTTAAAAACTTCAAAAACTTGCATCTCAAGTTCCTTTACATCAATTTCTTCATCTAATTCCAGAGTAATTGTTAAAATTTCTTTTTCAATACCAGCCCAAGTTCCGAAGCTACCTGGGGTTGGATATCCAATGGAAGACTCGATTGGATATTTCATAATTTCTGATATTTTTTCAACGATTTCAAATCCATACTTATCACAATCATAATTCACAATTTTATATGGTGCATGAAGCGTTAATATTACTTTAGGTTGATATTTTTCTACTAAATCAATAACAAATTTAGTTTCCTTTTCACTAGCTGGAGAAGTCCCACCATAATAATCATTTTTTTTTGTTAATTCCCAGTTTAAAGTAGGAAAGTTTCTATTTAAATCCACGCCATTGACATTAACTCTTGTATTTTGGCTATTTAATCTTGGTACAAATAAAATATTTGACCTCTTATTCTTTTTAAGATATTCATTTATTAAATATTCACCTTGGGGTTCATCACCATGAAAAACACCAATAACTAATACATCAGGATTTTCTTGATTACCGAATATTTGCATTTTAACACCTAAGGTTTAAGTACAGCTAAAACATAATCATTTGTAAAATATTTATTTGCACATTCTTTTAATTCTTCTGGCGTAACTTTTTTCAACATCTCTATAACTTGATTTTGGTAATTAAAAGGTTTCCCTGTTATAGCATAATATGCCATTAAATTAGCTTGCTGAGAATTTGTTTCTGTTATAAATTGCTGTTTACCTATAATATTATTTTTGGCATTACGAAGTTCTTCTTCTGATACCAAAACATTCTTGATTTTTTCAATTTCTTCTTTGAACCCTGCAATTGAAGTTTCGATATTAGCAGGCTCTGTTCCTATATATATGCTGAAAACAGCAGCCTTAGAGTGATTTTCATAAGAACTTCTTACAGTATAAGCAAGACCTTTTTTCTCTCTTAATTCCAAGAATAATCTTGAAGAAAGCCCGCTAGCTCCTAAAATAACATTAAGAAGCATTAGCCGTGGATAATCCTCACTCCCTATTGATGCAACACGCCACCCTTGAATTATTTGTGCTTGTTGTGCATCTTCTTTAATAATTTCAGCATATTCATTATTTATTTTTTCTGGGGAATTAATTGAAGAACTTTGTTCAATTGATTGCGGTATATCACCTAAGAATTTATTTAGAAGCATACTTGCATTTTCAAATTCAATATCCCCTACCAAAGCAAGCGCTTTTTGAGAATTTTTTAATATATTCAAATACGCTTCTTTAACATCATCAATTGTTACATTATCGAGTTGTTCCAATATAACTGTATAGCTGTGACCATAGAAGTGGTCTTTATATATAGTTTTTGTAAACAAATCCGAAACCTTAGTTTTAGCTGAATCTAATTCAGCCAACAATTCACCTTTTAATTTTTCTTTTTCTTTTTCAAACTCTTCAAAAGTTGAATTTAATATAATTTCAGCAAGCAAAGATAACGCAAGCTCAAAATCTTCATTTAAAGCAACAAATCTAAAACGCAAATAGTCATATTTCATTTCTGTATACAAATCTATTGCATTTTCATCCAATATTGTCGCAAGTTCTTCTGATGAATATTTTTTAGTACCCTTTAACAACAGGCGATTCATTAATAAATATTCACCAGCAAATTTCTCAGCCTCATTAATAGAAAAATTTAAAGACAAGGCTATTCTCGGTGTGTTTTTATTTTGTTTTAAGTTAGTAACTATTCCGTTTATTAAATTAAATTCTCTCATAATTAAGATTAAACCATAAAAAAGCCGATTATTCAAGAATAGTAGCATGTTAAAAAACATGTTAAGGGACTTGTTTTTTTTTAAATATGTATTATAATAAACATGTTCGGTGGTAGCCGAATTATTTTGATTAAATCTCATATTATTTAATTTATTGACAGGATATTTAGTTTAGTGAAATTTTTTTATTATTGTGGTTAAGAGGCTTTAATTATGTATGTAAACAAGTGCATTAAATGTGGTGCGGAATTTGAAACAAAGAACCCCAAGAGAGTAATATGTCCAAATTGCTTATATGCGGACAAGAGTGAAGCGGCTGATGAAAAGCCAATGCAAAGCTATAGCTCTTATAGCTCATATTCAGCAGAGCAAAAACCTCGTAGCTATGATAGACCTCAACAAGGAGGATATAGAAATAATTATAACCGTGATAACAATGGCGGTTACAATAGAGGTGGCCAAGGTGGTGGACACCAAAGACGTGATAACAACGGCGGTGGCTATAATCGTGGCGGTTACCAACAACGTCGTCCAGATGGTCAAAGAGATAATAGAGGCGGTTTCAGAAACAATTATGCAAGCGGTGGCAGAAACAATGGTGGCTTCCAAAGACGTCCTAATCCTGCTAAACGTCCTAGACCGCAAAAACAAGCTAAACCTTTATTGATTAGCAAGGAACAATTAGAACAAATTGAAGTTCTATATAAATTGATGTTACCTTTACCAAACCCAGATGCTCATGAAGTTATCGGAGCTCAAATTGGCTTAGAGCCACAAAAAGTATTCTTTGGCATCAATTTAGTAAGACAAAAATTAATGTTGCCAAAATTACCATTCCCTAAACGTAAGCTGGCAATATCACCAGATCAACTTTTAGCTATTAAGAGCTTATACGAACCGTTATTACCATTACCTCCAATTGGTTGTCATAAAATCATTGCAGCACAATTAAAAATGGATGAATGGCGTGTTCACGTAGGTATCAAATTAGTTCGTTCTCAAATGGGCTTAGATCGTTGGAACGAAGATAGAGCTGATAAACCTGCTGATTATATGGTTGTTAAACATGAAAAGAAAACTGATGCAAAAACAGTTGAACAACCAGTAGAAGAAGCTCCTGTGGTTGCAGAAGAAACAACTGAAGAAAAACCTAAACGTGGTAGAAAACCTAAGAAAAAAGAAGATGAAGAATAACTTTGTTTCAATAGGTAAAATTTTAAATTTCCACGGTGTTAGAGGTGAAGCTAAGTTTGGATATACAAAAGGACGTGAAGACTTTTTGTTAAAACTTGATGCTGTTTATATTCAATTTAATAATGAGTATAAATTATTTGAAGTTGAAAGCCTTAAATTTACTCCAAAATGTGCAATAATTAAGTTTAAAGATATAAATTCTTTAAATGAAATCGCAGAGTATAAAGGATGTTTAGTTTTCGTACAAGAAACAATAGCTCGTGAACATTTAGAAGAAGATGAATTCTTAATAGATGAACTTGTTGGTTTAAATGTTTATGACGGTGATACTCGTGTCGGATCAATTGTTGGAGTTTCTAATAATGGAGCTAGTGACTTATTATCTGTTAAAACAAACTCAAAAAATATTTGCCTAGTTCCTTTTGTAAAAGCTATTGTTACTTCTGTTGATATAAAATCAAAACGAGTACAAATCAATAATATTGAAGGGCTACTGTCATGAGATTTGACGTTTTAACTTTGTTTCCTGAATTAATCCAATCACATTTGGATTTTAGCATAATGAAACGAGCTTCAGAAGATGGCGTAATAGAGGTTAACGCAATCAATCCTCGTGATTTTACATTAGACAAGCATAAAAAAGTTGACGATACTCCTTATGGTGGCGGTGCAGGAATGGTTTTAGCTCCTCAGCCTTATGTTGATTGCTATGAAGCAATAAATAAAGGGGTAAATAAAGGGGTAAATAAAGGGGCAAAATCTATTACGATAATGATGACACCTCAAGGTGAACCTTTTACACATGAAATTTCAAAAGAATTAGCGCAATATGACCAAGTGATTATTTTATGCGGTCATTACGAAGGTTTTGATGAAAGAATTAGAGAAATAATAAAACCAAGAGAAATCTCAATCGGTGATTTTGTTTTAACAGGTGGAGAATTACCTGCTTTATGCGTAATTGATAGCGTTTCACGCAATATTGATGGAACATTAGGAAAAATAGAGTCCGCACATGATGATAGCTTCTCTGATGGATTATTGGAATATCCTCAATATACCAAACCAAGAGAATATAGAGGCTTAAAAGTGCCTGATGTTCTTTTGAATGGAAATCATAAGCTGATTGAAGAGTATCGTATGCAACAAAAACTGGAACGCACAAAATTAAAACGCCCTGATTTGTATGAAAAATATTTAAAATCACAAAATAAATAATAAAAAAAGCCTCACAAAATGTGAGGCTTTTTAAGCTTTTATTTGCTACTAATTAACCGCAAAGTGCAAGCAATACACCTGCAGCTACAGCAGAACCGATTACGCCTGACACGTTTGGTCCCATTGCGTGCATTAACAAGAAGTTTTGAGGGTTAGCCTCTAAACCTACTTTATTAGCTACACGAGCTGCCATTGGAACAGCTGATACGCCAGCTGCACCAATAAGTGGGTTAATTTTAGTTTTACTGCATAAGTTCATAACGTGAGCCATTATCACACCACCAGCTGTTGCAAGTGAGAATGCAACAATACCCAAAATTAAGATGAATAATGTTTGAACTGTCAAGAATTGTTCTGCAGAAAGTTTTGAACCAACTGATAAACCTAAGAAGATAGTAACAATGTTGATTAAAGCATTTTGCATAGTGTCAGAAAGTCTTTCTACAACACCACATTCTTTACATAAATTACCAAAACATAATGCACCTAAAAGAGGGCAAGCACTTGGTAAGAAGATTACACAAAGAAGTAATACCATCAATGGGAATACGATTTTTTCTCTTTTTGTAACTTCTCTTAATTGTGTCATCTGAATTTTTCTTTGAGCTTCTGTTGTAAGTAATTTCATAATTGGTGGCTGAATTACTGGTACCAAAGCCATATAAGAATATGCTGCAACAGCAATTGGTCCTAATAAATCTGGCGCTAATTTAGATGTTACATAAATTGAAGTCGGACCGTCAGCACCACCAATAATACCGATTGAACCTGCTTCTGGCATTGTAAATCCAAAAATACAATATGCCATTAATAATGCACCAAAGATACCAAACTGTGCTGCACCACCTAAAAGAGCTGTTTTAGGGTTTGCAATTAATGGACCAAAGTCTGTCATTGCACCTACACCCATAAAGATAATTAATGGGAATAGGCCTTTATGAATACCAGCTTCAAAGATAATGCCTAGGAAGCCGTCAGGCCCAGCAATAGCTTCACCTGGAAGCATAGGAATATTTGATAACAAACCACCAAAAGCAATCGGAACAAGTAACAATGGTTCAAATTGTTTTTTGATACCAAGCCATAATAAGAACAAACAGATTAAAATCATAATCCATTGACCGTGCGCTTGGAAAATTTGGTCCATGCCTTCTAGGTTAGGGTTATTAAAAGCTGCATCTGCGCTTTTTTGAAACAACATTATCCCAGTTGATTCCCAAAGTTTGTGTAAACCATCAATAATATTCATCGTTTACCCCCCTTAGCCTATTGTTACCAACGGAGTTCCGTTTACGACTTTATCACCTTGAGCAACTAAGATAGATTGAACAATACCAGCCTTTGGAGCTTTAACTTCAATTTCCATCTTCATAGCTTCAAGAACTAAAAGAACATCGCCCTCTGCAACAGATGCACCAACAGATGTTTCAATTCTTAATACGTTACCAGGTAAGCTTGCATTAACAGCTTCGCCAGCTCCTGTTGATGCTGCTGGAGCAGAGTCAATACCGTCTTTAACAGCGATATCGTAAGCTTTACCGTTAACTGTAGCTTTTTTATCGCTATCAAGTTTAACTGAATATTTTTTACCATTAACAGTAACTGTGTATTCACCAGTTGAAGATGTATTATTTTGACAAGCTGCAACTTTAGCTGCATTTTTATTTACAGATACTTGACCTTTACCAAGTAAGAAGTCAATACCTTTATCAACGTTACCGTCTTTACAAGCAGCTGCAATGAATAAGTTTTCATCAGTTACAGGAAGTCCTGCTGCTTTCAATCTTTCTTCTGCAGCATTAAGTCCTTTTTCAGGATCTTTTTCGTTAATATCAACTACTTTTTCAGTTGTAGGAGCCATATTCATTTTTTCTTCAGCCCATTTTACTAATTCAGGATCAGGTTCACATGGAGTTTTACCGAAGTAACCTAATACCATTTTTGCATAACCAGGGTTAGCAACTTTCCAAGCGCCTTGAGTTGCATTCAAGAATGCTTGTTGAGCATAGAATTGAGAAACTGGAGTTACAGAAGTTCCGAAACCGCCTCTTTCTACACATTCTTTCATTGCTTGAATTAATGCTGGGAATTTATCCATTTGGCCCATATCTTTCAATTGGTTAACAGTTGTAGCTGTTGCACCACCTGGAAGTGGAGCTTGAATAAGAATAGGATTAACTGCTAAAGAAACAGGATCTAGAGGGTAATCTTTCATACATTCTTTGAAGATTTCTTCAGCTTCCATAATTTTCTTAATATCTAAGCCTAAATCGTATTCAGTACCTTTTAATGCGTGCCACATAGAAACGATATCTGGTTGACCAGTACCACCAGAAACAGGTTTCATAGCTAAGTCAATGCCGTCAGCACCACCGTCAAGAGCAGCTAAGTATGCAGCTAAGCCTGTACCTGCTGTTTCATGAGAGTGGAATCTAATGTGAGCATCAGAACCAAGAATTTCACGAGCCATTTTAACTGTCTCAAAAACTTTTCTAGGATTAGATGTACCTGATGCATCTTTGAATGCTAAGCTATCAAATGGAATACCTGCATCTAAAATATTTCTTAAAACTCTTTCGTAGAAAGCTACGTCGTGAGCGCCTTCACAACCATAAGGAAGTTCCATCATTGTGATTGTAACTTCGTGGTCTAAGCCATGTTTTTTGATTGAATTAGCTGAATCAATTAAGTTATTAACGTCATTTAATGCGTCAAAGTTTCTAATTACATTAACACCGTGTTTAGCAAACATTTTTGCGTGTAAATCAATAACATCTCTTGGTTGAGAGTTTAGGCCAACTACGTTTACACCACGTGATAATGATTGTAATTTAACATCTGGTCCTACTGCTTCTCTCATTTTGTCCATAGTTTCAAATGCGTTTTCATTACAGAAGAAAATTGGAACTTGAAATCTAGCGCCACCAGCTGTTTCAAAGTGTCTAAGACCTGCATCTACTGCAGCTTTTAAAGCTGGTAGAAAATCATCTACTAAAACTTTTGCACCGTAGATTGATTGAAAACCGTCACGGAATGAAGTATCCATAACTTTAATTAGTTTTTTTGACATTTTTACCTTCCTTTATCTAAAATTTTTACTTTTTAAATAATGCTGCAACAATAGCTGCTGCAACTTCGCTATCATCACTAGATGTAGCAACTTTTTTAGCTCCGCCTGCTGTAGCAGGTACGGCTTCTGGGAATAATTGGTTTAATTTTCCCACTACAAACGACATTACAAACATTGAAATGATTGTAATGCAAAGAAATGCAACTACAGTTCCCATGCCAATTAGCATTACAGAAACGCCTTGCATTAAAGTTTCATTCATAATATATCTCCTATTAAAAGTACATGTTCTTTATTATTTCTATCAACTATTATTAGAGCACCGCTATCTGTAATATCTTTCGCTATTCCAGAAATTTCGCTATCAAAAACTCTTACAGTAATCGGCATATTGAGAAATTCAGCTCTTTTTTTATAATCTTCTCTAATTAATAAAAATCCTTCCTCAATAAATTTATTATACCTCAAACAAAACTTGTCTATAACCTTTTTTAAGAAAATTTCTCTGTTTATTTCCATGCCTGTTTCTAAATTTAAAGACGTTGCGGGTTGATCAATACTTTCCATATCATTTTTTGTACAATTTAGATTGACTCCAAAGCCTAAAACAATCCCTTTAAGTTCATTTTTTTCAATAACACTTTCAGCTAAAATTCCAGATATTTTTTTGCCGTTTATCCTAACATCATTCGGCCATTTTATTGATGGTTTTATATTATACTCTTCAAAAGTCTCAGCAAGAATTAAGGATAAATATTGAGTTAAATTTGAATAAATTTCTTTTAATTCTTTTGAAGGTTTTAATACTATTGAAGCATAAATATTGGCGCCAGAATTTGAATTCCATTTTCTCTGCAGCCGTCCCCTACCTGCAGTTTGTAAGCCCGCATAAACGATGGTTTTATCATTTAATTCGCCTAAGTGTTCTTTTGCATATTTATTTGTTGAGTCGATAATGTCTAAAAATAAAAGCTCCATAAGATAATTATATTATAAAAAAACTCTTTGGTTTTACCCAAAGAGTTTTAGTTTATGTACACATTAAGATTGCATTCTTTTTACGCAACTTTGGCTGTTTGAGCCTCTTTTTCAGCAGCTTGTTTTTCTGCACGTTTTGCATTTGCCCAATTACCAATTTTGTTTGCAAGAGGTGTGATTAAAACAGGAGTTGCATATCTATAAATCATTGTAAATGTTGCTAACGATGCTAAAATTCTTACACCGTTTGAATTTTTCACAACTTGTTTAACAAGTTTTTCTGCAGCTTCTGTTTTGCCATCAGCTTTTAATTTTTCAGCTACACCAAAGTTAACATTTTTAAATCTGTACTCTTGTTTTTTAACCCAACCACTAATTAATTTATCAACTGTATAAGCAGCGATTGTTGGAACAATAAAGCATAAAGTTTGGTTAACTGCTAATGTGCGTTTCTTATCATCTTCAAGGTCTTTATTACCTAAGGTTCTAGTAACATAAGTACCACTTGTTAATAGTGCACCAAATGTTGCCATTGCTTGAGTTACCCCACCAGGAATATCTGATAATGCAGCAGAAACTTTAGCCATTCTATCGCTTTCAATTAATTTTTTTCCATATAGGTTACCCATAAACTCACCAAGTATTTCAGTTAGTTTCTTGAAAAAGCCAGGTTTTTTAGGTGCGCCAGCTTTGAAAGAAATATTTTCATTTGACTCAGCTGTATCAGGATTAACAGTTGAACTATTACCCTTGAACGCAACGGCTTCAGGTTTAATTTCAGGTTTATTTAATACTATTTCTTGTTGTTTATTTTCAGCAACTTTAGGTTGTGGTTTTTGTTTTTCAATACCAAATACTGTTTTTAAAATCCAAGGAATCATTGCAACAGTTGTCATAGCAATTGGAATTCTGAAGATTAAATCAGGAATCCAAGTAAGACCTCTAATTAATGCTGCAGATTCTTTATCTGCCTTTAACATTTCATCAGATATTTCTGTACCTCTATTACCGTTAATACCATTACGTTGGAAGCCTCTAATTTTGTGAATGCCTTCGACTTCATCAAATCTTAAAGTACCATTACTACGTAATGCTCTATCATAAGTTTCTAGTGGTGAATATGCATATACTGAATCTAAATCCAATTTAAACGGATTACCGTCAAGTTTTTTCCATTCATCGAAGTGTTTCATTGAACCATTTTCAAATGCTGATTCAATATCAAGTTGTTTCCAAGGACTGCTATCATCTAACTTGCTTACAAAATCAGTAAAGAATTCTTTGTCCATATCTTTGAATAAAACTTGTACGTCATATTTAGCAGGTTTAACTTCAGTATTTTTATTAAATAAACGTTTGAAGAAACCAACCTTTTTACCTACAGGAGTTTCTGTATGTTCAAATACTAAGCCTAGCTTGCTAAAGTCAATAAGTTCGTGTATAACTTTTTGGTCTTCATTTACAACAGTATTAAATGATTTGTCTTTAAATTTAGACCAATTAACTTTTTCTACACCAAGAATAGATTCAAAAGATTCTTGTGACATTTCAGATAATGGTCTGAATTTTGGTAACATATCACAAGTTTTCATATCAGCACAAAATTCTAAGCCATCCAAGTTTCTCCAAAGAATTTTTTCAACTTTTTCGCCATTAATTTCTTCTATAATTTTATGAGGAATTCTCTTACCTTCTGCATTAACAGTCGATTTTAAATCTAAATGAGGATATAGACGTTTAAGAGTTTTATCGCTCAAGTCTTTAAGATTTCTCATAACGTGATCAGAACCAGCTTTAAATGGAGTTGTCAAAGCAAACACTGTAATAAAACCAACGATACCAGACGCTAAAGCGTGTCCTGCTGCGTAAGCGTTGTTGCCTTTATTTTCTTCGTTTGACATACCAACTATTGTCAAAGCTCTCAATGCACATGCTACTGCAGCGATAGTAGATTGAACTACTGTTTCATAGTCTGAAACGCCACAAAGCTTACGAAAAAAGGGACTCTTGAATAATTTGTCCCCTCTTTTTACCTCGGGGTTGGCTTCTTTTGCAATCTCGCCAACCTTCTTTTTTGCTTCTTCTACTACTTTTAAAACTTTTTTAACATCCTTGCCTGACGGTTTCTTGGCCTTAAACGCCACAGCATCGTTGTTATCAGAAGGATTTAATGAACCATTGTTCAGTAAAAAATCGTATCTAATCTCGTTAGGGATACTAGAATAATTGTTGGTTGTTTTTTCTGCACTTGCTAATGAGTTTAGATTTTGCGTTGTAAGAATTTTCATCTTAGTTTCCAATCTATATTTTCATAATGTCTACACATTAATCATAAAACAAAGCAAAATATTTTTTGCTAGTTCTTAACAAATTTGTTACAATTTGGTAAAATAGAAGTAGAGAGAGATTTTGACAATGAAAATAAATGTAAAATTAACACTTTTTATATTAATTTTAAGCATGCTCATGCCAAATTTTAGTCATGCCATTGACCTTGATGAGACAGTTGATGATGAAATCAGAAAAAATTACAACCCAACAAAGCTTGTTGATGATACAGGAATTGCAGATACCGCACTTGATAAAAGTTTGCAGGCTGATAATATAAAAGCTCCTGATGAAAAATTGCCAAGCTTACCCAATATAACAAAATATGGTAATTCGACAAAATCTTCAGACGTAAAAAATGAAACTATAGAGCCAAAAACTTCATATATCCCTTATACAGGCGGTAATATAAAAATAAAAAAAGGAAAATCTTTTGATGTTACAAGCTTAAATGCAATTTCAGATTGGCAAGTAAAAGGAACTTCTGTTAAATTCAAAACTAGTGGCAATTCTCACGGTAAAGGCTATACAATTCCAGCAGGAACAGTATTCCAAGGCGAAATTATAGAATCACACTCACCCCAAATCACTTGTAATGGGGGCTTGGTTGTAATACGAGTTCATTCAATGATTTATAAAGGTCAAACAGTTCCTTTGAAAGCTTATGTAACGAGAGCTGGAGATAAAAAAATCTTTTTAAATAATATAAAAGGTGATCGCACATACTTAAAAACAATGTGGAAAAAGGGTAATTGGGGCAGAACTTTATTTAACAAGATGATGACACTAACAGTTAACTTAGGCGCAGAAGGCTCTACATTTATTCTATCGCCATTCCCTGTTGCATACGGAACAATTTGCTTGGGTGCTAACGCTATAACTTCACCAATTTGTGCATTCTTTTCCAAAGGTGGTAGAGTTTCAATACCTGCGGGAAGTAAATTCAGAATAAAACTTTTAGAAGAAACTTATATTAATTAAAATAAGTTTACAATGTTGTGTTCTTCAAATTTCGGGCAAGTATTCCAAATCAAAGTTGGAATAATATCTCCTGGTGTTCTACCTTGGAATTGACAATTACACTGACCTTTTACCATATTTGTAGAACCATCAACAACTGGCTGAAAATATTTGCAACATTGGCATACTTTCAATGTCAAACCGTAATCAGCAAGCTTTGTTGACAATTCTCTTACGGCATCAATCATTCTCAAATGATTATTTTTTGTAGTATAAGTTTTTTTCTTATTGATAAATGTAACTTTTGCAGCTCCATCATCAGAAATAAGCTTCATTTTACAAGGAAATTCATTCTGACCATCAGAGACAAAAACATCAACAATCATTTCTTGAATATCATGTTTTCTTGTAGAATTCTTAATAATATTTCTCACACCCCTAAAAGGAGGGAAGTTATAAATAACTCGTGCAAAAGCATAAATTGGATACAACATTAAATACAAATATTCTTTTGTTATAAGTTTTACATTAGTTAAACTTATACTAAACGCTAACAGTAAAACTAAGCCTGTAAGAAGTACATTTGAGTAGCTTACAAACAAAGAGAATTTGCATACGTGCGCCAAAACAAAGAAATATCCTATAATTACTGTTAAACAATTTGGAGCAATTAAAGAGAATAAAAACTCTTTTGTATACCAATTGCTTGGCGCTAATACATTATTCCAAAATATGCTAAATCTTTTTGTTAATGATGGAATGCGAAATTCAAATTTATCAATACTTTCATACACCCTTAAATCATCTATAAAAGCAACTTTCACATCATTTTGCGCAAGCTTTAATGTATATTCAGTTTCAGAAATTAAATCTCTGAAATCAAATGATGCTATTTTATTTAATAAATCTTTTCTTATTACAAAAGAATCTGTATTTAAAATATTAGTTAAACCTAATCTTGTTCTTGATTTATTAATAAATTTTGAAACATATCTTATATATGCAGACTTAACATTTTCCCAAAAAGTTAGCGTATCATTTTGTGGCAAATAGTTAATCATAGGATTAAACACTTGATATTTTGTCAAATAGAAATTCACATCCGCTAAA
Source organism: Candidatus Gastranaerophilaceae bacterium (assembly GCA_045586965.1). Lineage (GTDB taxonomy): Bacteria > Cyanobacteriota > Vampirovibrionia > Gastranaerophilales > Gastranaerophilaceae > CAG-196. Next base: position 2,892 of record JAZNBJ010000082.1, on the reverse strand, counting down.
AAGTCAGATTCAATATAATTTTTGGCATCTAAAAAAACATAAGCATCTAAATCTCGGATATCTTGCAATTTTTCAGCAATAATTGAATAAGCTTGGCTTTTTCCAACAGGTTCAATGTTATTAATATTTATAACATTCACATTTAATTCTGTTTGCAAAGTCACTTCAGAAACATTTTCACACTTATCCAAAATCGCATAAATTGTATAATTTTGCTTTGGATAATTCTGATTTTTAAGCTGTTTAATAAGATTTTCTAAAGTATTACTTTCACCAGTTGCATAAACCACAACACATAAGTTTGAATCCTTTGATGTAAATTTATCTCTAACTTTGCGTTCAGGCTTCATTGATACAATAGCCAACACTAAAAAATACAATGTAAAAACTGCTATATATAAATATAATATTTCTGCCATCTCAAATATCTCCGTTATCAAAAGTGTACTTCAAAAAAAAATAAAAAGCTAATTTTAGTTAATAATAAAAACTCAAAAATTATATTAACTAAAGACTTGAAAAGATTTCACCAAAGAGCTATAATATATATATAAAGTAGCGATAAAATTTTGACAAAAACACGATTATCACAGTAGGCAAAAACCCTGGACGGCTTTTGCTATGCGCGCTTTGCCCCAAAATATTGCTGCTTTAAGTGACGGAACAATATAGCAGGACAGAAATGACAATTTCGTTTAGTGGCTTAGCCTCAGGATTAGATACATCATCTTGGATCGAATCGCTCACTGCATTAAAGAGAGCGAAAGTCACTACGCTGCAAGAAAAGAAGGAAGTCGCTGCTTTATCACTTAATACTTTAAATAGTATAAAATCTTTCTTTTCATCATTCCGTTCATTATTGGAGAAGGTAACAGATACCAGATTTAACATTGCTAACATGGACGTGTTTGCCAAGAATATCGCTACTTCATCAAACACCCGTGTATTGTCCGCACTTGCAACCCACGAGGCCGAAGAGGGAACATACGAGATTGACGTTAAAAAATTGGCGTCAAACACTCAAGCTACAAGTAAATACACCTATCAAACAGAGATTGTTACGACAACTATCGCAAACAATGATACTTTGCTTAAAAACTTAGGCATTGGCGCTGGCGATATAAAAGTAACGGTTAACGGAGAAGAAAAGCTTGTTAAGATTAGTGAATATGATACAATCGGCACATTTTCTCAAAAGCTTAAGAACATAGGTGTTCAAGCTAACTTCAATGAGCGCACAGGCGTTTTCTCAATGAACATTAACGCAAGCGACATTAATGACGATATTGATAATACAGGTATTGTTGCTGGCTTACGACTTACAGACGCAAACAAAGGCTTTATGTCTGATGAAATCCATACAGAAGAAAGCGCATCGGAGGTTCTTATTGCAGACGAGTCAACCAAGCTTTCTTTATTAGGCGTAAATCAAGGTACTGTAGTAATCAAATACAATAATGACGAATACGATTTAACTATAGGCAAAGACGATACCGTAGGAGATTTAATAACCGCATTACGAGACGGAATTGGCGTTAACGCTTCGATTGTGGATGGTATTTTCACAATGGAAGACGTATCCATCCTAGATGACGGCACAACCAACTTGATTAATGCATTTGGCTTGCAAGGTGGCGGAACTGTATCAGGTAATATTCAGACTGGTGAGAACCTAACCTATGTAACGTCAACAACTACAACAACAAGCGCTACTTTAGATACAAAACTCGCAGATTTAGATACTGGAGTGACAGTAAACAATGGGGATACTGTAATTGTTAAAAACAATGCAGGGCAATATACAACAATAAACTTGTATTCAACAAGCAGTGTTGGCGATTTGCTTTCAGCGATGAACACAGCTGGACTTACAGCAAGTATTGATGATGGCGTAGTATCACTTTCTAATGGTGAAATAGTCGGTGGTACTTACAACGCAGAAGTTGCGTTGGGCTTGACCGAATTTGTAGCGGATTCGACCGTGTATAATATGACAGGTTCGAATACGTTGTATGCAAACGGCACTTCAAGCACGACAGTCAATGGCGATACAACTTTTGCGGATTTAGATTTTGACGGAAATTCAACAGCGATAATTGTTGATGAAAATAACCAAGCTATTGCGACAATCACAATGTCAAAAGACGAGACATTGAATGATTTTATTGGCAAGCTTGATGATTATGGAATTACAGCTACTTTAACAAATGGTCAATTGACCTTCAGCACAGAGGGGAACTTAATCAACGGAGGTACTATTGCCGAGAAATTTGGCATCGGCTTTGAGACTCTTGTCGGAACAGTTAATTCATCTCAATCTTCAACTGTTGCAGTAATGTATACAACCACTCAAACCGCTAGCTTGGATTCTACTGTGGCGCAGTTGGGAATTGATGGTCAAAGCTGGACGATTTACGACTCAAACGGCGACGTTGCTGCAACAGGCACTGCGAGCGGTAAGTTGAGCGATTTATTCAGCGCTTGGTCTGGCAATGGAATTAACGCAAGCATTAACAATGGCGTAATCACAATCACTTCTTCAAACGGAAGCTATGTTGCAGGAGATGTCTGCAACACCTTGGGCATCGGTAACGCAAACAACGGCTATACTCAAACCCTCGGAGGTTCTGCGACTTCAGGCTCTGCGGTTACTTTTGGCGGAGAAGGCACAACAACTGTTCCTGTTACAACCACAATTACAACAGGTATTAGCCAAACTTCAAGCGCAGCCGTGACTTATACAGTTATAACCGAAGGCGGTCAGACAGTTTATACCACTACAACAAGCGGTATAACAAACACTGGTGGTGTTGTGACTTATCAAGGCACAAGCATTAGAGAGACTTCGACAAGTTATACAACAACTATAGGTAGCACAATTACCTCAGACGG
>JAZNBJ010000081.1:0-39469 GCA_045586965.1 Candidatus Gastranaerophilaceae bacterium | reverse complement strand
TCTTTAGTATTTGTAATATCAGTAAAATAGTCATCTACTTTGTTTTCTATTAACCATTTAGTTGCCTGTATCTTATTTCTTGTAGTAAATAATTTTATTTCAAAATCTTTAGATAATTCTTTTAAAAACTCTTTAGCACCGGACTTAATCGGTGGTATAAAATTTTTGTCAAAATCACCGGTATAAGCGTTTAACACCCCATCTAAGTCTATTAATATTGTTCTTTTAAAAGTTTTCATAATACACCTTTCTACTGGAGTATATCCAGTAACATTATGTTACTACATCCAGTAAAATAATCAAATGGACGAAGATATTTTATATAAATTATTAGGAACAAGAATAAAATATTTAAGAGAAAATAAAGGTTTAACGCAGGATAAATTAGCTGAAAAGACTGGGTTAAGTATAGATTATATTGGAAAAATTGAAGTTAATATCAACAAACCTGGCCTAAGATCTTTAATTAAAATTGCAAAAGCATTGGATGTACACATCAAAGAACTTTTTGATTTTTAATAATTAATGTTGGGTTAAAAACCTCAACCCACAATCTACCCCTAACAAATTTTATTTTTACAGGTTTTTAATTAAGCATAATTTATTAAAAAAGGAATGTTTATGCAAATTGATTTTAAAAACCCGAGTTTAAATTTTAAACAAATAAGACTTAATGAAGCTGAGATGAAAATAGTTCAAAGCAAATATCAACAGATGCTTAATGAGCTTGAAAATTCAAAACAAAAATCCAAAATATTTGATATTTTTGAATCTCATTTGAATAATGAAGTTGAATTGAAAAATTATAAGACTGGTAAAGAACGTAAATATTTTTCTACAAATTTATACGTCAAATTTTTTGAAATATTAGAATCTACTAAAACAAGAAATCTTCCTTTTGAAAGTTTTATAGATAATTTAAATAATTATATTGATAAATTTAATATTAAGAAAACGCCAGATTCAGATTATGCAAAACTAGAGGGATATAATGTTTCTTCTGCAAAGAAAGCTGCATATCATATGTATAATTTCCTTAATATGTCAAAAGAAGAGTTTTTAAAACTGGCTCAGACTTCTTCTTTTTTCTCAAATACATCAGGTAGTTATTTAAAAAATGGTACTAATAATTTAGTAAAAACTTGGGGAATTACAGAAGAGGAATGTGTAGATTTATATAAAAGAAACCCAGATGCAATGATGCATTCATGCAATTGGCTGATTTCAAGAGCTAATGATACAATGAAAAAGCTTAATATTAAGGATATTGAAGATTTTAAAGCTCTTGTTAAAGCTAATCCTGCTTTATTAACTTTTGATAATTTAGAAGATTCTATACGAGATATTGCTGAATTTTTAGATACAGAAGAAAATAATGTAAAAAAAATGATTAAGTCTCAACCATATCTTGCGACAATGAAACTTAGTCATATAAAGAAAAACTTTTATGCAATGAAAGATCATGTGAAAGTAGATAGAAACAAAATGGTTGAGATTGCTGTAATGGCACCTATAACACTTGCTATCCCTTTTGATATGAGCAAGAAAAAGTATGAAGGCATTTCGAGAACGATTGGTGTTTTGCCAGAAACTTTTTATAACAAAGCAAACGCATTGCCTGCACTATATAGAGTTTCTATGCAAAAGCTAGAAAAATTTATTGATTTTGTATCAAAAACGCTTGGCTATACAAGAGAAGACGCAGCTGATTATATTGGAAGAAATATAAATATTTTAAGTTACAATTACAAAAATATTGTTGATAGAACTCAAAAAAATTATGAGAGATTAAATCAAGAGCTAAACGTAGATTATGATACTTATCTCTATATGCTTGAAGAAAACGCATGGATAATGGGTCAAAAGCCAGATGATATCAGTAAAAATATAAAAGATGTTAAAGAATATTTTAATGTTGATAAAAAAACTCAAGCAAGAATGTTTGAGGATAACCCTCAGTTAATCACTTATTATAAAGAAAATTTTGATAGAGATATAACTGATGCATCAAATTACTTCAAAATTGATAAAGAAGAATATAAACAAATGTGTGTAATTGAGCCACTTTTGGCAACACGACCAATAAAGCATCATAAAAATGATTTCTCTGAAAATGCAAAAATTATGGGCATGTCAGAAAAAGAATTTATAGAATTGGGTAAAAAACATCCTGAAATATTAGCTTATGATTCAGAACAAATTGCTGAATTAAAAGAAAAAGGCATTAAGACATTAAGTTCATTACAATAAATAGGTCGGATTTACTAATCTGACTTTATTGTTCTGTCGGCATAGTAATGCCGATCTATATTTTATTAAACATGAGCGAAGCGAACGTTAAGAACTTAATGCATAAACGTCTTAAAGTCTTAACGACTTTTTAAACAATTTCTTTTCCAACAATTGGAGCTATTTGTTTAATTTGTTTGTACAATAAATCATATTGCCATGGGTAAAGTGATTGTGCGCCGTCGCATACTGCAACTTCAGGATTGTGATGAACTTCGATAATCAAGCCATCACAACCTGCTGCAATTGCTGCAAGTGACATCGGTTCAACCTTATCTCTTAGACCTGTTGCATGAGATGGGTCAATAATAATCGGTAAATGGCTCATTTTCTTGATCACAGGAATAGCACACAAATCAAGTGTGTTTCTTGTAAATTTTTCAAACGTTCTTATACCACGTTCGCAAAGAATAACTTGATTATTTCCACCAGCCATAATATATTCTGCTGACATCAACCATTCTTCATAGGTTGCAGAAAGTCCACGTTTTAAAATAACTGGTTTATGAACTTTACCAACAGCTTTTAGAAGATTAAAATTCTGCATATTTCTTGCGCCGATTTGAAGCACATCAACGTATTTCATAAACATATCGAGTTGTGAAACATCCATAATTTCAGAAGTTACTGCCATGTGATGATTATCTGCAACACTTCTTAGAATTTTTAGCCCTTCTTCACCTAAGCCTTGGAAAGTATATGGACTTGTTCTTGGCTTAAACGCACCGCCACGAATGATTTTTACATTAGATTCAATCAACTCCTGAGCAGTTGCATCCATTTGGTCATAAGATTCAACTGTGCAAGGTCCAGCAATAAGCCCAGTGTGTTTATCGCCAAACTTAACGCCATTTACTTCTACAACTGTATCTTGTCCTTGTGCAACACGAGCTGCAAGTTTGTAGCTTGTTGTAACTCTTATAACTTCAGAAACGCCTGATAGTAGTTCAAAATCTCTTTGGTCTACTTCAACGAGACCAATAGCGTGAACAATTGTTCTAGCTTCGCCATGAGAAATTCTTGCTTCAAAACCTTTTGATTCCAAAAACATTGCAACACGTTGAATATCTATTTCTGTTGCATTGCTATTCATTACTACAAGCATTTTCTTAACCTCCAAAGTGATTTTTAATGTGTTTTTATTATACACTTAAAATCCAAATTATGATATACTTAAAACACTATGACAGTTTTTAATGAAAATCTTATTATTGAAACAATAAATATGATAAGGCAACAGAATTTTGATATTCGTACTGTTACCTTGGCAATTAGCTTGCGTGATTGTGTTTCTGAAAATGTAAATACAGTTTGTGACAAAATTCAGAGAAAATTGGATAAATACGCAAGCAATTTAGTAAATTACGCAAACGAAATTGAAAATGATTATTCAATTCCAATTGTAAACAAAAGAATTTCAGTAACACCGATTTCTTTTATCGGAGAAAGTTGTTCTACAAAAGATTATATAAAAATTGCTCAAACTTTGGACAAATGCGCAAATAATCTTGGTATTGATTTTATTGGCGGTTATTCTGCTTTAGTAGAAAAAGGTTTTACCCAAGGTGATTTGGCTCTTATTGAGTCAATTCCAGAAGCTCTTGCAACAACAAGCAAGCTATGTTCATCCGTAAACGTTGCAACATCAAAAGCTGGTATCAACATGGATGCAGTTTTGAAAATGTCTAAAACAATAAAAAAATCTGCAGAAATCACTGCAGATAGAGGTGGTTTAGGTGCGGCTAAACTTGTTGTTTTCTGTAATTCCGTAAGCGATAACCCTTTTATGGCAGGTGCTTATTGTGGATATGGAGAGCCAGAATGTGCATTGAACATTGGGGTTTCTGGCCCTGGTGTTGTTAGAGCTGCGATTGCAGGTTTGGATTCAAAAGCTGATTTTGGAGCTTTAGCTAACAAAATTAAACAAACAGCTTATAAAATAACTTCAACAGGTGAGCTTGTTGGAAGAAGAATGGCAGAAAAATTAAATGTGCCGTTTGGAATTATCGACTTATCACTTGCGCCTACTCCTGCTGTTGGCGATAGCGTTGCGCAGATTTTTCAAGCAATGGGCTTAGAACACGTTGGTGCGCACGGTACAACAGCAGCGTTAGCAATGCTAAATGATTGTGTTAAAAAAGGTGGAGTCATGGCAAGCTCTTATGTCGGTGGGCTATCAGGTGCGTTTATTCCTGTTTCAGAAGATGCTGGCATGATTGAGGCCGCAGAGCAAGGACATTTAACTTTTGATAAATTAGAAGCAATGACTTGTGTTTGCTCAGTTGGTTTAGACATGATTGCAATTCCTGGTGATACGCCAGATACAACAATAGCCGGCATGATTGCTGATGAAATGGCGATTGGTATGATTAATAAGAAAACAACAGCTGTTAGAATTATTCCTGTGCCAAATATGAAAGTTGGAGATAGAGTTGTATATGGAGGGCTCTTAGGTGAAGCACCTATTATGGCAGTGAATACGCTTTCTTCTGCAAATTTTATAAATAGGGGCGGTCATATTCCTGCGCCAATACATAGTTTAAATAATTAAAATTTATGATAGAATATTAAAGATATAGAAATTTGAAAAAGGTTGAAAAATGGCAACATTTAAAGATATGGAAGATAGCTTAAAGACTTTCATAATACAAGAACAATCAGACGCACACAACGTTAAGACTGTTAACGTGGCTAAGTATAACAATATTAAATTATCTATGGATATAAAAAAATATGTTATGCCACATATTACTGTTAGAATTTCTATTTCTGAAGCAACTTATTCTTTAAACGATTTTTGTAAATTTAACGGCGGATTGGGTTATGAAGAGCGTCTTGTTCTTAAATGGTTTGGCCGTTTTGGTGTAAAAGAAAAACTAGTTGAATTATGGAATACTGCTGAAAAAACTCAAGCAGATAATTAGAGCCCGATTTTTTTATCCAACTTAAAGTAACTAATCATTTTATAAATAGCAGAAAGTTCATTGTAAAATTCATTAATTGTTTTTGGGTCAGTTAATGGTTTGTTGACCTTTGCAACTTCAAACAAGTTTTTATCTGTGCTTATAGCAAACATTACTTGATCTTTAAAGAAAGAACATTTAGCTTTTTTTGCGCCAAAAGCAGTATTTAGGTTCTGAAATCTTTCAATAAACGCTGTTGTTAATAAATATCTTGCCTCTACTTGATCAGAAGAATATGCATTAAATTTTTTACAAAATTTAGAATCTTCTAAAATAACTTCATCTAACGGTTCATCTTCTTTATCTCTAAAGAAATATGCAATAGCCCAAGCAATTGGCAAGCTTGCAATTAAAGCAATCAAAAGGTAAATTGGATTTGCTTTGTCAAATTCAAGTATAATTCTTGCGAATAAGCAAAAAATTGGAAAAATACTTAAAAGATAAGTATTTTTTTGTGTCAAATCGCCTTTTGTTGCAATCATTGTTCTATTTTCGATTGTTTTATTTGATTCAAAAGACAAGATTATACCTTTAAAAACACGTTTTTTTTCTTCGCCATTTTTTGTTTTATAAATTTTAATAAGTTCTGTTTCGCTTATTTTAAAATCAACATCATTATATGTTCCAATGAATTCATCATCATCAATTCTTTCGTCAAAATCAGCAAATAATGCGCTTGAATAAAGGTCTCCATTTTTGATGCATTCAGAACCATTCACCCAAGAAATATCGCCAAAAACTCGTAAAATAGCAGGTAAACATCTTGATTTTAAAGGCTCTATAAATTTTGATTCATCATAAGGTGAATTAAATGTAAGTATGATTGAAAGAAGAATAAAAATTATCCAAACGATACAAATAAGCCATTTGAAATCAGATTGATGATAAATAAGTACTGGAAAAACGATTACAGTAACTATATACAAAGATACAACGATAGATTTAAATGTTTTAATTTTGTTATAGAATTCAATTCGATTTCTTTCTTCTTTTTTAAAAATTGGTAAAATTTCTTGCTGATAAATTCTATGAAATTCCATTGTTCTTTGGAGGTATTTATTTTTCATTAAAAATTAAACTCCTGCAATATTGCTTAATTCTAAAAGAGTTCGGATAGTATCTTCGTATTCAATTTTTTCTTTAGTTGTTTGTTTTAAAAATTGATTAATACTATCCATCATGCCAATTGCCTTATCACAAAGAGGATCAGAACCTGTAACATACGCACCGATGTTAATTAAATCTTCGTTCTTGGCGTGTACAGCCATTAGGTTTCTTATTTTGCCTGCTGCGTCACGGTGTTCGCTAGAAGTTACGTCTCCCATAACCCTACTTAAAGATTGTAGAACATCAACAGCAGGATAATGGTTTTTATGAGCTAAAGCACGAGAAAGAACAATGTGGCCGTCTAGAATACTTCTTGATGTATCAGAAATTGGTTCATTGAAGTCGTCACCTTCTACTAAAACTGTGTAAAGACCAGTAATTGTACCCAATTCATTTGTACCAGCTCTTTCCATTAATTTTGGCATTAGGGCGAATACAGAAGGTGTATAGCCTCGTGTTGCTGGTGGTTCGCCAATTGCAAGTCCAACTTCTCTTTGAGCCATTGCAATACGAGTAACAGAGTCAAGCATAAAGAGAACGTTCATGCCTTTATCTCTAAAATACTCTGCAATAGAAGTAGCTACAAATGCTGCTTTAATCTTAACTAAAGAAGGCTGTTCAGAAGTCGCAGCAATGACAATCGAACGTTTCATGCCTTCTGTGCCAAGAATTTCTTCAATAAATTCTTTAACCTCACGACCACGTTCACCAATTAGCGCAATAACGTTTAAGTCTGCAGAAGTATTTTTGGCCATCATTCCCAGCGTTGTACTTTTACCAACACCAGAACCTGCAAAGATGCCGAGTCTTTGGCCTTTGCCTACGGTTGCAAATCCATCTACCGCTTTTATGCCAAGCGAAAGTGGTTCTGTTATTCTTTTTCTTTTTAAAGGGTTTATCGCATCAGCTTTTGTAGAACGATATTCTGAAAATCTTATTTCGCCCAAAGTATCAATTGGCCGTCCCAATCCATCCAAAACCCTACCAATAAGTTGATTGCCGACACCAATTTTCATTGCATCACCAGTGTTAACGACTAATGCTCCTGGTCTAATTCCGTCAGGAGAAGCAAGGGGCATTAATAAAATCTTATCTTTTCTGAATCCTACAACTTCTGCCATTGTTGGTTCTTCGTCTAATTCATTATAGATATAGCATAAATCTCCAATTGAAGATTTTGGCCCATCAGACTCAATTGTAAGACCAATAATTTCTGTAATTTTACCTATTTGTTTGATAGTCTGAGTTTTTTTTATGATATCTAAATATTTTTCTTTATTCCAACTCATCATCAACACCTGTTAGCATTTTTTGTGCAATTTCAGCTATTTGTGCGGAAATTCTTGAATCAAGTCTTGTGTTTAATGTTTCTACAATAACTCCATCAGGTGAGACGGAATTATCTTCTAAAATTTTTATTGTCTGAATTTTAGGGAATTGCTCTTTAAAATTAGAAACAAGAGAATTTATATTCTCAACCAATTCAGGATTAACAATAATTGTTATATTTTCTTTGTCGTTCAATTGTTTTATTGCATCAATAGTAATCTTTTCTAAAATATCAGTATCAAATTTGATATGACAAACTTTATCTGCAATAGCTGTCACTAACTCTACAATATCAAGAGTTGCAGAATCAATGATATTTTTTTTCATATCAAAAGAGCTAGAAGAAAGTGTTTCTAAAGAATTAAGTGCGTTAATTGCATCATTTTGAAACTTTTGCAAGCCATCTTTTTGACCTTTTTCAAAGCCTTCTTGGTAAGCTTGTTGTTTTATTTCTTCATAAGTATCTTGAGCTTCTTTTCGAGCTTGCTCAACAATTCTAATTGCTTCTGCTTGAGCTGTTTGGACAATTGCACTAGATTTATTTTCTGCACCTGTAATTATTGACTGGGCTTTTGCGTCGGTTTCAGCAATAATTCTTTTAACTTTTGCTTGTTGTGCAGTAACTTTTGACTGCTCAATAGGCAGTACATAATTGTTTCCAATTTGGATATCATTGCTTTTTATTCTGTTACTACTCAATTAATTCGTCCTCAACGCTAGCACGTGTAATAGTGATTTCACCTGTTGCTTCAAGAGTTCTAATAGCGTTAACAATACCAGTTTGAGCCTCTTGAACTTCTTTTGCACGAACAGGTCCAAGATATTCCATATCATCAAGTAGCATTTGACGAGCTCTTTCAGACATGTTTTTAAAGATTTTGTCTTTGATTTCATCTTTAGTACCTTTAAGTGCAAGAGCAAGGTTTTTAGTATCAACTTCTCTAAGCAACCTTTGAATACTTCTGTCGTCGAGTATAATAATATCTTCGAATACAAACATAAGATCTCGAACTTCTTGTGCCATTTTTTGGTTTTCGATATCGAGCCATTCCATGATGTTCTTTTCTGTACCACGGTCGCAACAGTTTAAGATATTTGCCAAAGACTCTACGCCACCTGCATTTGAGAAGTCTTGAACCAAAAGGGCAGAGAATTTTCTTTGTACAATATCTTCAATTGTTGATAAAATTTCTGGGTTTGTAGGTGTCATATCAGCAATACGCATTGAAACAACAGCTTGAACATCTGCAGGTAAAAATGCCAAAACTTGTGCAGCTAATTCTGGTCTTAAGTAAGCAAGGATTAATGCTAATAATTGTGGGTTTTCACTTGAAAAAGTATTGGCCAATTGCGAAGGGTCTGCTTCGTTTAAGAAATAGAATGGGTTAGTATTAACCATTGAAGATACTCTTTCAAGCATTTGGGCAGCTTCTGCTTCACCGTAAGCTTGAATAAGAAGTTGTTTTGCATAACTTGTACCACCTTGAGTGATGTAGTTTTTAGCTTGGAAAACAGTTTTAAATTCAGTTAAAACTTCATTTAAATCTTCATCTGAAACTTTACCAAGGTTTGCGATATCAAGTGTAATTTGTTCTAGTAAATCTTCGTCTTTTATATTTTTCAAAATTTCAGAAGCTGTTGCAGGTCCAAGTGCAATCAACAAAGCGGCTACTTTTTGACTTGGTCTCGTAAACGCTTTTTTAGCTTCCTCTTTGGCTTTTTTTATCTCTTCTATACCCATGTCTAGTTATTCCTTTTTAGGCGTTTTTGTAAATTTTACTAACATCTGAGTTATTTACTTGAGCCGTGCCCAATGTCTACGTGCGTAGCACTATTCTCTTATAAATGATGTTAACAATTTTGCGGCATCTTCTGGTGCTGACATTATTGCTTCGTTTAATTCACTTATACTTTGATCCTTTTGTGATTGAATTTCTTTTTTATTAAATTCAATTCTTGGAGCAATTTCATTTACCTCTTCTTCTTCAGTTACTCTTGGAGCTTCCTCTTGAATTTTTCTTTCAATAGGTTTTGGAGTTGGCATTTTTGATATAAATCCTTTGAGAACTGCCAGCGCAAAGCATCCTAAAACGAAAACAATAATTAAAGGAATTACTGAAGAAGTAATTGTATAGACAAGTTGCTCTTGTTGATATTGTTTAGTAAATTCATCATTTGCAACTTTATCAATTTTAACACCTTCAAATTGCAATCCAGAAATAGAGATTACGTCTCCTCTTGAATAATCTATGCCAGCAGCTGAAAGAACTAAGTCTTTTACTTCTTCTTTTTCTTCAGCTGTTAAAATTTTATTTACAGCAACTGCAATAGAAAGTCTTTTGATTGTTCCAGGAGCATAAATAACCTGTTTTACTTCCTTAGAAACATTATAATTCATAGCAGTTTTTTGTTTAGAATAATTTAAGTTTCTCTGTGTTGCATTAACAGAGCTTGGCACCATATTTGGGTTTTCGTAGCTTTCAACTTCCGTTTGTGAGCTAACCAGAACGCCTTCTGTTTTTCCTTCAACAGGAATATAGCTTTCAATTGTAGATTTTGCAGAATTGAAATCAATATCAGCATTAACCTGCACAGAAACATTGCCTTTACCAACAATTTTTTCTAAAACATCTGAAACTTTTTTGGCAGTTTGTTTCTCAAGATTAGACTTGAAACTTTCCATATCTGTTGAGTTTTTAGATGTTTCGTCTGATAAAACATTACCATCTTGGTCTGTAATAAATACTTGTTCTGGTGTCATTCTTGGAACAGAATATGCAACCAAATTCTTAATTGCTTTAACCTGTGAAGATTTTAATCTATAACCTGGGTCAAGCACAAGCATTACAGATGCTGTTGGCTTTTCATCATTATCTTGGAAAATAGAACGTTCAGGTTCAGCTAGCTGAACTTTTGCGTATTTAATACCTTGGATTTTTTCTATTGCACGAGTAATTTCGCCTTGGAAAATTCTTTGTTTTGTTAATTTGTTTTTAAAATCAGTTGAACCAAGTTGCATATCGTCAAGCAGTTCAAAACCTCCATCGCTAGTTTTGATAAGGTCGTTTTCTGCAACAAAGATTCTCATATCATCTCTAACATTTGATGGTACCAAAATTGATTTTTTATCTTCTGAAACCTTGTATTGATAACCGTTCTTTTTCATATTTTCAACAATAGTTAAAGCGTTAACTTCGTTCAAATCAGAATATAAAACAACCCAATCAGGCTCCATTGCTTTTGATAAAAAGAATGTTGCAGCAACGATTGTTAATACAATCAATGCCAACATGCCGAGCTTTTGCCCGTCATCTAAACCATTCCAAAGTCTCTTTACGTCATTCGCTAATAGCGCAAAATAATTATTTTCCATTCTTTTTTTCAACCTTCTTCCAAGTTTATGGTTTCATTTACAAGTCGGTCTTATTTGCTTTCAACCTTCTTCCAAGTTTATGGTTTTTCTACAAGTCGGTTTTATTTGCTTTCAACCTTCTTCCAAGTTCATGGTTTTATCTAAAAGACCAATGTACTTGTCTCCCCACATACAATTGTCCAATATAAATAATAACTTACATTGATAAAACTTTCAAATTGTTAACAAAGTTTAAGATTATTCTAGCGTTTGACCGATTTTTAAAACAACAGGGACTTTTCCTTTTTCACGAATTTGTCTTTCAAATTCGGCTATATCAACATTTATTGCATTAAAGGTGTTGTAATGCATAGGAATAACTGCGCTAGTTTTTAACCATTCTGAAGCAATTACAGCGGTTTCAATATCCATAGTATATTGCCCTCCAATAGGAAGGATTGCAACATCAGGTTGAATGACTTCGCCAATAACTTTCATTTCTGCATTAAGGCATGTATCGCCAGCGTGGTAAATTGTTTTGCCTTCGATTTCGAAAACAAAACCGCAAGGGCATCCTGCATAAATCCCCTCTGGGGTTGAGCTTGAATGGAAAGCTGGTACTGCAATAACTTTTCCCCAATCAAAATCTAACCAAGCGCCTAGATTGATTCCATTAGTATTTGCTCCTTTTGTTGCACAATAATTTGCAAGTTCAAATACAGCAGTAATTTGAGCACCTGTTTGTTTAGAGATTTCTATTGCGCTTCCCAAATGATCGCCATGACCGTGAGTTACAAAAATATCTGTAACACCTGAATAATCATAATTTGGCATTTTTACCAAAAATGGATCTATCAAAATTTTTTTATCGTTTATTTTTATTTCAAACGCACTGTGTCCTAAATATGTAATTGACATTTTCTCTCTTTTCTTTAATTAGCTTATTTATTTTTTACTTTGCATCCATTTATCAATGTTTTCTTGAAACTTAGCAGAGTTAAACCAACCTTCTTCTTTTACTAAATTTCTTGCCCATTCAAAAACAGAGCCTTTACGACACCCATCTGTATCTATAAATGAATTGTCTAGGCTTCTCCAAGTGGTAGCTATTTTTTTATTTTTTGTTTTTATATTTTGAGATTTAATAAAAACATCAAGGCATTCTTTGCCGTCTTTATAAAAATAACCTTCTTTTTCTCTTCCAAATAGGTTTTTATATGTTTTTTCAGTAATAATACCGTTGTCAAAAACTCTCGTTTCTATTTTATTAAAACCAAAGATCAAGCCTACATTCGATTTGATTTTTCCACTAAAAGCTTCGCCGGTTGCTTTTTTTACCAGAACGCCGTTTTTAAATTCAAGACCTTTTCTAGAAATATTTTTTGTAAATTTGCTTTTAGATGCTAATCCTGTTCCGATTAAACTCAAGCCTACTATGCCTATACCACTTGCTGTTTGTATCATTTTTTCTTTCCTTTGTTCTTTGTTAATTTTTGTTGGTTGTGTGCTTAAAAAAGTATTACAATTTTGGTAATAAGTGTTTGTGATCATTTTTTCTCCTTTGCAGTGCTGTTGGTCCTGTTGTTCTTGTTGATACTGTTGCGTCAAATTTAAGGCTTTCTTTTAGTTTACTGTATAAGGCATAAACTCCTTCTTTAAGTGTTTTTTTGATTTCTTTCATGCTGAGATACATAATAAATTGTGTTTCAAATTTTTTTGCTTCTTTTGGATTTGTTAGAAATTCTTTATTGTATTTTAATTCCATTACTTTTTTAAGTGATTCATAACATTCCTGTAATTCATTATAATTCTTTTTAACTTCTTCAAAAATAAAATTATCTAAAAAAGGTATTTCTGAATTAGTTTCGGTTAATTTATCTGCGTAGGCTTCATCTAATATTTTCTTTGCTTCTTCTTTAGCAGATAAAATTTCTTTTGAAGTTAAGAAAAGGGTTAATAATTTTAACATTTTAGAATTTAAATTAATACCCTTTTTTTCTTTAAATTCAGCCTTAACTTCTTCTATGTGTTTATTAAAGCTAGAATCGTCTTCTAATAATTGATTGCACACTTTTAATAGTTGTTTATATTTTGCAACAGGTTCTGCTTTTTTTTCATATTTCAAAACGCAGTCTTTCATTTTATCAAAAGCGGAGTCTGCACCTGCGCGGTTTCCGTTCCAAACACATTGTGTAAAATAGTCCAATAAAGCTTGAGGAGTAGATGTTGTTAACCAGCGTTCAGAAAAAATTGTTGAATAATTTAAATTTTTCTCGTTACCTATAAAATCTCCATTTTTATCAAGATTTTTACAAATGTCTTTTGTTATTCTTTCTGCCATAAATTCATTCATGTTGTCTGCAGCATATGAGCCTAAAGAAAACATTGTTATAAATTTTGAAAATCCTGTAAGTTTTGTTTCTCTTAATTGATCCATTACGTTTTCTTGTTCTAAAGATAATAAATTCTTATAATGTGCTGAATGGCCAAATTCATGAACAAAAGTCTGTAAATAGTGTGCTGATGGGTGAAACCAAGATATTTTTGCATAAAATTCATTTTTTTTCAAATTTAATATTGAATCAAAACATTTTGAATTTGAATTAAACAAAATAGTGTTTTTCTTGGTTTCTGGTTTGCTGTGATGTATACCCAATATATCATCAGAATTACTATCTGATGGGAAAATTAAATCAAATGGTGCAAATCCTAATTGATCAGGCAAACTTTTTTCGCCAAAATATTTGGCAAAGAGATTCGCCGTTTTTTCTGCGCAATTTGCAACAAGATCGTTATTTGCAAAAAAAGCTTCTATGTTATATTTTGTTTTAAGGTTTTCTTCAATAACAGAGGAAGTCTTTTTAATTATAGAATTGTTACCAAAGGAGATATTGTTTACAAATCTTTCCTCTGGAGTTGAATACATAGCTGAATTATTAAAATTATTTTTTTTATCAACTTGTTTTTTTATAACATTTTTAGATTGGTTTAATATTGGTGATACTGGACTTATACGCATATTCTATTCCTACGACTTGATACATGAATAAAATATTAAAAACAAGTTATAAAGTCAACAATAGAGGATTATTTATATCTTTCCATTAGTTTTCTTAATCTTTTATATTCTTTACCCCATTTTTGCATTGACTCAATAACTGGTCTAAGTGTATAGCCAATATCTGTTAAATAATACTCTACTTTTGGTGGCAAAGTATCATATTCTTCTCTTATTACCAAGCCATCTTCTTCCATCTCCTTAAGGCATGCAATAAGCACTTTTGAGGTGCATCCAAGAGCTTTTTTAAGTTCAACAAATCGCATCTCTTTTTTGAGCAATTCTTTAATGATTAACAACTTCCATTTTGCACCTACGAGTTGCAAAACTACACTTACGGGATTTGTCGCTAATTTACTGTATTCCATCTCTCTTTTCCTAGTTTCTTTTTGATACCATAATATCATATGTTTTTGACAAAATCTAGTCTTTTGATAAAGATTTTGTAAAGGCACGTAAAAACTATGCTACACTTAAATTAAGGAAGAAAAGTGGTTAATTTTATAGGAGGTTATATTATGATACCTATTTTAGATTCAAAAAGACAATACGCTACAATTGGCGCAGAAGTTGAAAAAGCAGTATGCGAAGTTCTTCGTTCTGGTTCGTACATTCTTGGACCAAACTGTAAAGCTTTAGAAGCTGAACTTGCAAAATACATTGGATGCAACTACACAGTTACACTTAACTCAGGTACAGACGCACTACACTTAGCTTTAAGAGCTTTGGATATCGGTGCAGGTGATGAAGTTATTACAACTGCATTCACATTCGTTGCTACAACAGAAGCAATTGGTATTGTTGGTGCACATCCTGTATTTGCTGATATTGATCCAGATACATTCAACATTGACCCTGCTAAAATTGAAGCAGCAATCACACCTAGGACAAAGGCTATCATACCTGTTCACTTATATGGTCAACCTTGTGATATGGATGCAATTATGGATATTGCTAAACGTCACAACTTGTATGTGATTGAAGACTGCTGTCAAGCAATTGGTGCTAAATATAAAGGAAAAATGGTTGGTACATTCGGTGATATCGGATGCTTTAGCTTCTATCCAACTAAAAACTTAGGTGGTATGGGCGACGGTGGTTTAATTTCAGTTAACTCAGAAAATCTAAAAAATAGAATTATTGCTCTAAGAAACCACGGCGGTGCTGTTAGATATTATCACGATGAAATCGGTGTAAATTCTCGTCTTGATGAAATCCAAGCAGCTATCTTAAGAGTTAAATTAAACTACATTGATGGATGGAATAGTGCTAGACGTGATCATGCTAAGACTTATAATGAATTATTTGCTGGTCATCCAGATATCAAAACTCCATCTGAATTAAGTGATACTTATTGTGTATATCACCAATACACATTAAAAATTCCTAACAGAGACAACATTCACAAGATGTTACAAGAAGCTGGTATTGGCGCTATGCTTTACTACCCAGTTCCTTTACACTTGCAAAAAGTACACGCTCATCTTGGATTTACTAAGGGAATGTTGCCTGTCACTGAAAAGAATACAGAGCTTGTTATTTCACTTCCAATGTTCCCAGAGTTAACATTAGAAGAACAAAAAACAGTTGCATCAACTCTTATCGACTGCTTGGAAAAATCAAAAGCTTTGGCTTAATAAAGAGCTTAATAAGAAAAACGACTTGGTTTTATCCAAGTCGTTTTTTTATTCCAAATCTATTGTCATAAAACTATTTTTATAATCATTAATTGTGTTCATTAACTCAACAAATTCTGCATATTTTGGTGTTTGTAATGTTTTAGATATTTCTATACCTTTAACAAATTCAATATTATAAAAATCATTTTCTCTTGTGTTTATTTTTATCATTTCGCAATCTTGGAAGATTTCAAGCAAAGTTTCAATTACTTCTTCTGTCACACCAAGAGCGGTTGCTCCACGAGAGAGCACAAATTTACCTTCTAGATTGTTGCAAGTATATCTAATCATGCCGGAAAAAGTCTTTAAGATAGCTTCTTCGTCAGCTTTGTAATTTTGATAATTCATATAGTGGAAAGTACTTGCGCAAACTTTTTGTTTAACGCTATTCAAAATTTCATCGTCACAAGGATAGTCAAAGAACATTAAAACATCATTTTTATCGGCTGTTTGGCGATTGATAATTTTTTCATAAATATTTTGGTAAGGTTTTAATGCTTCTTTAATTTTCACATCCTCGACAAAAACAGAAACTCCCATTTTTGAAGTTTTAATATAATCATTTACTTGTGCAAGTATATCTGTCTTCTTTCTGTGGTCATAAACTTTGATTTTAGAAAATTCTTCTTGTGCTAAAGCATCTGAATGGATATCTTTCACAACAAGTTGTAAATTTGTAGCTCCATTGAATGTGTTTAATGTAGGCGCAAAAGCAATATCAATCTTATCGCCAACAATCAATGGGATATCTCCTCTTGACCACCAAACGCAATCTCTCATTCCATTCGGAGTTTCAATGATTAATTTTAAATGATCTTTTGTTGCGCCCATTAATTTTTTTTCTTTGATTAAAACATTTTTTACAACAAAGGTTGGGCTAGGATTAGATGCTCCAAAAGGCTCTAGCTTGTTTAATTCGTCAACTATTGATAAATCTAGTTCTTTTACGTCTAGTTCCAAATCAATATCTAAACTTGGGTTTAATTTTTGTCCGTTTAGCATTTCGTCAACTGTTTTGTTCAAAGCTTTTTTTACTTCTTCAAAAGAGAAATTTTCGCCTGAAAAGCTAAATCCGCCAGCAAGTTGGTGGCCTCCAAAACCTTCAAAATATTCAGAAATTGTAGACATAATATCGTATAAATTAAGCTCTTTAACTCCTCTTGCAGAGCAACGGAAAAGCTTGTTTTCTTCTGAATAATTCATTATAAAAGTAGGTTTATAGTATTTTTCAACAAACTTAGAAGCTACAATGCCGATAATTCCAATATGCCAATCTTTGTTATATAAAACAATTGCATTATCTTTCATGCCAGTATTACGCCAAACTTCGTCAGCTTGTTCAAAAGTATCGGTGCATAGCTGTTGACGAACTTTGTTATAGTTTTCCAAAGTTATAATTGCCATTTCGATTTCTTGTTTATTTTCAGAAGTCATCAGCTTTATTGCAGCGTCAACTGTATCTAGTCTTCCAGAAGCGTTTACTCTAGGTGCAATTGTGAACGCAACCTGATCAGCAGTTAGGCCGTTTTCTGTGTTTAGCCCTGCAACATCAAGCATGCGTTTTAGTCCGTAGTGCTTGCCAGAAGCGATTAGTTCCAAGCCTTTTACTACATAATATCTGTTTTCACCAATCAAAGGCACAATATCAGCGATTGTTCCTACTGTTACATAAGGCAAAAGCTCATAACTGAAGCTTAGTTTGTCATAGTGCTCTAAAACACCTTGAGCAAGTTTGAAAGCTACGCCTACACCTGCAAGAGAAGTTAAGTATTCAATCTGTCTTGAGCTTAATTTTTCATCTAAAGCGTTCATTGCTTTTGGGTTAATTATTGCATAGGCATCTGGTAATTCATCAGGTGCTTCGTGGTGGTCAGTGATAATAATATCTCTGCCGAAGCTTTTAATAAATTTAACTTCTTCAATATTACTAATACCGTTATCGACTGTAATAATAAGTTTAGGCTTTTGTTGTGCCAAGATTTTTACTAAAGCTTTTGAGTTAAGCCCGTGTCCTTCTGTTTCACGGTTTGGAATATAAAATTCGACATTTGCTCCTAAATGTCTAAATGTTTTTAAGAGTACTGAAGTAGAAGTTACGCCATCTGCGTCAAAGTCACCATAAATAAGGATTTTTTCGTTTTCATCAATTGCTTTAACTATCCTCTCGACAGCTTTTGGCATATCGCAAAAAGCGTTTGGATGAGTTAAAGTCAGCTCAAGAGGATGCAAAAACTCTTGTTTTGCATCCTCGTTTGTTATCCCTCTTATTTCTAAAAGTCTTTCAACTAAAGATTTTGTATTATCACTACAGGTTTTTAGTACCCATTCCTTTGTACAAGACATGTCATTTGTTCCAATACTTCAAGTGCTTTTTTCAATTGAACATCGTCTTTTGCCTTAACGTGTTCTTCTTTTAATTCTACCATAACATCAGGCGTGATACCTTTTTTATTAATATCCTGACCAGAAGGAGTTAAATATCTTTGAATTGTGATATTCATGCCTGCTGCATCAGGGAGCTTGTTAATTTCTTGTACTAAGCCTTTTCCGAAAGATTGTTCTCCAACAATAGTTGCTCTGTGATTGTCTTTCAACGCTCCTGAAAGGATTTCACTAGCAGAAGCTGAGCCTTTGTTGATAAGCACAACAATTGGTTTTTCGGTTACTTGTCCATAACGAGCTCTTGTTGTTATTTTGTATCTATCTCTATCGACTGTGCTTACGATTTGTCCACCTTTAAGCAACATATCTGAAATAGAAATAGCGTTTGTCAAAAGTCCACCTGGGTTTGAGCGTAAATCTAAAATGATACCTTTTTTATTAGAGCATCCGCTTAAGATTTCTTCTATTTCAATAGCTGCGTTTTTGCTAATAAAAGAGCTAAGTCTTATATATTGCACATCTTCAGGGATTACAGTTGTATCAAACGGCGGTTTTACTGAAACTGATTTTACTTCAATTTCATCTCTTACGATGCTGTAAATCTTATTTGGTACACCTTTTCTTTGGATTAAAAGGTTTACTGTTGTGCCTTTTTCACCTCTGATTTTATCTGCGGCAGCATCAATATTTATACCTTTTGTGCTTTCACCATTGATTTCAAGGATTTTATCATCTGCAAGAAGCCCTGCACGCTCAGCAGGAGAATCTTCTAAAGGTGCAATAATAACCAATTCTCCATCACGAAGTCCGATTTGAGT
Source organism: Candidatus Gastranaerophilaceae bacterium (assembly GCA_045586965.1). Classification (GTDB taxonomy): domain Bacteria; phylum Cyanobacteriota; class Vampirovibrionia; order Gastranaerophilales; family Gastranaerophilaceae; genus CAG-196. The sequence continues at coordinate 20,492 of JAZNBJ010000081.1, read as the reverse complement.
ACCAATACCTTTTAGAGAACCTTTTATAGCTTGAGTTTCTTCTGAAAATTCTTTTGGGGGCAAAAATCTTGTGTATGGATCATTTAAGCTTGCAAGCATTGTATCTATTGCAACATAAGCATCATCGGGCGTTTTAAGTTTGTGATCATATTTATAACGCCATTTTGCCCAGTCTTGTGAATTATTTGATGGGTCATAGAATTTTTTGTTAACTATTTTCCAAACATCATCATATAATTCAGCGGGTGTTGCAGCCGTAGCAATTCCGCAAGAAATATATAAAGCAGTTATTACTGCCAAGCTTGTTTTTATGAATCTTTTCATTAACCTCGTCCTTCTTAAAGTCTTTCTTATATTATAGTACACAATTATTCAAAAAGAAGTCAAATTTTTAACTAGTACAAGTGAAAAAAATATGTTATAATATGAAGTATGAAAATCCCCCAAAACTTAGGAGAGCAAGTATGAAAAAAAAGGGTTATACTTTAGCAGAAGCACTTATTGCATTAGGTCTTATAGGTGTAATTGCGGCATTAATGTTGCCTTTAATGAATAAATTTAAACCAGATGGTGATAAAGCTCTATTTATTAGAACTTATGATTCAATTATTGAAGTTAACTCTATGTTGCTAGAAGATGAGGTTCTCTATCCACATGAGGTATATATAGAAAATGACCCAGAAGGCTGTAATCTAGATGAAGGTGAATGTAGTCATTATGACTACAGCAGAGCTCCGTTTTTAAACGCAAAACCAGTAGAAATGTTAGATGGAACTTTGGTTGGGGATAAAATCTCTCTTTCTGCGGCAAAAAAATATTGTGATGCTTTGTTACGTCAAATGCATGCAAACGTCGGTAATAATCTACAATGTGCAACAGCGAGTGCGTCTAATGGATATCATCACCATGCCTTTACTCTTGTTAATGGTGTCGAAATAAGAATTTATGAGCCAAATAACAATTCTTTTCAAATGGAAATCTTACCTGCTCAAACAAGAACATATAGTTTACTTGTATATCCAAACGGTAAAGTTATTCCTAATTTTAATGCTAAAGAAGATATCCGAAATATTACCATTAGCCATCTTATGACTCGTACAAGCTGGAGAAAAGGCCAAAATTTAAAACCAAAAACAATTAATGATGAAAAAATTGAATACGAAAAAATGGGTGAATTCTTGAAAGGACATTGTAAAATGGAGAAATTTGAAGGCCAAGTTGTACCAGATGAGCCGGAAAATTAATTATTTTTGCAAGCTAAGTCTTCAGAATCAATAAGTTTATCATAATTATTATCAAGACCATCAATGCAAGAGCCTATGGAATCTTTTCCTTCAGCTCTTGCATTATGTTTTAACCATTTATTATCAACTTTTTCCCATTGATATAGAAAGAAGCTTTTGTAGAACTTTGCAATTTCAGAATCTTCAATTACAACAAGGTTTTCGTCATTGCGGTTTTCGCCACTGTTAGAAAAATTCATAGAGCCGATTATTGTATATTTATCATCAATAATCATTGATTTTGAATGCATTTTGCCTGCATAATTCTCTGTTTTAACTTCAATTCCGCCGAGTCTTAGTTCGTTGTGTTTTGAATGTTTGATAGAAGCATTAAGCGCATCAATTAATATTTTTACTTCAACTCCTCTGTTTTTCGCATTAATAAGTTCTTCGGTCACACGTTTTTCAGTAAGAACAAATGTCGGAATATAGATATAATTTCTTGCGTTTTTTATTAATGGTAAAACTGCATTCGTAATGGCTTTATCTTGAGGTGAAAAATAGGTTTTAATTATGGTATTATTTATTTTTATTTCAGGCTTTTGGGTAGGTATTTTTTCTGAATGAAATTTGCCGTTATACATTTGTTCAAATTCTTGTGTATAAATTTCTGCCAATTTTTCGGAATTAATTATGACAATGCTATTCGAATTAAATCCTGACATATCAGTGTTTGAAATGTTTGCAGAACCTGTAATAAGTGTTTTGTTATCAAAAATATAAAATTTGTTATGCATTATATATTTTGCATCTTGTGAAGTTCCGTCATTAATATTTGAAGGAATTAATTTAGTTAAAATATCAGTATTGGGATAAATATTTTTGTTTTCAGAATCTATATCATAAATTAGTCTAATTTTGACTCCTCTTTTCAATGCTGATTTAATCGCAATTTCAATTTCTGACACTCTTGAGTATCCATAAATAGCCATATCTATTGTCTTTTTGGCATTATTTATGTTGGATAAAATTTCTCTACAAATATTGTCCGAGCAATTTCTTGAAGGCTGAAGATTTCTTGTAGAATCTGAAACAAGAATTTTGACTTCGCCTTTGTCTAGAATTTGTTTATGTTTTTTAGTGCTAGATTTTGCAGGAATAGTATCAAGCTTTTTGGATTGAGAATATCTCAAGACAATAAAGTTTTTTAAGTTTCGAATTTGTGGGTCTTTATATGAATAAAGGATGTTTGTATCAAGGTCTAATACTTTGAAATTACCTTTTCTTACCATATTTATTCTGTTGTCTAGTAGCTCTTTTGAATATGGTTTGGATGATTTTAAACAATAGCCAGAGTTTTCAAATTTACGTTTATAGCTGTATTTTATAAAAATTAAGTCCTCATCTCTTAATTTATAGATTTTTCTACCTTTCATTAAGTCAGAGGCCCAATATTTTGCAAGATTTCCTAAAACAAAAGCTTCATTTTCACTAATGTTTAGTGTATTAGCAAGAGTCTTATTTTTGTCAGAAAAAGTTGTATCAAAAGTTTCAACCCCTTTGAGTCTATGAATATTGTTGTTTAAAACAAATTCATTAGGAGAGATAACATCATTTACGTGATAAATCTTATCGTGCGGGATGATAAAAATAGTATTGAGGATAAATATTAAAATAATAAATGTTATGCTAATCTTTTTTTTCAACATAATTTGTTATTTTAAACCCCAGCTTTTTAATTTTTTCTAATAATTTTTTGTTTTTGGTTAATAAAAATTCGTCAAATCTATTATCTACAAAACCTTCTTCATATCTGCTTGGATGGATAAAAGCTTCGACTGTTATGTCGCTATATTTAACAACATTCATAGCATAAGAAACTGCTAGAGAATCCGTCATGGTATCGTATAAAAGTCCAATTAGATAATCATTTGTTTTTAATTCGTATTTATGAGCAGTAGCTTCATTAAAGACAGTGAAAATACCCAAAATCATACTTCTTAAAACATTTTGCCAGAACTTAAGCTTAAAATGTCTTTCAAATTCAGGTACTAAATAAAATTTTTCAAAATGTGTCCTTACTTGACTTATCCCGTATTCTTTAGCTAATCTACAAACTAAATCAAAAATTGGCGGAATTGAATGGATGTGCATATGTGAATCTATATGACTTACACGAGTTTTTGACATAATTTTTTCGATTTGTCTTCTAAATTCTCTTTCCAAATCACTAAAAAAGTCTTTTTCTTTTGGGTTGTAAGATTTTATCAAAAGTTGTAAATAATTGTTGTTAAAATTTCCATCTTTGTCAGTTAGTGTGGTTAAATCTGTGCATAAAGATTTACCTTCCATTATGTTTAGATGAATTCCGACACCGAGTTCTGGACAATTAGGGATAACGTTTTCCAGAGCTTCATCAAAAGCTTTACCGTTTGCTACAAGACTCGCACTTCTTAGTAGACCTGCTGAATAGCCTTCAAGTATAGCTTTGTTTAAAGGTTTTGACATTCCAAAATCGTCAGCATTAAGAATAAAATTTTTACCAGCCAAAATTAAAACTCCCTGAATAAATTTATTATAAATCCAAATTTATTTATCCTCCACAATGTAACAAATGTTACAAAAACGAAGATTATTAGGCAATTTTTGTAGAACAAAAAACTTTATTTATATATAGGGAAAATTTATTTTGAGGTAAAACATTATGGCAGTTGGTGCAAGAGATTACATTGACAAGCTTTTAGTGAAAAAGTATGCAGACGAAAAAGTGGATAATCACGATGCTTTAGAATCAATGATTGACCCGAATAAAATGCTTGAGGTAATGAATGACGTTGCGATGGTACAAAGAAATATGTTTGCACTGTCTCAAAAACTTTCGAGCGTTTGTTATGCAGTGAATGCAAAAAGAGCACGATACAAAAACGTTGCAAGCGGCTAAATAGCTTTATCAACAACGACTTTATGCAACCCTTTTGGGTTATCAACATTGCGTTTGAGATTTATTGCTGTCTCAAGTGCAATTTGTTGTAGAATGATAACATTTGCAAAAAGTTGTTGAATTTCATTTTCACATTCTATATCAATATGAAAATCAGGATTTACTCTTTCATCTCCATCACCAATAATCACAATTGTTGGTTTGTAATCTGATTTTATTTTGTTCAAATTGTTTATTGAACGTTCAGTAATTTTGTCAACAGAAATGTAGATAAGAGTTGCTTTGTTGTTCAAAACTGCAACATGGCCGTGCATAAATTCTCCCAAAATTGCGGCGCTAATATTTTTGTAAGAAGTTTCTTTAATTTTTAAAGCACCTTCTTTTGCTAAAGAATAAGAAATTCCATCAGCAGTTAAGACTATAACTTTTTCTTTTGCTAAATGTTTTGCTAGTTTTTTTATTTCTTTTCTTTTTCCTAAAGCTTTTTCTATTGTTGCAGGAAGATGGAAAAGAGAATCTTTATAAGTTTTTGTGATATTTTTATCTTCGTTTTCAATAAGTTTAAGTGAAATGAGGATTAGACAAAGCATTTGCGAAGTAAAAGATTTAGTAGCTGCGATACCATTTTCAACTCCTGCATAACATGCAACTTGATAATCGCACGCATCCCAAATTGTGGAGTTTTCTTTGTTTGTAATGCAAAGAGTCGGCAAATTTGTCTCTTTTTTAACTCTCTCTAAAGATTTTAGAGTATCACTTGTCTCACCAGATTGTGTAATAAAAATATATAAAGTGTTTTCGTCATGTGGAATGATATTTTTTAATAAAAATTCGCTAGAATAAATTGCTCGAGTTTCAATTTTCGAAAATTTTTCTACTAAATCTACTGCAAATCTTGCACAATGATAAGATGAACCGCTTGCGACAATAACTATTTTTCTAATATTTTCTGGTAGGTTAAGCTTGATTTCACCAGTTTCAGGGTCAATGTATTTCATCAAAATATATGGAATAATGCTTGTTTGTTCGCTGATTTCTAATTCCATGTTTGTTTTTTTATTACTGAAAAGCATATCATCTCTTTCTTTTTATTAAATTTAACAAAATAATTATAACACGTTTTCTAGGTGTATCAAAGATTTTATAAGTCTTTAAAAAATAGACATTTTACCTATTGTTAAGATTTCTTTACAATGACTGGTATTTTGTCAATCTTTTGTAGGACAATGTTTTTATATATATAGAAGGTTATATTACATTATATATCGTGGTGTATTATGGAAGTCAGAAAAATAAATAGCTATAACACAGTCGCTCCTGCACTTAAAAAATCTTCGGTAAGTGCACCTAAGTATTATGAACCAAGCTTTAAATCAAACATTAGCAATGAAGCTGCTAAGAAGGGTTGGCTTTTTTTGCGACGCTTAGGTAGCGAAATGAAAAATATTACAGAGATTAAAAACGCATTTATTGCTGCTATCGGTACAGGTATTATCGCTCCAATTATTATATTGGTGAGCCCAGGTAAAGGCGATAAGCAAGATAAAGATAAGAAGTTTTTACAAGCGCTGAGACAACCATTATCAGCATTATTACAATTATTTTTCCAAGTTCCAGCAACAATGGGGATTAATAGAGGGATTGACAAGTTAGCTTATAAAAGGAAATTAAATTTCTTTAAAGATGATGTTATTGGTGACTTAATTCCAACAGAAAAATATTTAGCAAGAAGTGTAAAAAAAGAAGAAATTCAAGCTTTAGAAAGAAGATTTGATGAAGTAGTTAATGGTAAGTCTTTAAGACAAGAATTAGAAGAGAAAATTAAAGTTGATTATAAAGAAGTAGGTTTAGAAATTTCAGATGAAGATTTAGCAAAACGTGTTGAAAAGAAAAAGAAAAATTTCTTGACGGAAAAAATTGCACGTGGTAAATCTGAAGCGATAAAAAATGCAAAAATTCAAGAAATTATGGCAAATATTGCTAATCATCCAATTGAAGATATAGATTTAGTAACAGAAAGCTATCAAGAATTAGCAAAACATCGTTTAAAAACAGAATATATGCAATTAGAAAAAGATGCTGGACTATCTGTTTTTGACAAAACATTGCGTCTAATGGGGCTTGAAACAAAAAAAGTTAAGCTTTTAAAAGAACAACAAGAGGCTTTTGGTAAAAGAGAAGGCTTAAAAATATTAAAACAAGAAAAACCAGAAATTTTTGAAAATACATTTTTAAAAGTAAAAAATTACATTGAAGCTTATGAGAAAAAAGCAACAGAAAACTTCAATGGTAAAAAATTCTGGATATCATTATTGGTAAACTTAGTTATGGTTACAATAAGCTGCTTTACTTTGAACTGGATTCACCCTAAGGTAAACAAATGGATTGAAGGGCGTAGAGCTGAAAAAGCAGCTGAAAACAACCAGAAAGCTGAGGTGAAATAATGAGTGCCATTAAAAAAATATGGAATGGAATGGTTAACCTTTCACCTACTGGTAAAATTGCTACTTCATTAATTATGAAAGATGCCGTTGGTTGTTACTTATATGTAACTCAAGCGAGAAGTAATAAACAATTTACTCCGCAACAACGTTCTGACGTTGCAAACTATGACTTAGCTAATGGTGTTATAAATATTGCACTACAATTACTTGCAGTAAAGCCTATCGAAAATTTGATGACAAAAGTAGTTGATTCTAAAATGATGAACAAAATGTTCACCAATTTAGATGCGAGATTGGCTGATACTAATAACCAAAAAGTAATGAGTTTATTGAAAAATAAGAAAAATTTAACAGCTGGTATTGTAGCGGTATTTTCAGTAATCATTTGTCAATATTTTATTAAAAGGGTTGTTTCACCTTATTTCTCAGTTCCTGTTGGTGAAAAATCTAAGCAAATTGGTTTAATCAAGCCAAAACTCTATGACGGTGAAACTTATGATCCAAAAAATGGCGATAGATTTGAAAAAATAAAAGATACAGTTGTTAATACTTATGACAAAATTGAAGGCTCTGTTGTAGATACATACGATAAAATCGAAGATAAATTTGATTCAATAAAAGATAATTTTGAAGATAAATTTGAATTGCAAAAAGATGATGATTAATGGTAAAATTAAAATCATCGAGAATTAAGAGCGAGGGAAAGAGATGAATTTATTTGCAAAATTAGGAGCGTTTTTTAAAGAGCCTCCTGTTGCTGAACCTTTGGCTGATAAAGAAGAAATTGATAAAAGTTATTCACATTGGAGAATGAGAATTTTTTATTCTTGCTTTATTGGTTATACAATTTTTTATTTATGTAAGAAAAATATTGCAGTAGCACTTCCAGGTTTAAGTGAAGAATTTGGATATACAAATACAGAGCTTGGTTTGTTAGGTAGCTCGCTTTATTTAACTTATGGTATTGGTAAATTTGTAAACGGTGTTTTAGCTGATGGTTCTGATGTTAGAAAATTTTTACCAACAGCATTAATTATGACTGCAATTGCGAACTTATGTTTTGCGCTTTCTGCAGTATTTATTACGCCAGGTGAAGTTTCTTTCTTTGGACTTCCTACAAATACAATTCTTTTATGGTTGTTTGTATTCTTCTGGGGTGCTAGTGGATGGTTCCAATCTGCGGGTTTCCCAGCGGTTGCTAAAAGCTTGACTTATTGGTATTCAAATTCTGAACGTGGTACAAAGTGGTCACTTTGGTCTTGTTCACATCAAATGGGTACTTTCTTAAGTGTTATTATTTCTGGCTATTTAGTAGCTCATTTTGGTTGGAGAATGGCATTCTTTGTACCTGGTACAATCGCTATTTTAGCTGCAATTTGGTTATACAACAGATTAAGAGATAAACCTCAATCATTAGGTTTGCCTGATGTTGAATCATACAGAGGCGAAGTTGTTGCTAAAAAAGCAGATAATGCTGAAGAAGACAATAGAAGCTATATTGAAGTATTCAAAGAAAACATTTTGTTCAACAAAACGATTTGGATGCTAGCAATTGCATATGTATTTGTATATGTAATTAGATTTGGTGCTGAAGATTGGATGATTAAATATTTATCAGAAGCAAAAGCAAACAGCTTAGAATTAGCATCTTTGAAACTAAGCTCATTACCTTTAGTAGGTATTGCTGGTACAATCTGTGCAGGTTTGGTTTCAGATAAAATCTTTAAAGGTAAACGTGCGCCTGTCAATTTGATTTACTTAGTTGGTGTTGTTGTTTGTATAGTTCTTTTAAAATTCAATACAATAAGCGCATTAGACTTTGTTCTAATAGGACTTTTAGGTGCATTTACTTATGGCCCTCAAATGATGATTGGTGGACTTTGTGCAGTAGAAAGTAGCTCTAAAAAAGTAGCTTCTGCAGCGACAGGTTTTACTGGTACATTTGGCTATATCGGCGCAGTTTTATCTGCAACAGGTACAGGTTATATGGTTGATAAATTTGGCTGGAACGGTGCTTTGGCGTTCTGGGTTGCATCAGCAATAATTTGTATAGTAATTTGCGCAATGCTTTGGAAGAACGAAGCTTGTAAAAAATAATAAAAAAAATACAAACAAAAAAAGCCTTCTCTTATGAGAAGGCCTTTTTTTGTGTTTGAAAATTAGTACATGCCAAGCTCTGTATATTTTGTTTGAGCTTTGCTTGTTGTGCATTCAAAGAATAGTGTTAGAAAGTGTTCAATATTATCTCTCATTTTTCTGATTTCTTCTTGTAATTGTGCGTAACGTTCTTCATCCCTTTTTCTTAAAGCCTCTTTGAATTTTTCAAAATTTTTGTAAAACATATTAATACTCCTTTTTATACAACTTCACAAATTGTATAACGGCATTTTTTCTAAAAACTTTAATGTAAAAGAACGAATTGTTACATAACTTAATACTTAAATATTAATTTAGCATTATTTAATTTTGAGATGCGTTATAATAATTAAAAGGAGTATTTTTGAATGCCAATTGATTTTAATCCTCATTTTTATACAAATAATGTTCATCAACAGATTATTCGTTCACATTATGTTATGCAACAATTACCAATGAATGATAGTTTTGTAAAAAGTCTTGATGCAAATTTTGAGGGTATGAAAATTGAAAGAAGAAACTTCGGTAGAATAGATAAGAATGGCGAAGTAGCTACTCTTTATACAATAACAAATAAAAATGGAGCCTCTGTTAGTTTATCAACATTTGGTGCAACAATAACTTCAATAAAAGTTCCTGATAAAGATGGAAAAATGATTGATGTTGTTCATGGCTATAAAAGTGTTACTCCTTATGAAAAGTCACCAGTGGGCCATGCTGGCGGTACAATAGGGCCATATGCAAACAAAATTAATAATGGTAAATTTGTCCTTAATGGCGAAGAATATACGCTTGAATGCAATAAAGACAACGGGACAACTCATTCTCATGGCGGAAGCGAAGGTCTTGATGTTCAGAACTGGAAAGCAAAGGCGCTTATGGATGGGATAGAGTTTTCTTATCTTAAGGAGGATATGGTTGACGGCTATCCTGCTAATGTAAAATACAAAGTTATTTACAAGTTTGGTAACGATAATAAATTACATATTCAATACAAAGCAAAAGCTGATAAAGATACAATTATTAATTTAACAAATCATACTTATTTTAATCTTGATGGGGCTGAAAATACGGAAGAAAATTCTGTTTTAGATCACATTGTTAAATTAAATAGCTCTCATATTACTGAAAATGGAGAAAAATCTGTTCCGACAGGCAGATTTTTAGAAGTTAAAGACACGCCATTTGATTTTTCTGAAGCAAAAAGAATTGGTGATGTTATTGAAAACGAGCACGAACAATTAAAAATCGGCAAGGGATTTGACCAAAATTATTGTGTTGATGGCTATGACGGTATGAATGTTTTAGAAGTTGCAGAGGTTGAATCTCCAAAAACAGGTATTGTTCTGAAAGTTTCAACAAATCTTCCTGGTTTTCAATTTTATACAGCAAATAATTTAGGTAAATCTAGTCAGCCAAATGGCAAGGATGGAAACAAGTATGAAAAACGTTCAGGCCTATGCATAGAGCCTCAAGTTTATCCTAATGCAATTAATACACCTGAATTTAAAGAAAAAGGTATTTTGAAAAAAGGTGAAGATTACAATAAAGAGATTGTTTATTCTTTTGAGGTAAAAGACTAGTTAATAATGAGTTCTGGGAACATTTCTCTTAAGTTCTCGAACAATGTTTCAGGAACAGAATCTGCTGCTTTAATGTAGGTATCAAGCCCCAAACGTATATTATTTGGCAGTTTCATAATATCTGGGCAGTCTTTATAGCGTCTTTCTATATTAGGAGCATAGTCTGCAATTCCCAACCAAGGATCGATGATTATAACATCTTTTTGGCGTGACATTCTATCTAGTATAACTCCTTTGTCGCTTAATGGAATTGCGAGTACAACGTGGTCGATTTCTTTTTTTATAATGTCTTTTTCATCGACTGCAAGAAGTTTTACTGGGAGCGATTTTATTTTATTCACAGAGCAAGTTAAACTTGCTAAATTCATTAATTCTTCACAATTTGCAATGTGAAATTTTTTTATTTTATCACTTAAGGTTTTGAAATATAAAAGTTTTAAATTCATATCTTTTATAGATTGGAGGGGTGTTCTCACAAATTCTTTTAAATCTTCTTGAAGCCTGTTTGCTATTTTATAAGCATTCATATCTTTTTTAAAATAGCTTTTACACATAATTTTTGAAGGTGAATATGCAGGATAAGTGTTGTTAACAAGACGACAAATTTTGTCAGCTTTTCTTACAGTAGCTGAACGAGAGGTGAAATTAACAGTATGCATATTTATATTCATACTTGTTTAAAAACAGGTAAATAAAAAATTTGCTAAAGTAATTCTTTAAAAACAATATTAGGTACGTTTTCAATGTCTTTTCCAAAACTGCTCTTGGCTTTTTTTGCAGATGTTATAAATAATTTTTTCTTAGCTCTTGTAACAGCAACATAAAATAATCTCATTGATTCTTCTGCTGAAAACTCTTTTAATTCTCGCTCGGATTTGACTTTGTATTTTGGATTAAAACCTCTAATGGCTTCCATAAAAGTTGTAGAAGATTTTAAATCTGCTTGGCTAATATCAATTGAAAGAAGTTTTTCTGTTAATTCTGGCATGAATACGTATTCAAATTCATCGCCTTTGGATTTGTGTAAAGTCATAATTTGAACTTTGCCTTTTACTGCAGACTCATCTTCTTCTTCGGAGAAGAATTTAAAACCGCTTAAACTTGGACGAGATGCAAGTGCCTCAAGTCTTTCTATTACTAAATCAAAATTGTTGTTTGTGTTTAACTTTCTTACTAAAGTTGCGATTAAATATACGTTAGATTTTTCTAAATCTGATGTGTAATAGAATAAGCCAATTCTTATAACTAATTCTTCTATTGGCAGAGTTGAAGAATTTAGCCAGTACTGCATATCCCATAAAAATTGAGCTAAATTAGGCGAATCGATTTCATCTCCGCTGAGGGTGATAAATGGAACTTTTGAGTTTTTAATTTCTAGTTGCAGTCTTTGTTTGTAAAACCCTAAATCTGATAAAGTTTCATATACATTTGCTAAAGCCTCATTGTCAAAAGGTGTTTGTAAGAATTTCAAAATAGAAAAAATTGTATTAAAAACAGCTTTTTGTCCTAATGATTCACTTCTTGTAATACTTTTAAAACCCGCATCATTAATTAATTGGGTCCAATTATTAACTTGATAATTTCCTCTTAAAAGTATTCCGATAGTAGCATCTTTATTTTTTGTTAAAATCTTTTTAATTTCTCTTAGAACAAAATTCTTTTCCTCAAAAGCTTTGTCAAAAACCTTTGCCATTACTGCGTTTTCGCTGACTGGGTTTTTACCTTCTACACCTTGCATCATGCTTTTAAAGAATGCTTTAGGAAGGATTTTTTCGCCCCAAAGTACAGTTTTGTTAGCTAAATCCATTACTTCTTGAGTGCATCTTTGTGAATGATTCATTTCAACGAGCTTATCGGCGGTTTGGATAAAATTCCTAAATCCTTCGACATCAGCGTTAGAGAATGTTGTTGTAATTGCTTGGTTTATATCGCCACAGCGAATAAGGTTTTTATGCTTTCCGCTTAATAAGCCGATTAGTTTTTGTTGAATACCTGATGAATCTTGAGCTTCATCTTCAATGATGTATTCACAAATGTTTTGATAATGTTCTAAAATATCCTTGTTTTTTTCCAAAAGCTTAACTGAAAGAAGAAGGATGTCATCGTAATCAATTAGATTTGCTTCATCAAGATTACGTTGGTATTCTTTATAAAACTCTTTGAATTTTTCAATTTTTTTGTCAGAGGAAGGTGTATTTATATCGCCTTCTTGAAGTTTCATAACAGAAATTGCTCTATCAAAATCCTCAATATCTCTTTTTAAATTTTTACCTGAAATGTTTTTTATAATTCGCATTCTTTGTGTATCGTCACAAATTTCAAAATCAGAGCTTAAGCCTAATCTTTCATAGTTGGAGTTATCTTTGATTATTCTGAGTGCAAGTCCGTGGATAGTGCTGATATTAGGTAGCTGGTTGTTATCCGGTGCCATGTTTTTAATTCTTTCACGGAAGTTTCTTGCAGCAGATTCCATGTAAGTCAGAACAAAAATGTTTGATGGACTAACTCCTTTTTCAATGATTTTCATAATAAGAGCCAGTAAAATTGTTGTTTTCCCTGCACCAGGAACTGCAGAAATTGCCATTGAACCTTTTTCGTAATCTAAAACTGGTTTTTGGTCATCTCTTGGAATGATTTTAAAAACAGGTTTGTCGTCTTTAATTTTTTCTTCAGAAATTAAATATTCTTCAATACCACCAAGGTTTTCTGCCCCAGTTGGGTCAAATAAACTTGATAAAGCAAAGGTGTAGTCTTTTGCTAAGAGAAGAAGTTTTCTTAAAATTCTTGCGGTTTTTTGACTAGATAAAAATATATCATCTTCTACTGTATATTCATTTTTCACCCAATCTGTTTGGAAAACCCAAGCGTTATAAAGAGGGCCGATGTCATTTTTCACCCAATCTGAGTGTGAAACATCAAGCCAAAACTGATATTTTGTTGAAATTTTGTTATCAATAATTTTTTGTGGAGTGGCAATAACTAAATCATCTTCTTGAATATCTAAAACTGTGCTTGGATTTTCTGCAATAATAGAGTTTTCTATTTGATTAATTATATCCTTAGCTCTTTTTTTAACTTCATCTGGGCCTAAAACATTTTCAAAGTCCTTTAATTGTTTTATGAAGAAATTAAATTTGAGTATTTTTTCCGGATTAACGAAATTAACAACACGTTTATACATTTCAAAAACTTTTTTTGAAAGCTTTATGTCTTTATTTTTAATTTTAGTTAAAGTGTTATAAAAATTTTGATATTTATCATTATAGAAATCAATTTCTGCTGGTAAGGTTCTTGATTCTTTGTAGCAAGACAAAACTTTTTCACAATATTTGAGAGGGATTGATGCATAATCCGAAAGTATAACTCTCAAATCTATTTCAGAAATTTCAATATCTAACATTAGCTTAAGAATATTTAAGCTAGCTTTTACAAGAGGATTATCAATAAGTTTTTCGCTACCAGATAAAAATTGCAAATTACAAGTTTTTAGCTTTTCTTTTAAGGTAAATTTAAGCATGTCATCTTGTAAAGGCGTAATGATTGCAATTTCGTTTGCTTTAGCTCCTTTTTTTAATAATTCTTCTATTTTTAAAACGGCGTAATCTAATATTTCTGCACGTTTTGAAAGTGATGCTAACTTAAAATTTTTCAATCTTATTTTTGTTTTGTCGATAACGTTGGAAAAGATAATTTCACCATTTTCTTCTTGGAAAGCATAATTTCCTTCCCCAGAGAGTGAAACGGTTTGTGTGGAAGGTAGAATTTCTTGCTGAATTTGTGAAGCTAGAAATTCGGGTTGGGAAAAGTATTTGCTAAGCCCGTTAACATTATCAATAACTTCTTCTTCAAAAAGTTGAGTTAATTTATATTCAATAGAAGTATCTGCGCTTAAGTAGCCACAACGACTTGAGCCGAGTGAGTCAAAACAAATAATCCAATCTTTAAGCTGAGGTTTTAAATGTTTTATAAATTCAAAACAAACAGGAGTCATTTCATCTGCGTCATCAACAAGCAAATATTTTATATTTTTAAAATAATCAGTATTTTTATAAATATGATTGAAGATTAAAGTCTGTCTTAAATAGTCTAAACTTCTAGTTTTGAGAGTCGTTGAAAGAAGCTTTTTTATTATAAATTCAGCATCTTCACCAAAAGATTCTTTTAAAATTTTTGAGCGTTCTTTAACTTCATCATTTGATAAATTATTTTGTACAATTAATGAGTATCTTCTAAAAATTTGATGTAGTAAAGATTTTTTTGAGTTATATCCTTTGACTTCATTCTGTTTTAAAATATCTTTTAATAAATACTGTGAAACCTCTAATCCAACAAGGTTTGGTAGAATAAAAGATTTGTCAGAAGGAATTAGATTTTCGATAAAACACCAGTTATCATTCAATGCGTTATAAACGATTGAGAAAAAAGAATGAATATTTAATTTTTCAAAAGAAGATATTTTTAAACTTTCTAAAACTTTTTTTGTAAAGTTTTGTTTCAAGGTGGAATTTTGCTGTAAAACAAGTATTTCTGAAGGTTTTACCCCAGAATCTATTAACTCGATATATTTATCGATTAAAATTTTCTCTCTAAATTCAACTTTAATAAAATTTAATAACATACACCTTCTAGAGTATTTTATCATAAACAGGGGTTAAATCTCTTGCCAAATGAAAAAATTTTTTATAAAATTGAAAAGTAATCAATTACACAGACATACACAAAATAGGAGAAATTTAAAATGGCAAAGACTAAAGAATTCAAAATGGGTATTCAAGAACAAATTATTGAATCAGCAGGTCAAATCTACAACTACCTTAACGCTAAAGGTGAAGTTTCAATTAACAAAATGAAAAAAGACCTTAGCTTAAGCGAAAACTTTGCTGAAATGGGTCTTGGCTGGTTATCAAGAGAAGATAAACTAGAATATACTCAAAAAGCTAAATCAGTAACTGTAAAATTAAGATAGTTATTTGCTAATTAGGTATAAAAAATGGCGTCATAATAATGACGTCATTTTTTTTGTTAATCGTTCCCATGGACTTTAAAAGAATGTAAAAAAATGTTAAAATAATAATAGAGAGCATAAATTATGAGGTATCTAAATGGTCGTAGTTCCTGAATTTTTAATTAAAAGAATTTATCAAAAAGGTTCTTTGAAAAAAACAGATGACGGCGCAAGTGTTGTATTAAAAAATGTGCTTGGCCCAGGGTTTATTAGTGGTTTTAATTCTGTAACAATCAATGGTGTTGTTTATGAAGCTAAGGATGTAAAATTCATTATAAACGGTCAAGAACTTTTGGCTACAGAAGTTTCAGAAGCTAACCCTGTTGCGTTTAGGTTAGGTCAATCAGGAACACTTGTTATGTCAGGAAAACCAAGCGTTACTGATGGTCAAAACAAAATTGTAATTGAGGCTATGAACCCTGAAGCAGGAGTTGTGAAACTATCTGTTGAGGATGTTGTTTAGCTTTTTGAACCATGCTAAAATGACGACATGTCAGTTTTAATTTTATTCTGCGCAGTTGTTATTTTATCTTGTATTATAACAAACAAGTTTTCAAACAAGCTTGGTATGCCTTCGCTTGTTTTCTTTATGTTTTTGGGTATATTGTTTGGCTCAGACGGAGTTCTAAAAATTTCGTTTGAAGATTATGATTTGACCTCAAAACTTTGTTCAATCGGACTTTTATTTATTATATTTTATGGTGGTTTTTGTACAAAAAAACCTGAAAACAAAATATTAACAGCACAAGCTGTTTTGTTATCTTCTCTTGGAACGATTTTAACAGCAGGTTTTTGTACAGTTTTTTGTAATTTTGTTTTAAAACTTCCGTTTATAGAAAGCTTTTTAATCGGTGCGGTTATAAGTTCAACTGATGCAGCGTCTGTGTTTTCGATTTTGCGTTCAAAAGGGCTTAATCTAAAATATGGAACAGCACCATTATTAGAAATGGAAAGCGGTAGTAACGACCCGTTTGCTTATATTTTGACGCTTTTGGGTATTGCGATGCTTAATGGTGGTAATACTCTTGAGATGGCTCCGTTACTTTTTAAACAAATATTTTTAGGTATATTTTTTGGTGTTGCAATAGCTTACGGAGCTTTGTTTGTATTAAAACGCACAAGGCTTTTATGTGAAGGTACTGATACAATATTTATGGTTGCAGTAGCTTTACTATCGTTTTCAATTCCTGATTTGGTGCAAGGCAATGGGTATTTGAGCGTTTATATAACAGGGATAATTCTTGGTAATTGTGAAATAAGAAACAAGCTTAATCTTATGCACTTTTTTGACGGAATTACAGCTTTGTTTCAAGTTATAATCTTCTTTTTAATAGGATTTTTGTCTTTCCCGCACAAAATTCCAGAAGTTTTGGCTCCTGCTCTTTTAATAATGTTGTTTTTAACTTTCGTTGCAAGGCCTTTGGCTGTATTAATCACTCTTGCACCATTTAAAGTTAAATTTAACCAGTTTTTGTTTATTTCAAGCGCAGGCTTAAGAGGTGCGGCTTCAATCGTATTTGCAATTTTGGTTGTATCTCAAAATTCGGCTCTTGTTTATGATTTATTTCATATTGTATTTGTAGTTGCACTATTATCAGTAACTTTCCAAGGCTCATTATTACCTATGATTGCAAAGAAAACGGATATGATTGACAAGTTTAGTGATGTTAGAAAAACGTTTAACGATTTTCAACAAGAATCTGCTATAGTATTGAACAAAGTTCTTATAACAGAGACTCACCCTTGGAATCAAAATGCGATTAAAGATATCCAATTTAATGGCAAAGCTTTAATTTTGACAGTAAACAGAGGAAACAAAAAGATTGTTCCAAAAGGCTCAACTGTTTTGAAAGATGGAGATGAAGTCTTGATTGGCGCAACTTATGAAAAATCTTCGGATGATATAAATTTGTGTGAAACATATATTGATAAAAAACACGAATGGAAGGATAAAAAGATTAAAGAAATTGATTTACCAAAAACACATTTAATCGCTTTAGTTAAACGTGGTGAAGAATATTTTGTTCCGAATGGTAATACCAAAATTGTTTTGAATGACACAATAATTTTTTATAATGTTTAAATTTACTCTCTCTCCTCTCATTGCATAGCCTCTCCACCTCCTAAAGAGAGATAAAGAATTTTATTTAAAATTTTCTATACTTGTTATTTTTTTCAAGATTTCTTGAAACTCTTTTGGTGTAGCTTTCAATAAATCTAAAGGATTTTTTTCAAAAGTTGTACAATCTTCTGACAAAGACTCGCAAATAAATTTTGTCCAAGATTCTGCAAATAATTCAGCATAAGCATTATATTTACATTTTGCAGGATATTCGCTTATAACATCTGAAACAATTTCCTTTTCTTTATCGGTTAATTCTTGAAAAGAATATTTTGCATAGATATTATTAAAATCGATATTTCTGTTGAAACAAAAATTGTATAATGTTTTATCAAAAATAGAGTGTAGCCATTCATGAACGATAGCATTTAAAAAATGTGGTGTACTTGTTAATTTTTTTTGATAACAATCTTCTGTTAATGTGTCAACCATATCAAGCTTGTTAATGTCATTTGGCATAAAAATAGTACCAAGTTCAAAAGTTGGCTTATCTTTTTCAATTTTTCCGCTGCCTGCAATAGAAAAAAATCCTCTGTTAGCATAAAAATCACTACTGTTTCTATCATACACATACAAATCTTGAGGCGAAGTTAGAGTTTGTGTGCTGTAACCATTTCTGTAATCAAAGAGTTTACGCATATTATTAAAAATATCAGCGCAAAGCCTGTTTGCTGTTGCCATAGCTTTATTATCTTTAAAATCAATATTGTAAAAACTTCTCCAATCTTTTGTTGGAAGGTTGCAAAAATAATTCTCAACGCTTTTTGGATTGATATTTCTTTCCATACGTAAGATTTTGGAGGTCATTCCTGATTTGAAATTTGTACAACAATTTATTTTTATGTCCATGTTGGCTTAAAAACACATAAAAAAATTTTTTGCTGTTATGCTAAAATTAATGTGTTGAATGTTTAGGAGTTTATTATGGAAAAAAAGTTAAAAGTTCTACTCTTTAATGGTTCGCCAAACGAGTTTGGTTGTACTTATACAGCATTGAAAGAAATTGCAGATACCTTAAAAGAAGAAGGCGTTGATTCAACAATTTTTCACGTTGGAAAAGAAGCTGTAACTTCTTGCATGGCTTGTGGTGCTTGTACAAAATTGGGTAAATGCGTGGTGAATGATAAAGTTAATGAGTTTGTTGAATTAGCTCAAGATTTTGACGGCTACGTTATTGGCTCTCCTGTACATTATGCATCATCTTCAGGCGCAACTGTTGCGTTTATGGATAGAGCTTTTTATAGCGCATCACGTTCAGGCAAAAAGATTTTTCCTCACAAAGTCGGCTGTGCAATAGCAAGCGCAAGACGTGCAGGCACAACTGCAACAATAGACCAATTAAACAAGTATTTTACAATTAATCAAATGGTTATGGTCTCTGGCAGATATTGGAATATGGTGCACGGAAAAACTCCTGACGAAGTTAGACAAGATATAGAAGGCATGCAAAATATGAGATTTTTGGCTAGAAACTTGGCTTGGACTCTAAAATGTATAGAAGCAGGAAAAGCTGTTGGGATAAATCCACCAGTACAAGAAGAAGTTGTGATGACAAATTTTGTGAGATAAATTTGTAAGGGTTCTCCTCCCAAAGGTAAATGCATTGAGCTTGTAGTTATACTTCCAAGCTAATGTACTCTTTTCTTTTTTGCCTACTTTTTTCTTTTTAGTAAAGAAAAAAGTATGGTGGTGCTCTGAGTTAAGTGCAGAATAGTCTCTTTGAGGCAGAGTTGGAATAAATATTATAAACTTGTAGCATTGACCAATCTCTGCCGACAATGTATGGAAAGTTTTTTTGCTTACTTTTTTTACAAAAAAAAGTAAGTGGAGATGAGGGGAGTGTCTTGGATTTGCTCCACGCTCAAATAGTCTCGTTTACGAACCTACGGTTCTAATAAACTCGATATTTTCGCTATCCGGACTAGCAATTTCATTGCGTCGTCCGTCCGCAAATCCGCCGAACCCACTAAAGTTAATGTATTTTAACATACAGAACAAGATGCAATTAACTATGAGATGGAGATTACAACTAATATTTGATACTACTTAAACATTTTCCCAACATTCTTTTATCATTTTTAATTCGCTTGATGTTAGGATTTTAGTATTAGTTTTTTTTTCTAATTCTTTTATATTTTTTAATATTAATTTTCTAGCTTTTAAGTTAAAAGCTCCCAAGTTCTCTCTGCCATTACATATTTTTTTATTTCTATATTTAGGATTATCTCTTATAGACAATATCCAGGATCTAAAATCTAAAAAAGGAATTAGTTCTTCATGTCCAGACTTTATTAGATTTATCATTGATTTATCTTTCCTTACTACAGTACAAACCCAACAACCAAAGCGAGCATTACCATATTTTGATTCATTTTCAAATTCTTGAAATTGACATGACGCATCGTTATATATTTTTAATAATTCGTCTCCATTAATGCTAAAAGGTTCGCTTTTTAATAATAAAGTTTTCCAAATATCGCTTAAGTCAAAATTTATTATGGGAGAGTATATTATAGCTTTTTTATTACCTGTTTGTTTTAGATATTTCTCTGCTATTACATTTTTATTAATAGTTTTGTTACGTTCTCGGCTTTCTTGTTTTCTAACCCCTAGTAAAATAGTTATTTGTTGTTTTTGCCCCAGTAATTTTATATATTCATTGATTGGATTAATTCTTAATCGATCAGTGCACCATCTAAATTTGTATGTTGGAGTTGGATATCCTTTGCCAATTATCTTTACCCAGAAACTATTTTTAGTAGAATGAGTAAGGATTTTTATATTAATTGGTATTTGATATTTTAAACACTCTTCTCTTAAATTTTTTAATATTTTCTTTGCATAGTTATTTATTATAGGATTTTCTATATTTGTATCACAATATATAATAGTCACTTTCTTATGGTATGTTTCTAACTGTCGTAATGCTAAAAACACTAATTTTACTACGGTAGAAGAATCTTTTCCACCGCTATAACCTATTATCCAAGGATTAGAATCTTTTAAATATTCTTGTTTTATTTGATTTATAATTTTAT
>JAZNBJ010000080.1:0-8084 GCA_045586965.1 Candidatus Gastranaerophilaceae bacterium | reverse complement strand
AAATCTAATTGCGTCATCTTTTAATTCTTTTACGAAATCTTTAGCGATTTTTGAAAGAGGTCTGCTATCGATTTTATCAAATACTGCGTAGATTGGGTCTCCACCGTTATTGAATCTCATTTGACGATCTTTTTTATTTAAGTAATAAAAATCGAAATCTGCAGGAATTTCTAATGCTCCTGCTGGTTTTTTGTTTCTTTCGATTGCTGAATATGTTGTTGCCATTTTTGTTTCTCTCTCTTTTGAATAACTCTTACATATATATAAAGTATATATGTTTCAAAAAATTGCCTTTTTTGATGGTGTTTGTTAAGAAATGTAAAGACAAGTTTAATATTATTATTCAAAAGATGTTTAAGACGTTTATTTATCTAATTACTGGTGATATAAAGTTGAATATTTCATCAGCTAAATCTCCAGCTTTTCTAGCTTCGATTTCAAGCAGATTTTCTTTATATTTATCATAGTTATCATTTGAACGGGTATAGTTTTTAATGGCATCTATATAGTCAATGCCTTTTTGATACTCAGGTTTGTTTGGCGTGAAGCTTTCCAAATCTTTCCAGACTGAGTTCATCCATAGTAAATGCTCACCAGTGCTATCACTTATTTTTTTCTCTAAAAATATTTTTTTTGCTTCTTCAATACTTATGTTATTTCGTCTTGCATATTGTTCAACATTTTGTTTAAGTTTGCTATGTCTGACTTCATAAAGATTATTAAAAAGACTAGTTGTCATAGCGTTATTATATGCTGCTGGATCAGTTCTATACGCTATTTCAGCCTGCTTAACATGGGTATATTCATGTATCATTGTAGAAAAAATATTTTTTTTGTTCAGATACTTTAAGCGTTTAAAAAAAGTACTATTTCCTGGATAAATATTTATTGTACCCTCTCCAGAATTAAAGGAACCTTTTATTCCGTTCATTATTAAGCTTATATCAGTATTTTCGTATCCGAAATCTTTTTTTACTTGTTCATTTAATTCAGTTATGAATTTAGTTGTTTTGTTGATTTTGTAAATATTTTTATATTTTTTTGTTAAAATTTTTGCTTCTGCTTCAGAAATTTCTCTACCAAAAATTTTAGAAAAGTTTTCTGCAACTTTTGCTAATGAGGGCTTGTTTATTTTTCTGTTTATAATGACATAGCTTTCGCCAATAGCAAAACCCACAAGCGCTCCGACGACAGTGTTTCTAAGTGTTAAAGGCTTGTTGTTATTTTTATTAGCAGTTTTTTGTGCTGATAAATCTTTTTCTAAATTTTTCTTTTTATCGACAGTTGTTTTTTTAGAATTATTTTTAAAATTTACTTGATATTTATTATATAGACTTGTTGGATTGCTATATCTATAACCTTCTATGCTTATCATACACACTCCTTGGTTGTTTATATCAAAACTTTAACATAAAAAAAGTCGTTATATGTTTAATTATTAATTTTTCCTTAACATTTGAACGAATTTTTAAAAAATGGGGTATAACTATAATGTTAAGTTTAAAATAGGAGGATATTATTATGGCATTAAAACCATTAGCAGACAGAATTGTTATTAAAGTTGTTGAAGATACAGAACAAACTTCAGGTGGTATTTTTATTCCTGATAGTGCAAAAGAAAAACCTCAAAAAGGTGAAGTTGTAGCTGTAGGTGAAGGCAAAACTAATGATAAAGGCGAAAAAGAACCTATGGAAGTCAAAGTAGGTGATATCGTTCTCTATGCTAAATATGCAGGCACTGATGTAAAAATGGATGGCGTAGAATACAAAATTCTTTCAATCAAAGATGCGCTTGCAATTGTAGAATAATTTTTTAAAAGACGTTAAGACATTAAGACGTTAGGTCGTTAAGTTCATTATAAAAAAATATGAGCGAAGCGAATATAAAGAACTTAAAGTCTTAACGCCTTAAAGCCCTAAAGACTTAATAAAAAAGGAGAAAATAAAAATGGCAAAAAAAATAATTTTTGAAGAAGAAGCTAGGAAGGCTCTTCTTAAAGGTATAGACGCTGTTGCTGATGCGGTTAAGGTTACTCTTGGGCCAAAAGGCAGAAACGTAATTTTGCAAAAGAAATTTGGTGCACCTCAAATCGTTAACGATGGTGTAACAATTGCAAAAGAAATCGAATTACAAGATGGCTTGGAAAATGCAGGCGCACAACTTCTTAAAGAAGTCTCATCAAAAACAAATGATGTTGCTGGGGACGGTACTACAACAGCTTCTGTTTTAGCTCAAGCTATCGTAAGAGAAGGTTTGAAAAACTTAACAGCTGGCGCTAATCCAATGTCTATGAAACGTGGTATTGATAAAGCGGTTGAAATTGCAACTGGTAAGATTAGAGATTTATCAAGACCTGTTAATACAAAAGAAGAGATTGCTCAAGTTGCTGGTATTTCAGCTGGCAATAATTCTGAAATCGGTGAATTGATTGCAGAAGCTATGAGCAAAGTTGGTAACGATGGTGTAATTACTGTTGAAGAAAGCAAATCTTTTGGTACAAATTTAAAAGTTGTAGAAGGTATGCAATTCGATAAAGGTTATATTTCACCTTACTTTGTAACTGATGCTGAAAGAATGGAAGCTGTATTAGAAGACGCATATGTTCTTTGTGTTAACAAAAAAATTAATTTAATCGCTGATTTAGTACCTGTTTTAGAACAAGTTGCTCGTGACGGTCGTTCATTACTTCTTATTGCAGAAGATATTGAAGGTGAAGCTCTTGCAACATTAGTTGTAAATACTATGAGAAAAGTTCTTAGAGCTGTTGCAGTTAAAGCTCCACGATTTGGTGACAGAAGAAAAGCTATGTTAGAAGATATTGCTATCTTGACTGGCGGTCAAATGTTTACTGAAGAATTAGGACTTAAATTAGAAAACATTACAACTGAAATGATGGGTCTTGCTAAACGTGTTACAGTTACTAAAGACGAAACAACAATCGTTGTAGGTGACGAAACTCGTCAAGCTGTTCAAGAAAGAGTTGCTTTAATTAAGAAACAAATTGAGCTTTCTGATAGCGAATACGATAAAGAAAAACTTAACGAACGTGTTGCAAAACTTTCTGGTGGTGTTGCTGTAATCGAAGTTGGTGCAGCTACTGAAATCGAACTTAAAGAAAGAAAATTAAGAATCGAAGATGCTCTTAACGCAACAAGAGCTGCTAACGAAGAAGGTATTGTGCCTGGTGGCGGCGTTGCTCTAGTAAGAGTTCAACAAGAACTTGAATCTAAATTAGATTCAACAACATTTGATTCTGATGATGAAAAGAGTGGTTATAAGATTCTTATGGCTGCGCTTGATGTGCCTTTAAAAGCTATTGCTAACAATGCAGGTGCTAAAGGTGATGTTGTAGTAGATATGGTTAAATCTGAAAAAGATGCGTTTGGTTATGATGCGCTTTTAGAAAGATATACTGATATGTTTGCTGCAGGTATTGTTGACCCAGCTAAAGTTACAAGAAGTGCTTTAGAAAACGCAGCTTCTGTAGGTTCTATGCTTTTAACAACTCAAGCTGCTGTAGTTGATATTCCAGAAGAATCAAAAGCTCCTGATATGTCAGCTGCTATGGCAGGCATGGGCGGAATGGGAGGCTTTTAGCCGGTGTGAAGCCTGAATTTGCGTTTGCGTAGGCAAATGCAAACTGAAGGTGGAACACTACGATTGCGACGTAAGAATCTCTGATTCCACAGGAGCAGAATGATGTAGTGCTACGCACGTAGATATTTAGTTCGCTCAAATAAAAGCTAAAAAATTGAATAAAATTACAAACCCGCTAATAGATTAAAACTACTAGCGGGTTTTATATTTTTAATATTTATTTTATGAAATAAATATAACTTAAAACTTGTTTAAAATTGTTGAAATCTATGTATGTCAATGATACACTTATTTTTGAGAAGAGATAAGGAGTAAAAATATGGTTTGTTTAACTTTTAAAAAGAACGATACAAACGTTATATCTGATGCATTAAAAGCATTAGGAAAAGAAAACTTAGCACTGATTGTTCATGGTAGCAGTTTTCCTGCTCGTGATGGTGAAGATACAGGCTTTGGTTCATATAACTCAGAAGCTGGTCATGCGTTAATTGATTATGCATCAAAAATCTTTAATGCAATCCAACTTGGACCTGCAGGTAAGACAAAAAGCACAGATTCATCTCCATATTGTGGAACAATTTTTTCTGGCAATCCTTTGTTTATTGATTTGAAAAAATTAACAACAAAAGAATGGGGTGAAATTTTATCTTTAGAAACTTATAAAAAAGTCGTTCGTGAAAACCCTAGACAAAATAGTGGTAGAACTTCTTATTCATATATTTGCAATGCGCAAATTGAAGCTTTGAAAGAAGCTTGGGATTCTTTCAAAGGAACAAAACTTCTTAAAAAAGAATTTGCTTCTTTTAAGAAAGAAAACGCATTTTGGTTAGAGAATGATTCACTTTATGAAGCTCTTTCAATCGAAAATGGTGGTGATTTCTGGTACATTTGGAAAAATGAAGTTGATAAAAACTTATTGAATCCAAAATCAGAAGATGAAAAGAAAATTTATGCAAATCGTATTGCAGAAATTAAAGAAAAATATTCTGATGAAATCGAATTTTATTCTTTCTGCCAATTCGTATTAGAAGTTCAAAACGAAGAAACAAAAAAATATGCGCTTAAAAAAGGTATTAAAATGATTGCAGATAGACAAGTTGCATTCTCAGACAGAGATGCTTGGGCTTATCAATCATTATTCCTTGACGGCTGGTTCTTAGGATGTCCTCCTGATTATTTCT
This sequence comes from Candidatus Gastranaerophilaceae bacterium, assembly GCA_045586965.1. Lineage (GTDB taxonomy): Bacteria > Cyanobacteriota > Vampirovibrionia > Gastranaerophilales > Gastranaerophilaceae > CAG-196. Next base: position 3,305 of record JAZNBJ010000080.1, on the reverse strand, counting down.
CAAAAAATGGTCAAGCTTGGGGCTTCCCAGTAATGGATCCAGATAAAATGTTCAACGCTGACGGTTCTTTGGGCGAAGGTGGTATCTTGATGAAAAACCTTTATAAAAAAATGTTCAAAGAAAACCAAGGTGGCGTAAGAATTGACCACATTGTTGGCTTAATCGATCCTTGGGTTTATAAAGTTGGTAAAAAACCTATGTGTGAAGATGGTGCAGGTAGATTATATTCATCTCCTGAACATCCTGAGCTTTCAAGATATGCAATCGCTCGTAATGAGGATTTAGATTGGACTTTGGAGGCTGATAAAGAAAAAAGAGTTAAATCTTTATCTGATGAACAAATTAAACTTTACGGTAGATTGATTGAAAAAATCGTTATTGGTGCAGCTAAAGAATGTGGTTTGGATAAAAATTCAATTGTTTGCGAAGACTTAGGAACTTTGACAAACCCTGTTGCAGCAGTTATGGAAAAATATGAGCTTCAAGGTATGAGATTAACTCAGTTTGTTGTTCCTGAAAAACCTGCTCACCCATATAGATGTAAAAATATTACAGAAAACGTATGGAACATGGTTGGTACTCACGACAATAACCCAATCGAAACTTGGGCTGAATCAATGATTAACACTCATGAAGGTTATTTACACGCTAAGAACTTGGTAGAAGACTTGTTTGCTGAAGCTGAAAACAAAGATGATATTATTGTTAGACTTACTCAAGATAAAGATTATTTGACTTTTGTAAAACTAACAGAAATTTTTGCTTCTAAAGCTAAAAATGTTCAAATCTTCTTTACTGATTTCTTCCAAATCAAAGAAACTTACAACACTCCTGGTACATCAGGCGATCAAAACTGGTCATTGAGAGTTCCTAACGAATTTGAAAGTCATAGAACTATTGATTTGAACGCAATCTTAAAAGCTGCAATTATTGCAAGAGGAAAAGAATTTGCAACAAAACATGCAGTTTTGATTGAGAAGCTTTCTTAGTGGTAAATAAAAAGATTGGGGTTTCTACTCCAATATATATAAATTAATCGGGCGGGGTTTTTTAAACCCCGCCCGATTAATTTCAATGCATAATTTAATTAAACTTCTAATAGGTAGTTTAATAAAGTTCTTACACCTGCGCCAGAAGCACCCTTGCAAAGTTCTTTTTGTGATTTTTCAAGAAAAGCTACGCCAGCAATATCAATGTGAGCCCATTTAACATCTTTTACGAATTTTTTAAGGAATACGCCAGCAGTTTGTGCTCCGCCCCAGCGAGAGCCTGTGTTTTTCATATCAGCAACATCAGATTTTAAGCTATCTGCATATTCTTCCCACATTGGTAATTCCCAGTATCTTTCACCGTTTTCATCAGCAGTTTCAATAAGCTTTTTCACAAGCGCATCGTCATTACCCATAATACCTGCAGCTTGAGAGCCTAAAGCTACCATGCAAGCCCCTGTAAGAGTTGCAATGTCAATAACTTCGTCAACGCCAAGCTCGCAAGCGTAACAAAGAGCATCTGCAAGAGTTAGTCTACCTTCAGCATCTGTATTATCAACTTCAATAGTTTTGCCGTTTTTAGCCGTTAAAATATCGCCTGGTTTATATGCGCTACATCCTGGCATGTTTTCACAGGCTGCAATAATGCCGTGCACTTCAACTTGTGGTGCAAGTTCTCTTAAAATACTCATAACACCTAAAACGCAAGCTGCGCCTGACATGTCATCTTTCATTGTAAGCATTGATGAAGCAGGTTTGATATCAAGTCCACCTGAATCGAAGGTGATACCTTTACCAACAAGTGCGATTTTCTTTTTAGGGTTTTCGCAAGTGTATTTCATGTGGATAAATTTCGGAGCTTGAGAACTTCCTCTGCCAACTGCTAAAAATGCACCCATGCCCATTTTTTCGCACTCTTCTTTTTCATAGATTTTGGTTTCTAAACCTAAATCGCAAGCGATTGAAGCTAATTCAGTTGGAGTTGCAAATTGAGCAGGCTCATTAGCGAGATTTCTTGTGAAAGCCATTGCATCAGCAATTTTTTCAGCTTTGCGTACAGCTTGTTCATTAGCTTCAACAAAAGCTTCTTCGATACCTTTGTAGTCTTTCTTTTCAGATTTGTATTTATCAAATTTATAATCAGCGATTTTAGCGCCCATTGTGAACTGTTCGGAATAATCGAATTCAACGCCTTCAAGCTTGAAAGCAACAGTTTTAGCTTCTACTGACATAGCTTTTTTCACAGCTTTTGCTATAGCTTCACGCAGCTTGTTTGGGCTAAATTCTTCTTTTTTACCAAAGCCTATAACTAGAACTTTGCGATGTTTTTCTTGGCCATAAGTTGGAAGTAAGTAAGTAGAACCAAATTTTCCTTCAAATTTATCTTCTTCCAATGCATATTTGTTCGCCAATTCGCTAATAGTAGTTTCTTTTTCGAACATGTTAACTACAAGAACATCGCATTCTTGGTCTAAAGCGTTATTGATAACTCTAATATTCATATAAAACTCTCCTTTTCTATAATATATTATAGTATTTTAAACATAATTTAAAATACGTTAACTAGATTATTAAACAAAGTGTTTGACAATCAGTTTTGTTTGTTTTAATATTGAACATGCCGAAGGGGTAAATAAGCTTAAACCAAGCGAAAACCTACGAGACGGGCGTTTAGCTCAGTTGGTAGAGCGTCTCCCTTACAAGGAGAGGGTCAGAAGTTCGAGTCTTCTAACGCCCACCATAAAAAGGACAATGACATTTGTTATTGTCCTTTTTATTTTGAGTTAGTGGAATGTGTCAGGGATTTTGACATAAAGTATCGCAAGTTTGACATTTAACTCGGAAGTCGTTTCTAATATTAAATACATTTACCCCTTTGACATATTTAGTCGGAAGTTTGTCGGATGTATTTTATAATCCGGTATTTTAAAATCTTTAAATGCCAAGAATTGTAAGAAATACCTTGTTAAATTATATTCCGACAGACTTTGCTATAGAGCAAACAATTAATCCTTTAAGGATTTTTGAACTCAATAACAAGCCAATTCGAAATGGAGAAATTATTTACCTCTGTGAAAGAGAAATAAGAGTAAAAGACAATTTTGCCCTGCAATTTGCTCTTCAAAAAAGCGAGGAATTAAATTTATCACTCAAAATAATTTATCCTAAAATCATTTATGATTATCAACAAAAACAAGAATTCATTGATAACCAAATAGAACAAGCAAAAACTCTATTTAGAAATATTGGTTTGGATTTTGAAATTATTGAAAAAACACCTCACGAAATAATTAAAAATATAAATCCTGCTATTTT
>JAZNBJ010000079.1:0-66631 GCA_045586965.1 Candidatus Gastranaerophilaceae bacterium | reverse complement strand
AGTTTTATTAATTAGTATATTCACAAATATAAAAATCCTTATACACACAGTAGTACATTTATATAAAGTTTTTTGTTTTATAAAAATTGCCTTTTTGCTTAATATTTGTGACACAAAATTTACAAAGGGGGAAATGAATTTTGTGAATTTGACAAAAAATTACTCCACTTATTATAAAAAAGGGAAACTATCAGTATTCATAGACAATGAAAACAAATTATATTAATATAGATATATGGGTAGTACCGCTTGCCTCCGCCCACACACGTATTTAACTAAGAAATCGGTGGAAAGGGGGTGAGAAAATGAAAAGGCATATAATAAAAAGTGCCATCAAGCTACTGATAGCACTTTTAAGTTTTATTTGTTGTCTTTTATAGGGTACTAAGTCAAGCCTCAAGTAATTCGCACTTGCTTGGGGCTTGCCCCTATGCTTTCATTATTTACGATACCTGACATTTTGTCAAGTTTATGTTCTAGTTTAACTACATATTTTTATGTTTTGAATTTGCCTAAAAAAGTTCATTGGTAAGCTTTTTATAACTTGATACAATTCATTAACCCCAGTTCGAATCTTGGACGGTTCGGGGAGTTTTTTCATTTTAAAGGGTTTGAGATATCTCAAACCTTTTTATGGTGTTTATTTTCAAAGTTCGAATAGAATGAATTTTATTCTTTATCTGTTGGTAAAGATAATTCATCTCTTGTAATTTCATGCCAAAACATATATTTTTCTTTACTTTCTTGTGTAAAATTTGCAATCAAATAGGTTTAGATGTAAAAAAAATTTAACAATCATTATAAGAAAAATCGAAGCCGATAGAATAAAAATAAAGTATATTTCCCCAATTTAAAAAAGAAAGGATTTTTAAATTATGCTTTATTTGAACAAGTTTCTCATGGGAATTAAACGAAATCCCAGAATTTTTAAGGCTGCTGATATTGTTATATCTTTGGGCCTTACAAATACACAAATCAAAAATTTGAAAAAATATGCTCTTGAAAACCAGCTAATCACACAATTAAAACAAGAATATTTTTTAACTGAAAATGGAGAAAAATATCTTGAAGAAAATCCAATAAAATCTTGGGCTGATGAATCTTTCTCACTTCGTCCAAATGTTAATGTTGAGCTTTTAAAAGAAGAAAAATTTGTGCCAAATATGACAAAAGCTATTAGAAATTTAGCAAGAAATATGTTGGAAAATCAAGAATTAAAAGAGTTTTCTTTAGAAAAAGCTCTTTTGTTGGATTTGAAAGCTTGTAAAAACCTATCAAAAGAAATTGAAAACAAAATTCTTGATGGAAAAAGAAATTCTTTATTAAAAATTTTTGAAAATCTTCAAAAGAAAGGGATAACAAAACCTTTATTTTACTTAAATTTGCTAAAAATTATATCTGATAATTTAGAGCGAATTGCAATTTATGAAAAATCACAATTTCAGCTAAAATTTGACGTTTTGATGTTCGATAGAATGGTTGCTTGTCCACAAAACTTTGAATTCCAAATTACAGAAATGGCTGATGAATATTTGCTAAAGGATATTTCAAAAATAATTTTGAATAGCAAAAATGAAAATATTTTGGAGATAACAAAGGGGCTTTATAAAATAATTAAGAGCTTAGACAAATACACTATGAATACTCAAAATTTGAATACAAAAACGCTTAGATTACGCAATGTAATTTTGAATGCAAAAGATCCCATAAGTCTGTTTAAGCGTGATATTCCGAAAACACTTGTAGGAAAAGAGTTATGTGATTGTGATAGGGATTTTTTAAACAATTTAAAGCTATCATTAAATGAATTAAAAAACTGCACGAAAAATCTTGTAAAAGATTTGAAAGAATTTATCTATAAATCTTTTAAAACAACGTCAAAAGAAGAATTAGCAGAACGTTTTTTATCTGTTGCTGAATATATTGGTGATAAGGATTTAAAAATATTGTTTAATAACGTGGTTGAAAAAGATGTTGATGAAGATTTGTGGACAAATAGAATAGCTACATTTATCAACAAATTTAGAGTTCCAAAAGATTGGTCTGATGAAGATTATGCAGAGTTTAAGCTAAAGACAAAAGAACTTGCTCTAAAATTCTTTGTTTTGGAATCAACTCTTGGCACAAGCGATTGTATGGCAAGCAAAAAATATAAATTGGTCTTGGATAGTTATTTAAAACTTTCAAAACAAGAGCAAATGATATTGCTGAGAACAGCTATAAATACTTAGTCTAGAGATAAAAAAACACTTTTTTAAAAAGTGTTTTTTTATGTGCAATTTTATACATCATTTGTATTATTTCAAACTCCTTGTATTATGCTAAAATCAACTGTGGAAAAGTGTATTTTTCAGACTGGGATTAGTAGAAAGAGAGGTTATATATGTTAGAAAAGCATTTTAATGATTATGTTACTTTGAAAGATTTGAATGAATTATTGGATTCTGATATCGCAGAATTGGTAAGAGAATTGGATTCAAATGATGGAAGCTATGACGGCATTGTAAAAGCATCTGTTATAAATGAATGGAGAGAATCAAAAGGTTTAGCAAGAGATAAGTTCGCATCAGAAAACGTTGCATTTATTGATGCTATCAAATACATTTACAACACTATGCGTGTAGAATTAAACCAAGGTCTATAAAAAATAATAAGAGGATATGATTGTGATTACTTATGATTCAGTTATTGATTTGTTGACTGGTTTTTTAGAGCAAAATGCTAGATTAATTATTGGTACAATTGTTAACGTTTTTGTCGTATACGTAATTTTTAAGCTTATAGACTTGTTTAATAAAAAATTTCTTAAAAGATCAACTTTGTCACCAAGAGAGAGTGGAAAAAAAGAAAATCCGCTTGTTGTTTTAGCGCCAGTTTTGTTGAAGCTTTTGAAAGTAATAATTGCAATAGTTATATTTGCAACGTTCTTGCAAAGTTGTGGATATAATGTAACATCATTACTTGCAGGTTTAGGTATTACAGGTTTGGCAATTGGTTTTGCAGCAAAAGAAACTTTGGGCAACTTCTTAGGCTCATTTTCAATCATTGCAGATAAAGTTTATAGAATAGGAGATTACATCAGATTTGATGACAAAGCTGGTTATGTTGAGTCTTTAAACTTACGTTCTACATCTTTAAGAACAGTTGATGGATTTTTGATTAATGTCCCAAATAATATCTTGTCAAATACTTGTGTGACAAACGTTTCACATACATCAATGTACAAGATTGATATTAGCTTAAAGATAGAACTTTCATCTTCTGCAGAGACTATAAAACATGCATTGCAGATTTTACAAGAAACAGCAAGCAAAGATGAAATGGTTAAAGAAGGGGCTTTTGCTTTTATAGAAACCATTGAAGATACTGCAATAACTTTAAGATTGCTTGGCTATACAAAACATACAAAATGGCTTGATTATACTAAGCAAAGAAGCGAAATGCTTATTAGTATTATTAGCCAGTTCCAAGATGCTGGTATTGAGTTGGATGTTCCAGATTCAAGATTGAGTATCGTAAGTAGAGCTGAACAAGTTTTAAGTTAAAAATAAGGGAAATTAAATGAACAAAAGAACTCAAAAATTGGGTATATTGGCAATATTATTTGTCTTAGTTGTATTTGGCTTGATTAGTTGTTGCAAAAATATAAAAATAGACGCTTTTAATCCGGCGTCTGTAATCTTTGTTGTAGATTCTTCTGCATCAAATCAGGGCAAATTGGAGGAACAGAAAAAGTTTGTCAAACAAATTTGTAATCGTCTTGATCCAGAAGATAAAATTAAAATTATCAGAGTGTCAGAAGATGCTTATTTGATTTTTGAAGGTTCTCCACATAGTACAAAAAATATAACCGATTCTATGAATGAGTTTACTCAATATGATTCAAAAGATTGGGGAACAGCTTATGGAATTGGATTAAAAAAGGCTTTTGACTATGCAAAATCTATGAACAATGAAGGTTATACGCCTGCTGTTGTTGTAGTTGGTGACTTGGAAAACGAAGGTGCAATTGAAAAACAAGTGAACTGGAATACTTTGCCTAATGACGTTAAAAATATGCAAAACGAAGCGCCTAAATTTGCAATGTTCTTTGCTTTTGCACATCCTCAAAAATTAGATGTAGTAAAAACAAAACTTTCACCTGTTTTGGGCGAAAATAAATTAACAATTTCAACAGAACAAAATATTGATAAATCAATAAACAAATTTTTAACAGAAATTGAAAGGTAGTTTTGAACAAAAAAATTGATAAATTCGTTAAGAAATAACATATAAATCTTAGGAGAAAACAGATGGCGATACTTATAGCGACAAGTACACAGAAAAAGGTTTTAAGCAAAAGCTTGATTACAATAGGCTCTACAAGCGATTGTGATTTTGTAGTTGATATTGGAAAAGAAAAACTCTTAATTCAATATTCTGTCGCAAGAGGAAAATATATTGTAGCAAATAAGTTCAAAAATCCGAGGATTCTGTTTAAAGACACTCCTTTTATGGGCGCTGTTTTATTAGAAAGTGCTATCAAGTTTGATATAGCAGATTCTAATGATTATATTATTATTAAAGTTGTTGATCTCAAACAAGAAAAGCCAGAAGAAGTTCAAGAAATATCAGAACCACAAATTTCTGATGTTATTTATACAGAACAAGATATGAAAAATATTTATGGCCAAAATGCCGATGTTTCTACTAAAGAAAAAATTGAAAAACAAAAAGTAGAATTAGAGGCAAAAAGAGCACCTATTATTAAAGAAGTTGGGTTCGCAATAAATGATATTAAAAATAGATTAGCTCTTAATAATAGAGCTTCATTGTTTGTTAATATAGGACTTTTCTGCGCATCTTTGATTTCAGCATTCGGAGTTTCAAACTTTATTACAGGATTAAAAATTGAGGAAGCGTCTAATTTTATAAGCTTACCTACAAATATAAAAATTCTTGTTTTATTTACATTCTTAGTCTTTGCACTAGCTTTGGCTATGAAACAAGCTTCGTTTTTATATTTCCAAAACAAAAGGTTTACTCAAACAGGTAGTATTCAAGCACAAAACTTTCTTGCGAGTGCTTCAATATTATTCTTTATTGGAGTCTATGTAATTAATTTGGTTTATTATTTAAATATTAATTCTGCTTTTGCAATTCTTATTTCGCTGTTCTTTGTTGGCTTAACAGCAGGATTGGCACTTGCAGCAGGTTATTTCAAATGTTCAGGCCACTTCTTAGCGTATGAATTGGATAAATATGAATACAGAGAAGATTTTGAAGGCGTTTTGAATAGCTACAGACTTTGGGTAGAAAAATTTATTAATTCTATAACAGCTAATAAAATTGAACATTTGAAAGATAAAATGTTCAATTTGCAAATAAAATCTTATGGAGAAATTATACTTGGTATTTTAACAGCACCATTCTTGGCTTATGGTGTTTCTAATACTCTTGCAATGTGCTTCCCAGAAGCAGCAGGTTGGATAAGAATTTCTGGATTGAGATTTAGCCCTGTGTTCTTGACTCTTGCAACATTTATGATTATTTTTGCATTCTTTTCATTCGTAAATGCGTTTTTAAGCGTAAGAAAAATTCAAGCATCACAAGTTATTAAACACGATGGATTTAGTGATTACTTAAAACACGGTGTTGAAATTTATGGTATACAGGCTGTTAAAAAGCTTGAAAGCGAAAAGACACGTTGTTTTATAATCGCTTGTGCAATTATTTTCATTGAATTTACAATGAACATGTCTTTCTTCGCAGGCGAAATTGGTGGCGATTTACAAGGTCTTTTGCTCAGTGTCATCGCAGCTCTAGTTCCAACTTCGTTATTAATTGCAGAAACTTACATGCTTAGCCAAACCAAATTTGATATCTGCGTGATTGAAGATTTGATGGATAAAAAGGACTAGGGGTGTTGAGACGATTCTTAGTTCATTAACACAATAAGAAAGTAGGAAAGATGAAAAAGGTATTAGTAACAATTATTACAATCGCATTATTTTTGATATCAGCAAATGCTAGAAAATCAAGAATTGAAAATAGAGTAGAAAGAATGAAAGCACGTACTCAAGTAGAACAGACTGTGGAAAAACAAACCGTAAATAATCAAGTTGAAGAAGAAGTTGACCCACAAATGTCTGTAAATCCATATGCTGTATATGATCAAATGTTAGCTAATAAAGCAAATTTAACGTTATTAGAAGTAGAAAATACTATTTTTACTCTTGATAATATGCTTAATTATGCAAAAACTGATGCTAATTTTTTGGATGAAAATACAAAAAATGGTTTGATAGAAAAAAGAGCTGAGTTTGTAAAATTAGCTCAAGAAAAAGGCAGTACAAAGTATTAATTGACAGATAAGTTTAAAATATGATTAATAGCTTGAATTTTAAAAATGCATTTATTTCAATTTTCCAAGAAGAATCTTGGAAAAAGAGGCTATTGCTTGGTTGTTTGTTGCAACTAATCATGTTTTTACCATTATTTGCATTTGAAAACGATACTTTATTACTTTTTGCAGTTCTAGAAAGTGTTATTTTATTAGTATTTTTATATGGATATTTTATATCTACAATAAAAGAAAATATTGATTCAGAAACTTTTGCTTTTCCTGCTTGGAATATAATAAAATTTCTAAAAAATGGCATAAAACTGATTTTTTCACAAGTAGTTTTTCTAATTGTTTTTTATCTATTTATTATGCTATTTTCACTCATTTTATTTATTCCTTTTATTTTTATAGGAAACGCTTTTGGCTGGGATGAGCTTTCAGGATGGATAGTAATTGCAATTGTTGGAATAATTTTTTATTACATTATAATTCCATATTTGTTGATTACTTTACCAACATCAATTGCAAATTATGTTGTAGAAGATAGGTTTTATGCATTTTTAGCGTTTAAAAAAATGTTTAAAATATTTAAGAAAAATTGGAAAAATACTTTAAAAATGCTTCTTGCAATATTTATTTTTCCACTAATGTTCATTCCATTTTTTGGATTTTATTTCTTAATGGTCTGGGCAAATTTGTTTGCACAATATACAAGAATAGTTAATGAAAATAAATTAGAAATAGAGTAGATTGAAGTCTACCAAGAAAGAAAGGAAGATAAAAAGATGACAATTAGTTTAGGTAACGCAATTACCCGTCTTGGACAAGAGCCAAAAGTTGTTAAAAAGGTAATAGGACTTGGTCTTATTCTCTTTTTGGTACCATTTATTCAGGGTATTATCATGGGAATGTTAGGTTTTCCTACAACAACAGAAAATCTTAGTGAAGAAGCAGTAGCAGCGGCAATGACAATGCCAATGTTTGTAGCATTTTTAATGACATTACCTGTTTGGGCATATGTAACAGGATTTTTATTTCAATCTATGCATAAAACTTTCAATTCTGATAGATTTCAAATGGTGGAATTCTCTCAAAAGAATTTGTTAGTTGAAGGTATTAAAAACTTCTTTTCTATGGTTGGATATTTTATCCTTGTAGAAATTATTATGTTAGTTGCAATATTGCTATTATCAATAGCAATTGCGATTGTAGTATTAGTTTTAAATCTAATTTTATCAGCAATTTTTGGCCCTGCAGTAGCTAGTATATTGACTGTAGTTTTAGCTCTTGCAGTCGGCATTGTTTTTGGTTTATATATTACTCAATTTATTAATGCAGCATTTACTTGTTACCTAAAGACATTAAAATTTTCAGACTTAATTGCTTTTAATAAACATTTTAATATTATTAAAAAAAACAAACATGCTAGCTGGAGCTTGATAGGTAAAGGTATTTTATTTTCATTGTTGTACATGCTAGTTATAGTTGTTTTATGTGCAACATTAATTGGTGTTGTATTATTACCATTTGTTGTTGTAATGGCTTATTTTGTTGCATTTAACTTGCTAGATCAATATGCAAAAGAAATTCAAATTGAAAAATATTTATAAAGAGTAGTTCAAAAAAAAGAGAAAGGAGAAAATTATGAACGAAAAAACATTAGGTTATTTAGGAACATTAGGTTGCATTTTATTAGGTGTTATTGCATCTTTAATCGCTTGGTTTGGTGGTTTGAAAGATACTCAATCACATGAAAAAGAAGTTGTAAGACAAATGTTTAATTTCGAACTTTCAATTGTAATTTTAGGTATAGTAACAAGCTTTATTCCTGTAGTAGGTATTGTTATATGTTTAGTATTAAACTTAGCAAACCTAGTATATTCGATTATTTCATTCTTAGCAGTGAAAAATAATAAAGAATTCAAAGTTCCTGCTTATGAATTTATTAAATAATTAATTTCTTTGCGCAAAAGGTTTTTATACCTTTTGCGCTGCTTTAAAAGAGGTAATATGAAAAACTTTTTATTTATAATTGCATTTTTAATTGTCCTGACATCAATTATTGTTGGTATAAATCCTCAAATGCATAAAACTTTAATAATTGGAAAATCAGATTTAGCAATTACTAATCAAGAAATTGTTAAATCTGAATCTAGTATTGAGTTTTCAAATAAAGATGCAATTATAGATAAAAATAAAACTTCTTTTAAATCAGTAGATTCAATCAAAGATACTGATAATATCGATACGCAAAGTGTCGATACATTTAATAATTTTGATAAGCTTATTAAGCTTCAAGAACAAGAAGAACAATCAAAAAAAGTACAAGCTGATGTGAAAAAGAAAGCTGATGATCAAGCAAAAAAACTTGCTCAGCAAAAGGCTCAAGAACAAGCTAGATTAGCTCAGCAAAAAGCGCAAGCTGAAGCCAAAAAGAAGGCAGAAGAGCAAGCAAAATTAGTGCAACAAAAAGCGGCAGAACAAGCTAAGCTTGCGAAGCAGAAAGCCGAAGCAGAAGCTAAAAGAAAAGCTGAGGAATTAGCTAAGAAACAAGCAGAAGAACAAAGAAAAATTGTTGAATATCAAGAAAATATTTTATGGAATCAATGGCACGTAGAAGTTAACAGAGCTATTGCAAGTAAAACTGGTTATCAACTTGCAAACATTGCGCCTCCTAGAACTATTTATTTATATAGTTTTGATGTTGATAACAAAAGAAGAGTTTCAAACATCTCAGTACGAATATCAAGAGGTTATAGCAATACTACAACACAACAAGGTCTTTACATGATTCAAGATGCTATTCAATCTTTGAATTTGTCAACAATATTGCAATTTCCAAGTGGTTCTCAAAGAACAACTGTAAAAGTTTCAAGTGGTATAGAAACAACAACAAGTTCTCCTACCGTGTTGAACGCAAGTTCATTTAATGATGTAGAAGTAATAAAAAAACAACGTTATGAGTAAAAAAATGAAAAAAATTATTGTAACATTCTTAGTTTTAATATTAACAATACCGACTTTTGCAAAGTCGAACCATTCGTATTCGGTAAAATACCCTAAATACGATTATTCAGGCACTTATATAAATGAAGAAATTAATGTTCCTATTACAAAAATTGGTATTCCAAAAGAATTTTTTGAAAATCAAGAAGAGTCAGGGCTAGAAATTAGTTGGAATAAATGGCGTGCTGATGTGTCTAATGAATTAGCAGCAAGGTTGCAAAATGTAAGCCTTGAATATGTAAGAAAAATTATGATGGCTCTTTTAGATCCTACATCTGCAAGTGATATATCTAATTTTCCGCATGATTTTATGTGTCTTGTAACTGCAAAAGTAAATTCTGATAGAACTGTTGAGAATGTGATTACCCTTATAATTCCAAGAGAAAGCTTTGATATAGAACAATATCATGTTTATGCAAACAAAAATTCAAAAATCTATCTGTATAGCACTAAAACAAAAGAATATTATAGATGGTTATACCAAGGAGAGCCGATTGATTTTAATGTAGATAATGGTAATGGTGATGAAAAAGTTATTAAAAAGCTATTATCTAATGGCGACATAGTAGATCAAGACAAAAGTGATGTTTTATTCCCTGAATATTTAGAAAAAGTTGCAAATCAAGTAAGCGGACTTGCAGGTAAACACGTGATAAAATTTCCTCAATTATCTAAAAGAAAATATGTAAATATTTATTTTGGAACAACTGATATATTAGAAATTCAAACAATAAGAAAAGCAACAGAAGACATGTATAACGATATCGAAAGGCATAAATGATTTTTAAAAATATAAAAATTTTAATACCAATTCTAATCCTAATGCTTTGTTTGCCAACTTTTGCAAAGCCTAACTATTCATATTCAACAACTACAACAAAATATGATTACTCTGGTACATATATAAATGAAGAAATTAATGTTCCTGTTACAAAAATTGGTATTTCACAAGAGATTTTTGAAGACCAACAAGAAGCTGGGCTAGAAATTAGTTGGAATAAATGGCACGCTAATATGTTTAATGAATTAGCTGATAGAGTTTACAATTCTTGGGTTAATGTTGCAGCAACAGTTCTACTTGGCTTTCCAGGGGAAGAAGGACCACGCAATTATATTTCTCTTTTGACAGCAAGAGTAAATTCTGACATGACTGTTGAGAATGTCATGACTTTTATTATATTTAAAAAAGACCTTGAGATTAGCCCTGCTCAAGTTTTAATTACAAGAGATACTGAGATTTATATGTATAATAGCCTGACAGATAAATATTATAGATGGTTTTATTTTGGAGATCCGCTTAATCTTAATGTAAATAGAGCTTCTGAAGATGAAAAAATTATAAAAAAATTATTATCTAATGGAAAATTTGTAGAACAAGAAAAAAAATATGTATATGAAAGTGCTTATCTGAAAAAAATCGCAAAAAGAGTTAAAAATCTTTCAGGAAAATCATTTTTAAAATTCCCACAAAATTCTAAAAGAAAGTTTGTAAATATTTTCTTTGGAATTACTGATATAAATGAAATAAAAACAATAAGAGAAGCAACAGAAGACATGTATGATGATATTGAAAGGCATAAATGATTTTTAAAAATATAAAAAATTTAATACTAATTTTAGCCTTAATGCTTTGTTTGCCAACTTTTGCAAAGCCTAATTATTCATATTCTACAAATACAACAAAATATGATTATTCGGGTACATATATAAATAAAGAAATTAATGTTCCTGTTACAAAAATCGGTATTCCTCAAGAATTTTTTGAAGAACAAAAAGAAGAAACTGGATTAGAGATTGTTTGGAATAGCTGGCATGCGAAAGTTAGAAATAAAGTTTTGGAAGCAGTCCGTTATCTAAATTATTCAAAAAAACACTTAGTCTGCAAAGCATACTTGGTTGATAAAAATAAAAATGTTTCTGACATAATTGTTTGCGTTTTACACGAAGATAATATGTATATTGAAAATAAAAATGTTTATGTAAAACCTAATACTGTTTTTTATGCATATAAAAATGATGAAAATAAGTTTTATAAAATGCAAATTCATCAAGAAGGCTTGAAAGCATCTTCTTCGGAATTTACAAAAATATTAGCAGCTGCAGAATATACTCCTGTTGGCTTTTACGCCATAACAGAGTCTAATTATTATGTAAAAGTTGCAAGAAAAATTGAAGAATTAAATGGGAAATCAGTTCTGAAATTTCCTAAAAAATCAAAAAGAACAAAAGTTGTTGTAACTCAAGGTACAACAGATATAGGTTATTTGAAAGGTGACGGAAAATATCATTCAAGAGATTTCAATGATATAGAAAGGTAAGCAATGAAAGTAAAAACACTTATATTAATACTAGTTTTAGCATTAGGAATATCTTTTTCTTATGATTTTGTGAGCCAAAAAGTTCATGCAGCATCAAGCTCAAAGACCGATTACTCTTTTCTTCCAGATGGCGCAACAAAATCATATTTAAGAAATGATGTTTATAAATATTATTATCGAGGCGCATATGGTCTTTGTGATAAGTATGGAATTATTGTAAGAGCAAATTATGAAAGCATTGAAGAACTTGATGATGATACTTTATTAGTTAAATATCGTGGCTTATCTGGTCTAATGGATTATAACGGACGTTTATTAGTATATCCTCAGTGGGAATCTGTTTCAAAAGCAGAAACTGGATATTATTACGTGAGAAAGAATGGTTTAGAAGGAATTATTGATATTTATGGCAATTACCTTGTACCTGTTGCTTGGGAAAGCGTTTTAATGGTGTCAACAAAAGAATTTTGTGTAAAACAAAACTCTTTGTGGGGCGTAATCGATTCTAAACAAAGTATTATTGTTCCGATTGAGTGGGATTATATAAAAACAATAGGTGATTATTATAAGGTTGAAAGAGATGGACTATATGGCGTTGTATATGCAGGTGGAAAAGTTTTATTTGAACCAAAATATTCTTATTTAAATATGATAACAAAAAATGAGCTAATATCTCTATGTAACACAACTACAGGTTGTGGGGTTATGACAATGGATAAAAAAGTATATTTTCCATTGGAATATGAAGGGATTTTTGGAATCTTAAATAATTATAATTTTATGTTTTCTTTAAATGAGCGCAGTGGCGTTATAGATTTTATGGGTAAAAAAATAGCTGAGCCAATTTACGATTCATTTAGTAATATTGATGAACATGTTGCATTTACAAAAAAGGGCAAAAAACTTGGTATAATAAGCCTTCATGAAAAACATGAAATTGTACCTCCAATTTATGACAAAATTGAAAAAACTGATTATAAAGGCTTTTATAAAATAAAACAGGATGGTGACTGGGGCGTTGTTGGCTTTGATGGAGAAATGATTTTCCAATGTGACAATGGGCCTTTTGAAATCAATCGTAAATTGAAAAAATATACAAAATTAGAAAAATATGCAGATGTATTTGAGCATAATTTGTATCATAACAAACTAAGATTAGCATATTTTTATTTAAAAGCTTATAGTTCTGAAAATGCAAGCGCAAAAAGATGTTTGCGTGAAATCTTAAATTCTGGTAGCAAAAACAATGATTTAAAGATTGAAGCTCAAAAATTGGTAGATAAATATAAAGTTAATTTAAATTATTAACGAAAGGCTAGAAGATGAAAATTAAACACCTATTAGTATTATTTATGTTGATGATGGCATAAAAAAACAAATTCCAATGGCTTATGCAATAAAATCGAATTTTTATTATTATGGCTTAGAAAATTATGAATCGTCAAAACAAGCTATAGAAAGAGCAATAATGCTTGATTTGAATAACTTAGAGTATAAGAAAAAGCTCAAAGACTTAGAAAATGAAAAGGCAATGAATGATGAGCAATCGCTCGGATAATAAAAATATAATTCTTCTTTCGGATTGTTTAATAAATTCTGAACAAATTGATAGCTTATTTTTTTATAAAAAACATCCTTGCAAAAAGCTGTTTTTCATGTTAAAAAAACATGGTGTGTATTGATTAGGAGAAGTGTCATGTCAGTAAGATTAAATGTTGTAAAAACAACTGTCACACCGAGGTTAAAAAGAATTAATAGCGTTGCTAATAAGCAATTTGTAAAATTAGATCCAGCATTGGGTAAAATATCTAAAATGCATGATTTTGGGCCACCACCTCCTGATGCAGAAGATAAAGATGGATCTATGGCCAAACATACATTAGGTGGTATGGCAGCAGGTGCTGGTGTCGGTGCTGCTATTGGCTCTTGCATTCTTCCTGGTTTAGGAACAAGTTTTGGCGCAATGGTGGGAGCTCTTATTGGAGCATCTGCGGGTGCAACAGCAGGTCTTGTTAAAGATATAAAAAATAACGATTCTAAAAATGATGAAAAATAGAATCTGCTGTTTTAATTAACGTTACACTAGTTTAATATCTCAATGAATATAAAGAAGGTAAAAATTTGAGAATCAATCCCAACACAAATCAAAATGTGAATTTTTATTCCTCTTGGTACGATAAATTTTTTGAAAAAATACCAAACAAGGATATAAAAAACATCGCAAAATATAATAAGGCTGGCAGCGTTCTTGCGAGCCCTCATTGGAATAGGGTTGCGATTGGTTTGGCTGCGATATCTTCGCAACCTTGGATTGATTATTTTAATCCAAATGTTGATAAAGAGACTGCAAAGGCTTCATCATTAAGAACTACTGCAAAAATTATTGTATGTACAAGTGTTGGGTTTGTAGTAAGAGGCTTATCTTACAAGCTTGTTGAAAAATTTGCAAATGGAACTCCACAAGAGGGTTCTACTATTTTAACACCAAAATCAATTCTTCAAGAAAGTAATGAAAAGCTTAGAAATAGTAAGCTTAAGATTCATAAAAATGCGTTTTCGACAATAACAGCACTTTCAATAATGCTTTTCACAAACTTTTTACTAGATGCGCCACTAACGTCAAAATTGTCTAATAAATTTTTAAAAATGGCCAACTTAGATAAAAAACAAGGAGGTTCTGATGAAAAACGGAATTTCTAAATTTATCAAAGGTTTCGCTGAAAAAGTTTATGAAATATTTGGTGAAAGCTCAGGGAAAATGCTTCTTTTAACAAGTATTTTCGGAATTTTGGCTTCATCTTTTGCTCAAACTGGTGCAATATTATTAAATAAAAAATACTCTGATTCTCAAAAAGCTTTTATGGCTCCCCAAGAAATGACTGAAGGTTTTGTAACAGTATTGGCAATCTTTTTTATAACAAAACCAATTCAAAAATTTGCAAACAAATGTTTTAAATCAGGTAAAATTTTAAGCTCAGAAATGGTTGATTACCTTAAAAAAAACCAATTAATAGAAAAACGTGGTAAGGCGGATTTTGACTTTTCGAAGAGTGTTAAAAATATTATGCAAAAAATAGAAGTATCTGATGCATTTGTTAAATCAAGTGCTGAACAAAAAGAAAAGATGCTGGAAAGTCATACTAAAATTCTTCAAGATTATGAAATTATGCTTGATGCAACTTCTGCAATTGCAACAACTTTTGCTGCTATGACTTCAAGCGCAATTGTCTCTCCATTATTAAGAAACCATGTCGCATCAAAATTTCAAGCTGCAAGTATGAATAATGCAAAAAAACAAACTGAGCAAGAGCAAATTGTTAAGCCCCAACCGCTTAGTAATGCTATGAAATATACAGCGTCTTCTACTATTTTAAAGATTTAGAACAACAAGACCATTGAACCTTTTTCAAAAAAACGTTAAAATAATAATATGGAAGTAACTTTCGATAAATATTCCTTAATGGTCGATGGAAAGCGTGTGTTTATTAAAAGCGGAGCTTTTCATTATTTCCGAACCCCCGGCGAAGACATGGCTCGTGACCGCTTTATGAAAATGAAAGCTGGTGGGTATAATACTGTCGATATTTATTTCAACTGGAATTATCACAGCATAAGACAAGGTGAATATGATTTTTCTGGCATAAAAGATGTTAGAAAAGTCTTAAAAGCGGCGCAAGATGTTGGACTTTTTGTAATAGCACGCCCAGGGCCTTTTATTAATGCTGAAGTTAACGCTGGCGGACTTCCTTTTTGGCTTCTAAAAATGGAAGATGTTGTTCCTCGTAATAGAAAAGGGACAGAATACCATTATTCAGAAAAATATATGGAATATATTAGAGAATGGTATGACCATATAATCCCTATAATTAAAGATTTTGATAATGTAATCCTTTTCCAAATAGAAAACGAATATGCTACTGATACCATGGAAGAAGATTACATGCGTGAGCTTTATAAAATGGCTCGTGAACGTGGTATAACTTGTCCTATATTTCATAATGATGCCTATTTTGCAGGACTTTGGGCAGATTGTGTAGATATTTATGCGCTTGATTTATATCCATATATCAATCCTAACCAGAATTGGAAGCAAGATAACTTCTGCTTTGACACTTTAGATAATGTGGAAGATATTTTCCGTTGTGCAAAAGAAAATTCGCCTCCATTTATTGCAGAAATGCAATCAGGTTGGTTTGATAAATGGGACGGGCTTGGATATAAGCACATTAGAGATGCTTTAGGTGATGAGCATATTAATATAATGACCAAAACTGCGCTTTCTCAAGGTGTAACTTTGTTTAATCATTATATGGCTGTTGGTGGCACAAACTGGGCAGACTTAGCTTGTGACGAAGTCTATACAAGCTATGAGTTTACTGCGCCGATTGACGAATTTGGTATTCCACAAGCAAATTATTTCAAAGCAAAAGAGCTAAATTATTTTTTAGATTCATTTGATTTAACTTGTACAGAGGCAAAAGATTTTGATTTTTATCAAGAAAATATTTATGCAAAACTTCGCCATGATAATATCAATAATTGTGACTGGTTGTTTATTAGAAATATGAACCCTGAAGCAACTCAAATCAATCTTCCTACAGGCAAATCGGTTGTTCTTAAGCCATATGATATGAAAATATGTCCAATTGGTTTGAGGCTAAAAGCTTGTGAAATAGAGTTTTCTGATTTGGAAATTTTTGCAAGACTACAGAACGAAAAAGAAGAAACAATTTTCTTGCTTGCAGATGAAAATGCAAATATTTATATAAAAGACCACGAAGTTTTGTCTGGCAAAAGAAAGAATTATGACAATTTTACCTTGGAAAAAAATGGTAAAAAGACTCAGTTTGTGTTCTTAAACAAAGAATTAGCAGATAAAACTTGGCTTTTGGGCGATAAAATGATTTTCAATGCAGACTATGTGCTTCCAAACGGTACGATTGCAGTTGAAAAGAATACAGAAGTTGCATATTATGATTTGAAATACAAATTTTCAACAAAAACTTGCCTTGTTGGTGAGTTCTGGGATTTTGGAAAAATTAAAACTTTAGATATTGCTAAAGTTGAATATTGTGCGCCAGAAATTGATTTAAATTACGATTATTCAAACTGGAAAAAGATTGGCGAAAAAACAGATTCGCTTTCTTGTGATTTGTATGACGAGTTTGTTTGGTATAAAACAAAAATTCCGAATACTTTAACAGAGCTAACGTTGAGCGCAAGACATCTTTTTGCGGTTTATATAAACGGAAAAGAGGTCTTAAATAGAAATAGTTATAAAATCGAAAAATTACAAGAAGTTCCAGAGACAATTTGTATTCCGCTTTGCGAAAGAATTTTGACAAGAGAAGAAAATGAACTCACAATCTTAGTCCAAAACCTAGGCTTTGATAAAGGTTTTTCCGGTGATACAAACAACCCAAGAGGGCTTGTTGTTTGTGAAACAACACCGAAAATTCCGTTGGAATTTAGCGTTTGCGAAAAACTTTCACTTGAAAGACGAGACTGGAGAGAAAGTGAAAACCCCTATTTAGCAAAAATTACAGCGCATTTTGATGTCGATTTTAAAGATAATGAGTTTTTTGCAAAATATATATCTTTTGAGGATTTTAAATGCAGACGTGCGACAATTTTCTTAAACGGCGTAAAAATCGGAAGATATATTAAACGAACTCATGTTCAAGATAAATTTTATTTAATAAACGAGTTTTTAAAACCGCACAATACATTAGAAATAGTTGTCTGGGCGAAAGAACGTAATACAAAATCTCTTTGGGGTTTCAAATTTGACCTCAAAAATGTGAAAATTAAACTTGGAACATTCAAAAAATATCAACTATTTAAGTAATAGTAATATTTCTTAACATAAAAGGCACTTTTTTTAGCTTAAATGACTTTATATATGTAGGGAAAAGATAAGTTAAAGGCTTTTTATGCGTATTTGTTTTGGGGACAATAGAATAAATGATAATGGAGTTTTTTCGGCGGCTAAAAGAACAGTTAGAAGAGCTAAGATTAATTCTGTCTTTAATAAAGTTTGCGAAAAAAGTCCTTTTGTTGGTTCTGTAAGAACAGACGTTAAAGACAGCCTTGGTGCTTTTACAGATGCAAGAAGGGAAATATTAGAACGTAGTGCTAAGCAAGCATTATCACAAAATGATGCCGGAATCTTTAAAAAATTAGCAAAATTTTTGATAAATCAGGCAAAAGGTTTTGGTAAAGGAGCATTTGCATTGGCCCAAAAAGCTGGCCCTATACCTGCAATTTTTGCAACTGCAGGTTTTTGTACAGCGTGTCCTGGTGCGACTACTATTGGACTAACTCTTGGTGTTGTTGTAAAAAATTTATTAAAAGTTTTAAAAAATATAAAATTTTAAAAATTTTTTGTTAAGATATTAAGATTTTATAAAGTTTTGTTTGAAATTTTCTTCATGAAAAAACAAAATTTTCTTTTGAATTAGTGTGAAAGGTACACCATTATTAAATCGGCCATTTTGTCACAATTAATTTTCATATCGTGACATGGCGTCACAACAATAAAAACCCGCTAAGTTAATATCTATAACTTATTGACAGTATTTTTTTTGCATAATAAAATGTTATCAATAAGGAATTTAATCACAATTCGAAAAAAGGAGAAATACAAAATGCCGAAAGTATTAGAAAAGAAAGCAGAAAAGAAAAGTGCATTAGTAGACAACATTGATGCTCTTAATGAAATGCTTGAAAGAGTAAAAAAAGCTCAAACTGAGTATGAACAATTTACTCAAGAACAAGTTGACAGAATTTTTAAAGCAGCTGCAACTGCTGCAGACAAAGCTCGTATTCCTTTAGCAAGAATGGCTGTAGAAGATACAGGCATGGGTGTTTTAGAAGACAAAATTATTAAAAACCACTTTGCTTCAGAATACATTTACAACAAACACAAAAACGCAAAAACTTGCGGAATTATTAGTGAAGACAAAGAAAATGGTATCAAAACTGTTGCAGAACCTTTAGGTATTCTAGCAGGTATTATTCCTACTACAAACCCAACTTCAACAGCTATTTTCAAAGCTCTTTTAGCTTTAAAAACAAGAAATGGTATCGTATTTTCACCACACCCAAGAGCAACTAACTGTACAATTGAAGCTGCAAAAATCGTTTTAAACGCAGCTGTTGAAGCAGGTGCTCCAAAAGATATTATTGGTTGGATTGATGTTCCTTCAATGGAATTATCTGACGCTTTATTACACCACGAACACATCAGCTGCATCTTAGCAACAGGTGGTCCTGGCATGGTTAAAGCAGCTTACTCATCTGGTAAACCAGCATTAGGTGTAGGCCCTGGTAACGTAGCTGCAGTTATTGATGAAACTGCTGATATTAAAATGGCAGTATCTTCAATTCTTATGTCAAAAACTTTTGATAACGGTATGATTTGTGCTTCTGAACAATCAGTTATCGTTTGTGAAGAAATATATGAAGAAGTTAAAAAAGAATTCATCTACCGTGGTGCTTATTTAGTATGTAAAGAAGATGAAAAGAAAATGATTGATTTACCATTCATCGATCCAAAAAGAGGAACAGCTCACCCACTTATCGTAGGTCAGCCTGCTGCTAAGATTGCTGAATTATCAGGATTTGAAATTCCAAAAGATTCTAAAATTCTTCTTTGTGAAAGAGCAAAACTTGATTGGGAAGATCCATTCTCAAGAGAAAAACTTTCTCCAATCTTGACTATGTATAAAGCTAAAAACTTTGAAGAAGCAACAGAAATGGCTTATGAATTGGTATTCAAAGGTGGTGCTGGTCACTCATCAGCTCTATATACAGATGAAAGAAAATCTGATAGAATTAATGCATACGCAGAAAAAATGCCATCTTGTCGTGTATTAGTTAACTCTCCATCTTCTCAAGGTGGTATTGGTGACTTATTCAACTTCAAGTTAGAACCATCTCTTTCATTAGGTTGCGGTTCTTGGGGCGGAAACGCTGTTTCTGGTAACATTGGTGTAGAACATTTATTAAACTATAAAACTGTAGCTGAAAGGAGAGAAAATATGTTATGGTTCAAAGTTCCTCCTAAAGTTTACTTCAAGAGAGGTTGTACTGACCTAGCTCTTAGAGAACTTAAGGGTAAAAAGCGTGCATTTATTGTAACTGACCGTTTCTTATTTAACTCAGGTGCAGTAGATAATATTACAAGAGTATTAGACGAAATCGGTGTTGATCACCAAGTATTCTTCGACGTAAAACCAGATCCTACAATTGCTACAATTAACGAAGCAATGGCTATTGTAAGACCATACGAACCAGACGTAATTATCGCTCTTGGTGGTGGTTCTCCAATGGACGCTGGTAAAATTATTTGGTTATTATATGAACAACCTGATACAAACTTCGAAGACATCTCTATGAGATTTATGGACATCAGAAAAAGAATTTGTGAAATTCCTACATTGGGTGAAAAAGCTACTATGGTTTGTATCCCAACTACATCAGGTACAGGTTCTGAAGTAACTCCATTCTCAATTATTACTGATGAAAAAACTCACTATAAATATGCAATCGCTGATTACGCTTTAACACCTAATATGGCTATTGTTGACCCTAACTTTGTTGACGGTATGCCAAAAGGCTTAACAGCTGCATCAGGTATCGACGCACTAGTTCACTCTCTTGAAGCTTATGTTTCTTGTTTAGCTACAAACTTTACAAACTCAAACGCTTTAGAAGCTACTAAGTTAATCTTCAAATACTTAGTTCGTTCTTACAACGAAGGTGCTAATGATCCGATTGCTAGAGAAAAAATGCACTATGCTGCAACAATCGCTGGTATGTCATTTGCTAACTCATTCTTAGGATTATGCCACTCTATGGCTTACAAATTGGGCGCAATGTACAGCATTCTTGACGGTGTTGCTAACGCATTGTTAATTCGTCAAATTATCAAGTTCAACGCAACTGATAAACCTACTAAACAAGCTATCTTCCCTCAGTACAAATTCCCTTGTGCTAAGACTAAATACGGTCAAATCGTTGATAACTTAGGTTTAGGCGGTAAAAATGATGATGAAAAAGTTGAAATCTTGATTAAAGCAGTTGACGATTTAATGACAGCATTAAATCTTCCAAAATCTATCAAAGATTTCGGTGTTAAAGAAGATGAATTTATGGCTAATCTTGACATCTTGGTAGAAAGAGCATTTGATGACCAATGTACAGGTGCTAACCCAAGATATCCATTGATGAGCGAAATCAAAGAAATCTTCTTAAACGCTTATAACGGTATTGTCTAAATTAGGACAGAGACTTGCTCATAATAGGGCAAGTCTCTGTTTTTTTGAGTTGGATAGTAATTGGAGATGAGTATGAGTATTCCAGATAAAGTTATAAATCGTTTAACTTTATATCATTACATTTTAGATACTTTGCCCGAAGATGAGCAATATATTTCGAGTACGAAAATTGCTCAGCTTTTGAATATTGATGATTCTCAAGTAAGAAAAGACTTAAAACATCTTGATTATTCTGGTAAATGTCGTGTTGGGTATGAAACTCGAAAACTTAAACAAATAATTGAAGAAAAACTTGGGTTTAAACAAAGGCGAGATGCTTTTATTGTTGGCGCAGGCAATCTTGGTTCTGCATTAGCAAAATTTGATAGTTTTAAAGATTATGGGTTAAACATTCTTGCAATGTTTGACAATGACCCTAAAAAAATTGGAACAATGATTAATGGCAAAGAAGTTTTTGATTTTACAAAGGTTGCAAACTTGTCAGCTAGATTGGGTGTTGATATTGCAATCCTTACTGTTCCAAAAGAATGTGCATCTATTGCAGCAAATTATTTAGCAGGGGCAGGAATAAAATATATTTGGAACTTTACCCCTTGTATTCTTGAAGTTCCAAAAGATGTGAAAGTATGGAATGAAAACTTAATAGGAAGTTTTTTACAGTTTACAAACAGTGATGAGGTATAAATATTAAAATGACTAGCGAAATAAAGGTATGTATGGGAAGCGCTTGCTTCGCTAAAGGAAATCAAGAAAATTTAGAATTTATAAAAGAATATATTGAAGAAAACAATTTAGATGCAGAAATATCAATTACAGGCTCATTGTGTGAAAATAAATGCGATGTAGGTCCTCGTATTTGTATTGATGGCGTTGAATATACAAAAGTAACTCGTGAAAAAATAGAAGAACTTTTAAGTAATTTAAAATAGGTATAAAGAGATGGAAAAAACTTATCCAGTTTACACTTTAAAAAATGAATGCAATGACTGCTACAAATGTATTAGGGGTTGCCATGTAAAAGCAATCAGAATCCAAGGTGGCAGTGCATCTGTTATTAATGAAAAATGTATTGCATGTGGACATTGCGTAACGATTTGTCCTGTTGGTGCAAAAAAAGTAAGAAATGATATTGATAAAGTTAAAACATTACTTTTAACTGGAAAAAAAGTTTATGCATCACTTGCACCTAGCTGGGCTGGTGTTTATGATATTTCAAAAGAAAGAATGATTGCGGTGCTCAAAAAGTTGGGTTTTGCTGGTGTCAGCGAAACTGCACTTGGTGCACAAGAAGTATCAATTCAAACAGCCAAAATTTTAAATGAAGCTGAATCAGGTTTGTTTATTTCTTCAGCTTGTCCTGTAATCGATGATTATATTCGTTTATACAAACCAGAATTTGCAAAATGTATCACACCAATAGCTTCTCCAGCACTTACACATGCGGGATTATTAAAAGATGTTTATGGTGAAGATATTAAAGTTGTATTTATTGGACCTTGTACAGCGAAGAAAAACGAAGCAGATAGACATCCTGAATTGCTTTCAGCGGCATTAACTTTTGATGAATTAAATTATTGGATAAAAGAAGAATATATCGATGTTGAAAATATAGAAATCAATAATGAATGTCATTTTGTACCAGAAAATGCTTATGAAGGGGCTTTGTATCCTCTTGAGGGCGGTATGAACGAAACAATTAAAAGAGTTGGTATAGAAAAAGACGATGTTACATTTTTAGGAGTAAGCTCTTTGGAAGCATTTGATAAATCTTTGCAAAATATCAATCCTGAAAAAATTACAAATAAAGTGTTTGTAGAAGCTCTTGGTTGCCCTGGAGGTTGTATTAATGGGCCTTGTTTATCAAGTGAAAAATCAAGAATAATGATTACTTCAGACATATATGCAAACACAAAATATCGTAATGATATTCCGAAAGAGCCTCAAAAAGTAATTTCTGAAGAATACACTCCAGCGCCTGTCGAAAAAATCGAATATCCAAACGAACAAATAGTGAAGGCTTTGAAAAAAATTAGCAAACACAAGCCTGAAGATGAATTAAACTGCGGCGGATGTGGCTATAGCAGCTGCAGAGAATTTGTTAATGCTCTTATTTCTGGAGACGCAGAACCGTCAATGTGTGTTTCATATATGAGAAAAATTGCAGTAAGAAAAGCTGCAGCAATGCTTAGATGTATGCCTTCTGCTGTTGTTATTGTAGATTCTAATATGGAAATAGTTGAAGCAAATGATTCTTTCGAACAAATGTTCTTAGGTGATTTGTATGAAATTTTTGCTTCACGCCAGAATGGTTTAACAGGAGCATCGATTGAAAGGATTATTCCATTTAGTGAATTATTTAAATCTGCACTTGATACAGGTAAAGATATCCACCAAGAGCATTATGCAATAAAAGATAAAGTTTATGATATTAGCATCTTTACAATTGAAGATAATGAACTTATTGGTGCTGTTATTTCTGATGTTACAAAATCAGAAATTGATAGAAGCAAAATTGCTAAAAAAGCAAGAGAAGTTATTACCAAAAATATCGCAACTGTACAAGAAATTGCAAGCTTATTGGGTGAACACATGGTAGAGACAGAATTGCTTTTAAATTCAATTGCAGAAGGATATGATTCAAATATAAGCGAGGATAAAAAATAATAATGTTTATTGATATCGCAAGTGCACAGAAAAAGAAATATAACCAAAATGCCTATGGAGATTTTTTTACATCAGGTAGGTTTCCAAATATGAACAGGGTTGTAGCTGTTTTGTCTGATGGACTTGGTAGTGGTATCAAAGCGAATATTCTTGCTTGTATGACATCTACAATGCTTTTGAAATTTTTGGAAAACAATTCTGATATTGAAAATTCTTGTGAAATTATTATGAACTCGCTTCCTGTTTGTAAGGTTCGTGGTATAAGTTATTCAACTTTTTCGGCAATTGACTGTTATGAAAATGGTAAAGCTAAAATTGTAGAAGAAGGTAACCCTGATTTTATATGGATAAGAAATGGCGAAGTTTTAAAACCTGAATATCAAATTATAGAATCAAAAGATTTTAAAAATCGTAAGATGCGAGTTTATAATATTAAGCTTGAAAAATACGATAGAATTATTTTCTGCTCAGATGGTGCTACTCAGGTTGCAATGGGTACAAAAGCTTATCCTTTAGGTCTTGAAAGAAAAGGCTTGATAAGAATAATATTAAACAAATTAGAACACTGCCCTGAAATATCATCTAAAGACTTGAGTGAATATTTAGTTAAACAAATCGAATTAATTGCTCCAAATCGTGAATTGAAAGACGATACTTCTATTGTTTCAATTTATTGTCGTGATCCTCGTGAGTCTTTAATATTTACAGGTCCTCCTTATCACCAAGACAAAGACAATTATTATGCTAAGACTTTCATGGATTTTAAAGGTAAGAAAGCTATTTCTGGTGGAACAACTGCAAACATAATTTCAAGGGAATTAAACATTCCTGTGACAACAGATGTTTCAAGTGCGATAGGTAAATTACCTGGACTTTCAAAAATGGAAGGCGTTGATTTGGTAACAGAAGGTATTTTGACTCTGACAAAAGCCTTAGAATATTTAGAAGAAGGCAAAACAGAACAAAATGCAGCTAAAATTTTGATGGATTTTATGTTAGACTCAGATTGTATCAATTTTATGGTTGGTGCTCAAATGAACAAAGCTCATTATGATCCAAATTTACCTATTGAAATTGAAATTAGAAAGAATATAATAAAACAGATAGCAAAAGTTTTGGAAGATAAATATTTGAAAAAAGTTAGTGTACAGTTTATATGAGGTATTAATTATGGAAAAAATTTCAGTAAAAGTTTGTTTAGGAACAACATGTTTTGTTATGGGTGGTAGCAATCTTCAAGAATTAAACGATATTATCCCTAAAAAATATGGTGATAAGGTGGAAGTTATAGGTTCACCTTGTTTAGGACTTTGTTCAATAAATTGGGAGTATTCTAAAGCACCTTATGTTAAAATAGATGAAGATGTAATTACTGAAGCAACTGTTGAAAAAGTTTTAGATGCAATAGAAAAGAAATTAGGTAAATAGTTAGGAAAAAAAATGAACAATCTTGGACGTACAATACACATTAAAAAAGAAATATTAGTTAGAATTATAAAAGCATTTTTATCAGATAATTTTGAAGAAAAAACAAGGCTTATTCCTTATGATATGCGACCAAAGGGAATGGAAGTTCCGTTTAGATGCTGTATACACAAAGAACGTGCAATTATTAAAGCTCGTACAATTGCTGGTCTTGGTTTTTCTATCGAAGAAGATGATGAGACTGTTTCTTTGGCTAAATACGCTGAACAAGCAGCTGAAAGAAAAGAAATTAGCGACAAACATTTAACCGTTTTGCAATCTGCATGTAAAGGTTGTAATTCTAATAAAATTTATGTCACAGATCTTTGCCAAGGTTGTATTGCAAGACCTTGTATGTCATCTTGCAAGTTCGGTGCTATTTCAATTGTGAATGGACGTTCAGTTATTGATGATGAGAAATGCAAAAAATGTCAAATGT
The DNA here is from genome assembly GCA_045586965.1 of Candidatus Gastranaerophilaceae bacterium. Classification (GTDB taxonomy): domain Bacteria; phylum Cyanobacteriota; class Vampirovibrionia; order Gastranaerophilales; family Gastranaerophilaceae; genus CAG-196. Next base: position 41,134 of record JAZNBJ010000079.1, on the reverse strand, counting down.
GCGTAAAAGCATGTCCATATAACGCAATCGTTAAAATTTCTGTACCTTGTGAAGATGCTTGCCCTGTTGGAGCTATTAAAAAAGATGAAACTGGTTTTGCAAGTATTGATTATGATAGATGTATTAGCTGTGGTAAATGCACTTCTGCTTGCCCATTTGGCGCAGTTCACGAAAGAAGCCAAATCATTGATATTCTAAAAGCGATGAAAGAAGGCAAAAAAGTTATTGCAATGGTTGCTCCTGCTATTGCTGGTCAATTCCCAGGTACTATTTATCAATTAAAATCAGCAATCAAAAAAGTCGGTTTTACTGACGTTTATGAAGTTGCACAAGGTGCAGATATTACTGCTCATAATGAAGCTGAAGAGTTTGTTGAAAGAATGGAAAAAGCTAAAGAAGTTCAAACTGAATGGCTTGATAATTGGGTAAATGAAGGCGGCTATGATGCTAAAGATGATAGTGAAGAAAAACCTCCTGTGCATAACTTTATGACAACTTCTTGTTGTGCAGGCTATAACCAATTTGTTAAAAAACATTTACCAGAAATGAAACCTTATGTTTCAACAACTGGTACACCAACTTATTATATTTCTGAAATTATTAAAAAAGAAATGCCAGATGCGGTGACTGTATTTATAAGCCCTTGCGTTGCAAAACGTACAGAAGGTTATGATAATCCAAATGTAGATTATGTAATGAATTTTGAGGAGTTAGGTGCAATGTTTATTGCTCATCAAATTCAAATTACAGAATGTGAAGCAGAAGAATATGTTGTTGAATCTTCTAAACACGCAAGAAACTTCGGATTTACAGGTGGGGTTGCAGAATCTGTTAAAGCATCTTTGAGAGATGAAAGCATTGTAAATCCTTGTGTAATCAATGGTTTGAACAAAGAAACAATCAGACAACTTAAGAAATATGCTTTGGCTGGTGAATGTGAAGGTGGATGCAATTTAATCGAAGTTATGTGTTGCGAAGGCGGATGTATCGGCGGTAATGCAACAGTCAATAATCAGAAAATGGCGAAAAAACAAATTGACACATTGGCTAATGAAAGCAAAGATATTGAAAAAATATAAAACAAACAAAAATAGCAAAAAGCCTTGGTTAATCACCAGGGCTTTTTTGCTAACAAAATTTAGATTTTGTCATTACATAATATTTATTATTAGTACATATTTCTTTAAACATTCTTTCTATGTCCTTTTCTTTTTTCTTGTTTGCGAGCCAAGAAAAAAGAAAAGGACCAAAAGAAAAAAGAAAGACGCAATCGTTTTCAACGTCTTCGCTTTGCTCAGCCGTGTTTTTTGTTCGACTTCGTCGAATCTCTTATGCTCGCTATTGTGCTACGCACACGCTCGCAATTTTAAAACCCTCTTCAAAGGAGGAGGGTTAAAGGGGCGGCTAACCAAGCCGAGCGTCAAGCGAAGCGACTAGCGAGGCTAAAGAGATTGGGCGAAGCCCAAAAAGATAAACGGCCGAACAGGGGTGAAATCTCTGTGAGGACGTAGAAAACAATGGCGTGTTTTCTCTTTCTTTTTCGTTCTTTTTCTTTCTCTTTGCCTCGCAAATAAAGAGAAAGAAAAAGGACATAAACAAAATAACAAAAAATAACTTTTAACCCTCACCCGAGATTGTACAGCTCATATATTCGCTTACATTCTCTACCCTGTCTTGGAGAGGGAATATTTGTATTTCCAATAATAAATGTTATGTAATAAATTTTCTAATATATTTAGATGATGTGTTTTTATGAAAAAACATTTATGATAGTCGTGGACTATAGTAGGGAGGAACTGTCAATAGACAAGTTCTGCGGAAAAAGGATATGATTAATTCTATATTTTTTGACGAATTGTATAAAGATTTTTCTTGGTATGACTCTGTTTTTACACCAACAGTTGTGAATTGTAGCAAGGAATTTTTCTTTGACGGGTTTGAATATAAACTTGCATCAATTAGCACAAATATGAATGTGCTTTCTCAAAATGAAACTTTTTTCGTTACTAAAGTCAAAATTAATGCTAAAAATGACGTATATATTCGTATTTCACAAAATGCAATCAATGTTATTTTGGATAAAGTTTTAGGAAAGAATAATAAAAGATTTGAGCTAACAGAAGTGTCAGAACTAGAAGCAAGAGTTATAACGGCTTTTAATGATTTTCTTTACGAATCACTTGCCCCAAACTTTACTATAGAGCCAAACCGCCGTTATAGCGAAATTTTGCATTTGACATTCTTTGTTAAGAGTGCCATTTCTGATTCTGCCGCAAAATTTATTATTTCAGTACCAAAAGATATCTTGAAACCTCAAGAACGAGAGTCAAAACCTCCTAGATTTACAGATGCAGATTTTTCTTTTACGCCTGTTGAAGTGAATTTAGAAGTAGGAAGAACAGCATTTCCGCTAGCTGAAATCAAAAGGCTTGATGTCGGCGATATTGTTTTGTTTGAAAACAGCAATTCTTCTGAAATGACACTTGTTTGCGATAACATTATACAAAAGTTTAAAATAAAACCAAATCAAAATATCATAGAACCTTATGACATGTCGGGAGGAAATGAAATGGATAGTTCTAATACAAATCTTTGGGATAGTATACAAGTTGACATGACTGCTGAATTTGAAAAAGTTAAGTTGTCTTTAGGCGAATTAAAAAGTATTGAAGAAGGTTTAATCGTTGATTTATGTTCAGTCTATGACAATAAAATTTCATTAAAAGTAGGTGGTAAAACTATTGCTTTAGGTGAGCTTGTAATTATAAACGATAGATTCGGTGTAAAAATTGAAAACGTAAAAGATACAGAAACAGCACCAGTTCAACATAATCAACAATTTGCTCAAGCAGAAGAACAAGAAGCTGAAGAAGATTTTGATTATAGTGATTTTGAAGTAGAAGAAGAGACTGAAGCTTAATTGACATTTTGGTAAAAATTATTAAAACATAATGGCGTTAAGTTTTTATAAGTAAGAGGAAATTTATGGGATATTTAGCAAATTTTATTGTGTATACTTTGGCTATGGTCGGTGTAATCGTTGTTGCATTGATGGTTTTCAAAAATTCAACAGGAATTTCTAAAAAAGGTGGTTCAAAATATCTTAAAGTTCACGATACATTGTCATTAGGTCCAAGAAAAACGCTTTATATTGTCTCTGCTGGAAATGAAAAGTTTTTGATTGCAGGGGACGTTGATAAGACTTCGCTTATATCAAAGCTTAATTCTGAAGAAAAACAAGAACTTAAAATTTCAACAGATGAGAATTTTAAAGAAATTTTAGAAACATCTTCAAAAAAAAGTAAGTATATGGATAGAAAAAATCTCGGTATAACTTCAATCCAAAATAAGCCATATGAATCTGTAATGAAAAATTTGGCAGAACGAATAAAAGGATAAAAATTTGTCACCCTGAATTTATTTCAGGGTCTAGCCAAATAATAATTTACTTTAATTGGTAAGATTCTGAAACAAGTTCAGAATGACAAACAAAAGAGGAATAAAAAATGGAATCAGTTTTAAAGGATATGAACCCAGTTTTACAAATGCTAACAGTGATGACAATGTTTTCGCTGCTTCCATTTGTATTCTGTTGTATGACTTGTTTTTTAAGATTTACAATTGTTTTTTCATTGCTTAAAACAGCAATGGGCGTGCAAGTTCCACCGTCAATTGTAACGATTGGTTTGTGTATGATTTTAACTTTTTACACAATGGGTGGTGTGTTTGAAAAAATGTATGAAAGAGGCTCTGTTCCATATCAAAAAAGTGGCAATTTAATGCTTGCAATAGATGAAGGTTCAAAACCGTTAAAAGAATTTATGCTAAAGCAAACTAGAGAGTCTGATTTGGCGTTTTTTGTTGAATTAAAACGAAAAGCACCACCACAGTCTCCAGAAGAGCTTACAATGTGGGAAGTTGCGCCAGCTTATATTTTAAGCGAATTAAAAGTTGCTTTTGAAATAGGCTTTGTAGTATTTGTTCCGTTTATTGTTCTGGATTTGGTTGTAGCAAACATTCTACTGGCATTAGGTATGTTTATGCTATCTCCAACAATCATTTCTTTACCATTTAAACTGCTTATCTTTATTGCTGTGGATGGTTGGGCGCTTATAGTTCAAGGTCTAGTTCAAAGTTATAATTAAAGTGATTGAGGGGATAAAGCTCTCCGATTAGAATTTAATAAACAAAAAGGAATATATAAAGATGGAAATGTTAACTGAATATCTTGCAAAAGGTTTTATGACAATGTTGTCAATTTCAATGCCTTGCGTACTTACTGCAGCGGCAATCGGTCTTATTGTCGGTATTATACAAGCGGTTACGCAGGTGCAAGAGCAAACTATTGCAGCTGCGCCAAAAATCTTTGCAGTATTTTTAGTAATCATTATTGGCGGATTAGGCTTTATTAAACTTTTGACAAATCTTTTTCAAGAAGGTGCTGCGCTAGCTTTCAATGGCGTAAGTAAATCCGAAAACTATGTTTTGCCTGCAGATTATTATAGATATACAACACCGTTTGAAGGTGAAATGAAGGATTCATTTAAAAATGTACCAAAAATAAACGAAATTATGCGTAATCCTGGCAAGGTTCCATTTATTGATAAACAACAAAAAATCAAATATGACCAAGCACCAATGGCACCAATGCCAAAAGCAAATTTTGTTGAAACAAATAAAATCTTAGGAAGGTAAAATACCTCTCTCCCTTTATAGGGGAGAGATAGGCTAGAGGCTTTTTATCTTATATGAAAAAAATAATCCTAACAACTTTAATATTTTTAACTGCACTTCAAGCACAAGCGTTTGAAGATTTTATCTTATCTACAGATGGAAAAGTTTCGAATATAAAAATAGAAGATCCTTCGGTTGTTAATATCAACCCTTTGACTACTATTCTTAATGAAAAAAATACTTTATTTATAATTCCACAAAAAACAGGTGAAACATCTTTTTCTTTGCAAAAAGAGGGTGAAGTTTTTAGTTTTAATATAAAAATAGATGAAAATGAAACTTTAATCAATGAAATTGAGGGCTTTGAGCTGATTTCATTAGATACACATCCAGTAATTCTTGATTGTGAAATTGATGCGCCTCCTGTATATAAGGAAAAAGAAACGATAAATATTGATGGCGCAATAATTGAAGTTGATTCAATAAACGAGGAGGTTGAGTAGATGGATAATTTTCTTAACCAAATCGCAATGTTGTTTCCTGATTTTGAAAAATATTTCTCAGCGGGTTTTATTGTGTTCGCTAGAATGCTCGGTTTTATTCGTTTTGCACCAATATTTAACCGCAGAGATATTAACGCCGTGGTTAAGTTATCTTTAGCTTTCTTAGTTACAATAATGATTACACCTTTACTAAATCCAGCAGCGCCACCAAGTGGAGTATCTCCAATACTTTTATGGCTTTTGAATTTTGCAGTAGGTGCTATTATAGGCTATATTGCACAGCTTATTATTTTAGCGATTGAAGCTGGTGGTGATATGATTAATACACAAATGGGTTTGTCTTCTGCAATGGTTATGGACCCGACTACAAACAGTCAAACTTCTATTTTAAGCCGTATGATTACTTTGCTCGGGATTTGTATTTTTATCCAATTAGGTGGGCTATATTGGCTTTTTAATGCGCTTTTAAGAAGCTTTGAAATATTTCCAGTTTATGCCGTTCATATTCCTTTGGAAAAAATTATAAACCTCGATTATTTAGTAAAAACATCATCAAATGTTTTGTATATGGGCTTGCAAATTGCATCTCCTGTCCTTTTGGCAACATTAGGTCAAGATATTATTTTAGGTGTAATTTCAAAAACAGCTCCACAAGTAAACGTCTTTCAATTAAGCTTCTTGTTTAAACCAGTTTTTGGAGCCGCTATTTTAATTTGGATTATGCCAATGTTGATAGGCGTAATTTCAGATTTCTTTTTGTCTTTTTCAAGTATTTATTAATCATGAAAAATATGTTACAATTTAAGTATATATATTAGAGAGGCTTTGAATATGAAAAAATTTGGTTTTACTCTTGCAGAAATTCTTGTTGCACTTGCAATTGTAGGTGTCGTTGCTGCGATTAGTATTCCTACCATGGTTACAGAAAGTAATAAAAAAATATGGGCAAACTCTTTAGCAGTTGCAGTTTCAAACTTTGAAAACGCTATAACAACTTATGTTTTGACAGAAGGCGCTACTGATTTGTATGGAACAGAAAGTTTTAGAGATGATTATAAAACTGAATTTTTAAAAGATGTTAGTAGTGAGAGGTTAACTTTAACTAGTTCGAACGCAAGCTTATTTCAATATTATCCAATTGATAATAAAACAAAAGGAATTAAAGCTTTAAGTCCTAAAAACACTACTTTTAATACAAATAGCTTGTCTTTCATGATCGGTGCAGATGTTGGGAATTTAATATGGGAAGCAAATAACGGAGTGTCATATATGCTTTATGGGAAAAAAGAATATGATCAATCTGACGATGTTGAGGATGCAAAACTTTCTTATTTAGCGGCTTCAGTAATGATTGATGTTAATGGTCAAAAAGGGCCGAATCGGTTGGGTAGAGATATATTCTTTTTTGTTGTTGATAAATCAGGTCACTTGTATCCATATAATGGAAAAGAGCATACTGAATATATGAAAAAAAAGGGAGAAATTATATCTAGTATACATGGGTTCTTAAAAGAGGTTTTAAGTGCCTGCGATCCTAAAATAAAAGGATCTTTTTGGAGTGATCCTATTCCAAGAAACGGTGAAACTTGTGCTGCACGTGTTGTAGAAAATGGCTTTAAGATGGACTATTAATATTTGAAAGGAAATATAAAATGAAAAAATTTGGTTTTACTCTTGCAGAAATTCTTATTTCAATGGGTATTATTGGCGTAGTTGCAGCCATTTGTATTCCGACTTTAGGTACAAGTGCAAGACAACAGGCTAATATTGCAACACTAAAAGTAACTGCATCTGATTTTGAAAACGCATTTGGCTCTATTCTTGTTGCGCACGCAGCAGAAAGTTTTGATGATAATGGAAAAACTTGGATTCAACAAGAGTTGGCTAATTATATGAAAGTAGATGGTGGCAAAACAAAAAATGGTTGCGAATATTCTTTGTCATTTTCAGGCTCTTCTTTTGGTCAGTTAAAACTTGATGTAAATGGCAATAAAGGTTTACCAAATAAAGAGGGCTCAGATATTTTTATACTAGAGTTTGATGAATATGGTCAGTTTACCAATCTTTTAGATTATACAAACAAGGATGACAAAGATCCTGACTAAGTAATAGACAATGTTAAAAAAAATATTTTCAAAAACTATAATACATACAATATTGATAGCAGTAAGCTTGCTATCAATATTTCCTTTTATATGGCTTACTTCTACCTCGCTAAAAGGGGTGAATGAAGATATTTTTGCATATCCTCCAACTATAATTCCTCAGGATTTTACTTGGGCAAACTATATTGATGTATGGCATAAAGTAAACTTTATGGGATATTTTTGGAACAGTTTGATAGTCGCAGGTCTAACTGTTGTCTTAAATCTTATATTGTCTTCTCTTGCAGCTTATCCGCTTGCAAGAATGCAGTTTAAGGGCAAAAAGTTTTGCTTCTTTTCGATTTTAGCAACGATTATGATTCCTTTTCAGGCAATAATGCTACCTGTGTATTTAATCACGCTAAAACTACATTTGATTGATAGTGTCAACAATGTAATGGGCTATATTGGTCTTGTTATGCCGTTTGCAGTAAGCGCTTTTGGAATATTTTTGATGCGACAAGCGTTCTTAAAAGTCCCTAGAGAGATAGAAGAAGCAGCTATTGTGGACGGATGCAATGTTTTTCAAATGTTTATAAAAGTTGTGCTCCCAATGGTTAAGCCTACTCTTGCAGTGCTTGCAGTGTTCGTGTTTATTGGCTCTTGGGGTGAATTTTTATGGCCAAGCATTTTATTAACAAAAGATTCGATGTATACTTTGCCTGTTGGGATAAATAATTTGCAAGGAATGTTTTCTGCAAACTGGAGGTTTATCGCAGCGGGTTCAATAATTTCTACTGTACCGATTATAATATTTTTCTTGATGATGCAAAGATATTTCATATCAGGCGAGAACGACGGTGCTGTAAAAGGATAGGAGCAAATACCTTCCCTGGATGGGGAAGGTGGTCAAAGACCGGATGGGGTGATAAAGAATGAAAAACGAAATATTTGAAAAAACTTCACAAAATTTGTTTGATTTTGATAGAACATATAACAAAATTGTTATCGGAACTGACGAAGCTGGACGTGGCCCTGGTGCAGGCGGTGTCTTTGCCGCAGCGGTGTATTTTGATAAGATAACAGAAGGATTGATTGCAGATTTAGCAATACTTAATGACTCAAAAAAGCTTACGCCTAAAAAGCGAAATTCGATTTTTGATGTTATAAAAAATAATACTATTAACGAAATTACTTGTATTGAAGTCGAAGAAATTGAGAGAATTAATATTTTAAACGCAGCACTTAAGGCAATGAAGCTTTCTTGTGAAAGCGTTAGAGGTAAAATAGTCGAGGATAGTATTATAACTCTCGTTGACGGGAACAAGTTAATTAAGGATTACATTTACCCTCAAGAATTTGTGATAAAAGGTGATGCAAAATCAGCTTCAATCGCAGCTGCAAGTGTACTTGCAAAAGTTAGCCGTGATAGATATATGGAAAAACTTCACGAAGAATATCCAATGTATAATTGGAAGAAAAATGCTGGATATTTGACAGCAGAACACCTTAAAGCGATTGATGAATTTGGAACTTGCCCATATCATAGGATGTCTTTTTTAAGAAAACATTTTGAAGGAGTAAAGAACAAATAAAATTTTATTTTACATCTAAACTTACGCTTCGAGCTCTTTTCTGATATCATCTACTGAAACGTAAACGATTTCAGAATTATCATCTTTTTTGAGGTAAACGTCAACAATACCCGATTGCACAATAAATCTTTTGCAAAGAATACAAATAAAATCATGTCCATAAATATACATTGTTGCGCCTGTGCAACGGTCTTGACCAGCTTGGATTATAGCGTTTTGCTCCGCATGAATAGAACGACAGGTTTCATAGCAAGTGCCTGAAGGAATATTGTTTTTCATTCTATAGCATTCGCCTCTTTCATAACAAGATTCAACTTTGGAAGGTGTTCCGTTATAGCCTGTGGCTTTAATCTTTTTATCTTGGCCAACTATCACTGCTCCAACTTGAGCACGCAAGCAATTAGAACGTGATGAGCATGTTTTTGCCATATCCAAAAAATAATCAGTCCAAGATTTTATTGTCATTTTCAATACTCCTTTTTACAAGTATTATACCCTAAATTGACTTTTTTAAATTTAACATTAAATAAATTATGTAAAATTTTGTAACAAAAACTTAAAAAAGACTAAAGTTTTACAAAAAAATGCCGATATAAGAACTATAAGCAGAACAGAATAGACTCGAAAATATACAGGAAAGGATTATGAGTATGCGTATCGAAAACGAAATGTTATCACGATTCAACACTTCCGAAGTCTCAATGGCCTCAGAAACTAGCTTATCAAATGAATTAGACTTTTTCTTTGATAATATTATGGATACAGTTGTAGATTATTTCAAAGAAAGAGAGGAAATTACAGTCTAAAATCGAGTTTTAAATACCCCATGAGGGCGGGTTGGTCTAAAAAACCAACCCGCCCTTTTTTGTTAAGTTTTCTTAGATTTTGCTTGTATTTGCAAGGTTTTTATACTAAAATATTGATGTTAAAATGTATAGTTTTTGAGGGGATAAATATATGAAATTCGTTGCAGGTAAGGAAGATTTATTAAACGGAATTAGAATTGTAGAAAGAGCAACTGTTTTGAAGGGTTTGCAACCTGTTCTTGCTAATATTTTGATAGAGGCAGTTGGTTCTCAAATAAAACTTACTGCAACAGATTTTGATTTATCAATTACAACTTTGATTGATGCTCAAGTGGAAGAAGAAGGTAAAATTACGCTTCCTGCAAAAAAATTGGGCGAAATTATTTCAAGATTGAATGACGAATTGATTAGAATTGAGCTTAATGGTTCTACTGCAACAATCACATGTAAAAAATCAAAATTTGATATTATTGGTATTTCTGCAAGCGAATTTCCTCAAGTTGAAGAAAATATTTCTGAAGACGATTCTATTGAAATTGAAACAAAACCTTTCACAAAAGCTATTCGTCAAGTTGTTTCAGCAGCAGCTGGTTATGAAACAAACAATCTTCTTAGTGGTGTTGTTTGCGAAGTAAACAAAAATATTTTAGAAATGGCAGCAACAGATGGTAATAGACTCGCAAGAGTAAGAGAAGTTGTTAAAAACAATTCTGTTGATGATGAAAAAGTTTTTGAAATGCTTATTTCTTCAAAAGTTCTTGCAGAACTTTCTAAAATTTCTTTATTAACAGAATCTGATAATATCAAAATTTGCAAAGAAGTTAAGAAAATTGTGATTACTATTGATAAAACAAAAATCATTACAAGACTTATGCAGGGTCAATTCCCTAAATATAACCAATTAATTCCACAAACTTTCCCTAAAGAAGCCAAAGTGGAAAAATCTTCGCTTATTGCTGCTTTAGAAAGAGTTGCAGTTATGGTTAACGAAAAGAATAGTATTGTAAAATTTGAATTTGAAGAAGGCGCTCTTAAGCTTTCTGGTGATTCTCCTGAGGCAGGTAATTCACAAGACGTTATTGATATTAAATATTCTGGAGAGCCTCTTGCAATTGCATTTAACTACAAATTTGTACTTGAATTTTTAAAGATTGTAGAATCTGATGAGATTGCTATTCAGCTTAATACACCGCTTTCTGCGACAGTATTTGCACCTTGTTCAGATGAGGATTATATTTATCTTGTAATGCCTATGCAAATGAGAAACTAGGGGTAAATATTAAAAAGAAGGGTTGAAAAAAATGAAGGGTAAAGCTTTTAAATTCGGAGATAATATTTCAACAGATCATATCGCACCAGGTAGATTGTTTCACTTGCGTTCTGATTTGCAAGAATTTGCAAAACATGTTTTGGAAGATGCTGATGAAAACTTTGCAAAAGAGATGAAAAAAGGTGACTTTGTTGTTGCGGGTAACAACTTTGGTCTTGGCTCATCAAGAGAGCACGCTCCACAAATTATTAAAATTGCTGGTGTAGGAGCTGTAATTGCAAAATCTTTTGCAAGAATTTTTTATAGGAATGCAATCAATATTGGACTTTTGGCAATTGAATGTGATACTGATGGCATTGATGCTGGTGATGAATTAGAATTAGATATTAAAAATGGTACTTTGAAAAATGTTACAAAGGGTACTATAACAATGATTGAACCATTGCCAGATGTAATGATTAGATTGCTTGATGACGGTGGTCTAATTGAACATATTAAAAAGAATGGCGATTTAGTTTTAGGATAGGAGAAGATGATGGCAGATACATTGGAATTATTGACTTGTCCTGCATGTGGCGAAAAGATGAAAAAAATTTATATGTCAGAGGCAGGTGTAAATATTGATTTATGTTTGAATGGTTGTGGCGGAATATTTTTTGATAATAGAGAGTTTGAAAAATTTGATGAGCCAGAAGAAAGCATAAGCAATTTGGTTGAAATTATTGGAAATAAAGTTTTCAAGACAGTTGATGATTCTGAAATCAGAAATTGTCCTATCTGTTCTACTCCAATGGTAAAAATGGGTACAGGTATTGATGGTGTAGAAATAGATTATTGTAACAATTGTGCAACTAAATTTTTAGATAACGGTGAGCTTTTAAAGATTAGACAAAATCCACAAGAAGAAATTAACGAAAAATTGAATAAATTATTAGATTATGTTTATATGGAAAACTTTGATAAAGTAACTCACGGTTTAGCTCCTAAAAAATCTTCACCAAGAAGAAAATTTGTAGAAGATATTGTAAAACAAATTCTTTCTGTAATGCCATAAAACTGGTAGAAAAAGTTATAATCTAAAATTAATCTTTAAAATGTTTTTAGAATTTTTGTAAAAACTGTTTTTTTGTTGTCTGTGATTTTACTATTGCAGAATTCAAAAAAATCTAGTATACTTCATGTAAACGGAGTGAAGTGTGAAGAAATTATCTTTAGCTATTTATTGGCATATGCATCAACCGGTATACGAGATAGAAGGCACCTACCTCATGCCTTGGTCACGTTTGCATGCGGTCAAAGATTACTTGGATATGGCTTTGTTTTTGGACAAATTTCCGTCTTTAAAACTAAATTTTAACGTTGTGCCAGCGTTAATGGATACAGTTATAGATTATTGTAATGGTAAACACGATATCCATTCAGAGCTTTCAGTAATTGATATTGAGACTATGACTGTTGATGAAAAAGCATTTGTCTTAAATAATTTCTTTTCTCCAAAGTTTGAAACAATGCTTTATAAAAGTGAAAACTACAAAGCTATGTATCAAAAACGCTATGCTAAAGACTATTGCGATATAAAAGATTTTGATAATCGTGAAATATCAGACTTAATAGCTTTGTTTAACTTGGTTTGGATTGATCCGACTCATTATAATAGATATCCAAGATTAAAAGAGCTTTGGGAAAAACAATATAATTATACGCAAGAAGAAAGAGTTGAAATAATTGAAATTCAACGCCAGATAATGCGTGAGATTATTCCAACTTATAGAAAATTTATTGCAGATGGTAGAATAGAACTCAGTACAAGCCCGTATTATCACCCAGTGTTGCCAATTTTGGCTGATATGAAGAACGCTACAAAATCTGTTCTTACAACAGAAGGTTTGCCAACAAGTTTGGGAATGGTAGATGATGCGAGATTGCAAATAAAGAAAGCTTTAGACCGAGTTGAGGAAATCTTAGGAGCTAGACCGAAAGGTATTTGGCCACCTGAATTATGCGTCGGTGCAAAAACAATGGAATTGTTAGCGAAGGAAGGTGTTGAATGGACAATTTCTGACGAGTGTATTTTGTCTAATTCCTTAAACTTTGATTTTATTAGGGACTTTAAAGGCAATTTAAATGACCCGTATCATTTATTGAAGGTCTATGAATACCAAACAAAAATCAGTCCTATAAATATAGTTTTCCGTGACAGATCTATTCCAAATTTAATTAACTTTGAATATGCAGGTATTGATTCAAAAATGGCTGCAAATGATTTGTATGACAAAATTAAAGTTATGCAAAACAAGCTTTTGGTTTCTCCTGATGATAATCATATGTTAACAATAGCTCTTGATGGGGAAAACTGTTGGGAAAATTATCAAAATGACGGTAACGATTTCTTAGAGAATTTATATGCTCTATTAGAAAAAGATGAAACTCTTGAAACTGTACTAATATCAGATTATATAAGTAGAGATAATCATAAAAAGACATTAAATAAAATTGTTTCTGGATCTTGGATTGATAAAACTTTTCAATATTGGATTGGTGAGCCAACAAAAAATAAGGCTTGGACTTATTTAAAAGAGGCAAAAGATGTATATGAGAATTTTGCAAAGGAAAATAAGGATAATCCAGTTCTTAAGGTTGCTCAAAAAGAACTCTTGATAGCAGAAGGCAGTGATTGGTTCTGGTGGTATGGTGAGCCAAATAATTCTGGTCAAGATTTTGTGTTTGATTATATGTTTAGAGAAAGACTTAAAAACGTTTATCTTTCTTTAAATCTTCAGCCTCCAGAGTATTTAAAAGAATCATTAATAACTAAAGTAGAAATGCCACTCAAGCATACTACAGGACCAATAACGCCACGAATGGATGGCTGTATTAGCAGTTATGATGATTGGTATCATTCTGGCAATATTAGTCTTCTTGACGGCCCTGTTTTTAGGGAAAACAAGAATGTTGATAAGATTCATTTTGGTTGTGATGGGGACAATATTTATTTTAGACTTCATGTTAATAAAGGTAATAGTGAAGGTAGTTTTATTGAGCGCATTAACCAGTTTTATATTTATATGCGTAATGCGACTAATGTGGGCAACAGAGCTTATATTAGGCTGATAAGTAAAACTGATAATCCTTATCCAATATTGCGGGAAAAATTTGAAAATGAATTAACTCTGACATTGTTGAAAGATACTTTATATCCTCCTAGGCTAACAACATGCTTGCATCCGAATATGTGGACGTTAGCAAATCCAGAAGGAATCAATATTGTATACAATGATGTAATTGATGTAACAATACCTTTCGATTTATTGGGTGTTCAAAAAGGTGAAACTGTTGAGTTTTTCATGGCAAATACCGACAGTGGTGTGAAAAATACTTACATACCACAAGAAATATTGCTCACAATGACAAGAAATTGGTAGGTTAGATATTTATAAATCTTTGAAATTCTTTTAAGAAACCTTTAAAACCATTTTGCCAAACTTTTGCTGCGCCTTTGTAATAGGGCTTGTACTCGTCAATAATATTTTTGGGTAAATCTTTGCCTTCAGATAATGTTTGAGCGAGATATTCTAAATATTCGTCTTGAGCCTCTCTATATTCTATATCTAAATAGCGCATTTCTTCGTCTGCAGCATAATGAACAAGTGCGTGATAAGCACACTCAATATTCCTGTCTTTGCTCTCAGGAAAAAGTTTAATCGCTTCTCTTACATTTTTGCGTTCGGTCAAAACTGCAAAAATTAATCTACCTACAAATTTTCTGTTGTTTATATCTTGCATTTTTTAATATGGATTCGCTATTTTGAAATCAAAATCTAATTCTTTTGGTCCAAGCTTTACATCATATTTAAGTTTTGGGCCTTCGCTTAAATCAACCACGCCGCTTTGTTGAGTTGTCTTTTCTTCTGATTCAAAATATTTACCTAGTTTTCGTTCATATTTAATAGGTGAATTTGGCGTTGTGTTACAAGCCGAGAGTAGAAAACTTGATAATAATAAACACACGATTAACAAACTGTACTTTTTCATGCTAAAAGCCTCGTTGGTTAGGATTGCATGTTTATTATAACATTTTTTCAAGCTGTTTCAATCCTTCTCTATTATGATTTTGGTCTTAAAACTGAAATTACTGCATTATTAATATTTAAATATTTTTTCGCCACTTCTTGCAAGTCGTCTGTTGTTATTGATTCACAAGTTGGAATATAGTGTTCTGCAATATCTAAATCATCACATACAGTCATATAATAACCGATTGATTCGCCGATTTCTGAAACGGTCTCAACTTCACAAGCAAAACGAGATTTTAGTTTCTTTTTGGCTTTATTTAGTTCTCTTTCAGTTATATTTTCTTTTACTTTTTCTAATTCTTCTTTGATTAACTCAATTGCTTTGTCTTTATATTGAGGATTGCAATTTGCTTGAACAAAGAAGTTGCTTCCATCTCTAAATGAATAGTTTTCAGCGTCAATCATATTGAAAATATTTTCATCAATATTTTCAACCAAATTTACATATAGTCTTGAGCTTGTGCCTTCGCCTAAGATAACTGAAAGCATTTCAAGCGCAATAAGATTTTTTAAATCTCTTGCAGGAACGCCTAAATATCCAAACATCATAAAAGTTGAATTTATATTTGCCTCATTTTCAATATAAACAGTTTCTTTAACTGGCACGTCTGGAAGAATGTTTCTCTCAGGAGGAGTTGGTCTAGAACCCCAGTTAAATTCTTTTTGAACTTTTGCAAGCACTTCATCAAAATCAAATTCACCAACGATAATTGTTGTAACGTTTTGTGGTGAATAGAAGGTTCTATAATAATCCATAATTTCTTGTTGAGAAACTTGTGAAATTATTTCAGGCGTACCGATTACATCTCTTTTGTAAGGATGGTTTGTGTACATTGCATGGTTTGTTGCATTATAAACCTTTGTCCAAGGCTGATCTTTACGCATTCTAATTTCTTCGATTACAACATGACGTTCACGTTTGTCTGTAACATTTTTGTCGTTTACATCAAACGGAGCGCCCATTTCATAATCCGGAACAACAGGATCTGTCATCATATCCGCATGCAATTCGATTGCAAGATTAAAGTTTTCATTATTTTCACCTTTTGGCAAAGTTACATAATAAAAAGTATAATCTTTCCAAGTTGCAGCGTTTACAATTGCACCACGAGCTTCAAGAATATGATCAAATTCGCCAGCTGGATGTTTATGAGTTCCTTTGAACATTAAATGTTCAAGAAAATGAGAAATCCCATTGTTCTTGTCATTCTCATTTATTGAACCTGTTTTTACCCAACTTGATACATTAACCATTCCGCCTTCTTTGTAAGCTAAAACGATTTTATGACCGTTATCTTGTTCGTATATTTTTACATCTCGTGTTAAAAACGGATATTTAACAGTTGTTTCTTTCATTGAAACCCTCTCTACAATATTTTATTCTCTAAAACTCAATTCTGGCAAAGCTTTTTTAAGTGTTGAACGTAAATTTGCCATTTGAGTTTCGATAACTTCGTCTGTCATTGTTGCGTTAGCATCTTGCATTTTTACTCTGAATGCAACTGACTTAAAGCCTTCTGATACGTGTTCACCTTCGTAAACGTCAAAAACTTCGCAACCTGTAAAGATTTTGTTATCAATTCCTTTTTTAACAACTTTTTCTAAATCATCCCAAGATGTTGTTTTTGGAATAATAACTGCTAAATCCCTTTGAACTTCTGGGAATTGAGGAAGTTTTTTGTATCTTACAACAGACTCGCTCACTCCTGAAATCAACATATCTAAATCGATTTTGAATAAAAATGCTGATTGATTAAGTTTTAATTTACCCTTCAATTCAGGGTGAATTTCACCATAATAACCAATAATTTCTGGTTTCTTACCAAGCATTGTTAAAACTGCAGTCTTGTATGGATGAAGTGATTTGTGTGTTTCAGCCAATGGAGAATCGGCTAAAAGTGAGAATTTAATTCTTCTTGTTAATCCAAATTCTTCCAAAACTTTATCCACAATACCTTTTACTGTATAGAAATCAACTTCACCAGTGCATTGCCATAAAGATTTTTGAATATTACCAGTTATTACACCTGCTAAAGTTTGGGTTTCTTTTACACCAGAATTCTTTTCATCAGCTTCTGTAGTTTTGATATAAGTCCTTCCGATTTCGTAGCCCCAAAAATCTTTTTGACCATTATCATAATTATATTTCATGCTATTCAAAAGACTTGCTGCCATTGTTTGACGTAGCATTGCAAATTCTTCTGAAGCAGGGTTTTCTACAAAAACTGCGTTTTCTTTATCATAATTCATATTGAATTGTTTTAATAAAGGCTCTCCAATTAGAGATGATGTTTGCATTTCGTTCAAACCACCTGCAAGCATTAATTCGTGAACTCTTTTAATAACTTTTTCAGATAGAGAAATATTTGCAGGCTCACCTTTGCTTGGCAAAGTTGGAGTGATTTTGTCATAACCATTAATTCTTGAAATTTCTTCAATCAAATCACATTCACGAGTAACGTCATCTGCTCTAAATGACGGAACTCTTACTTTGCAAGCCATATCATTTTTGCCTAAGATTTCAAAACCAAGATTTTCTAAGATTGTAATATATTTTTCTTGTTCGATTTCACAGCCTAAAAGTCTTTTAATTTGAGCATGTCTTAAAGTTATATCAATAGGCTCAAGTTTATTTACACCTGTTTCTACAAGCCCAACAAACTCAGCATCTGCGTATTTTTCTAACAATTCAACTGCTCTTAATAGGCCTGGTTTAACAGCTTCTATATCAACACCACGTTCAAATCTAGCTGACGCATCAGAGCGATAGCCAACACTCCTTCCGCTTCTTCTTGTTGTTGCTGGGTAGAAGTAAGCACCTTCTAGTGCGATATTTTTAGTATTATCATCAACTTCTGAATTATTACCACCAAATACGCCACCTAAGCAAACAGGAGCTTCTTTTGTAGCAATAAGAACAGAGTCCGTTGTTAACTCTCTTTCAACTTTATCAAGAGTAACGATTTTTTCGCCTTCAACTGCACGTCTTACGCAAAGATATCCATTCAATTTGTCATAATCAAACGCATGAAGCGGTGTTCCATATTCTAAAAGAACGTAGTTTGTAATATCTACAACATTATTAATTGCTCTAATACCTGATGATACAAGTCTTTTTTGCATCCAATCTGGAGAAGGTTTGATTGTAATGTTTTTCAAAACGCCGATTGAATAATACTTACAAACAGAGTCATCTTTTATTTCCACTTCAAAATCTGCTTGCGGACAATTACGACCTGCGTATTCAAATTTCATTGGACGATTAAATAAAGCTGATAATTCTCTTGCAATACCTACTACAGACATTTCATCACCACGGTTTGCAGTTGGTGCAGTATGAAGAATGTAATCTTTTTCAAATCCTAAAACATCTTCAACATTCAAGCCCAAACCAACATTTGGGAATAATCTGTTAAGAATAAGAATACCGTCTTCCTCTTGATAATTTCTGTCATTTACACCTAATTCATCATCAGAACAAAGCATACCTTGAGATTCAACACCACGAATAACAGCAGGTGTAAGTTCAAATTGTTCGCCTGTTTTTCTATCCAAAACCTTGCTTCCTACTGATGCGTAAGGAATAACTTGTCCTTCTTGGATGTTTTGCGCACCACAAACAACTGTTTTTGTTGCAGAACCTGTATTAACAGTAACAAGGTGTAATCTGTCTGAATTTGGGTGATTATCGATTTTTTCGATTTTTGCAGTAATTATATTTGTAAATTTAGCTTTTACTTCTTCTATTTCTTCAACTTCTAAACCACTCATAGTAAGCTCATGAGCAATTTGAGCTGGTTCAATACCTGTTAAATCAACTAATTCGTTTAACCATTTTAATGAAACTTGCATATTTTCTACCTCTCTATTTGGTTTAATTATACAACAAAGCCCTTTATTTTTAAATATTAACAAAGCTTAATAAATTGGCAATTTTTTTAATTTTAGTGTTTTTATAGAGGCATAGGTTTAGTATGGAGAATTTTAATATGATTAACAAAATTAATAGCGTAGGTAATGTAAAAGTTTATTCAAACCCAAATTTTAAATCAGAAGAAAAGGCTGTTTCAAAACCAACTGAAGAAAAACAATTTGATGCAAAACCGTTAGCTAATTATGCAGTGGCATCTATTGATTTTAAAAACAAATTAAAAGTTACTCCATTAGAACCAATTTGTTCTTCACAAGTGCCTGTTGATTCTATCAAAGGCGAAAAAGTTTATTACTCAAATGGTAAACTTTTTTCAATAAAAGATGAAAAAACAAAAACAACATATTATCCACATGAAGATAAAAATAATTATCTTGAATGTGTTATTATAAGAGATAAAAAAACTGATAAACCTGTAATGATACAATATAATGAAATTAATAAAGACGGAGTTGAAAAAACTTGGATTCGTCAGTATTCACCGGAAACAGAGGATGAAATTGCTTATACAGAATACGAAGATGGTGAATTAAAATGGGCTACAAAAACTCTTTATCATGAAGACGGTTCAAAAACTGAAATTGAGTACGACTATGATGATAAAGAATATATGGTAGTTGAATATTTGAAAAATGGTAATGAAAAAATTTTTAAAATGTCTGACGATATGAAATTTGTAACTGTTAAAACAAAAGAGAAAAAGAAAGGCAAAGAAATTCGCTCAGAAGTTCAATTTTATAATGGAACTATAATAAATGCAGAAAGAAAAGTTTCTGCTACTGTACCGAATTTAGCAGGTTTAGAACCTTTAAATGATAGTGATTTAGTGCCAGAAGAAGTTTTAACAAATGAAGAATTACAAGCTCTTGTAGACTCTTTTGAGGGTGAAAAAACATATTTTTCTAATGGAAGAATTGAATCTGTTAAAGGTAAAATGTTTGATTCAGATGCCGTTGCGAGATTTTATCTTAACGGTGAGTTAGCTGAAATTGAAACAGAAAATGATTATTATAAAATAGATGGTGATTTAGTAACTTATACTAATCTTATTGATGAAAATAATAAAAAAATCATTGAAGATTATGAAGATGGTAGAAAAGAAATAACAGTTGAAAAAGATGGAACTTTCAAAAAAATAAATTATTCAAAAGATGGTAAAATAGAATCTTATTTTGAAGGTGAAATAAAAGAAAACGGCGAATATAAAGACAAATTATCATTATATTATGACGATAACGGAATTTTAAAAGACGCTTTTAATTTCTAATTATCAAACCTTGTTGCATATTCAACAAGCGCTTTGAAGATATCCTTATGAATTTTACCTTCTAAGACTTCTTTGTATAAAATCAAAAGAGATTCTATGCGAGAAAGTTTGCGACGATAAACTCTTGCCTCTCTTAGTGCGCTATATTTATCCGCAGTAGAAATTATTTGAACACCAATATCAGAAATTTCATCGCCTTCGCTTAAAGCTGGATAGCCAGAATGTGAAAGATTTTGGTGGTGATATTTTACTAAATCGAGAGTCTCCTCATTAATACTTTGGGTTTTTAAAAGCTCATAGCCTAATGTTGAATGAATATTCATGATTTCACGTTCTTTTTTATTCAAACGTGCAGGCTTGTTCAAAATTTTTGACGGAATAAGCACTTTACCCAAATCATGAAGCATAGAAGCTTCTTTTATTGTATTTTCTTTAATTTTAGATTTATGTTTTTCAGAAAGAACAGAATAAATACCCATTGCAACTCTGCAAGTATCATTCATATGTCCATCAGACAATTCTTTTAGCGTTTTTGTATCAATAGAAGGCTTGATTTTGTACCCACCCAAAAGTTGTTTAATTTTTGGATTCTGTTCAATCATATTGTGCAAAATAGCTTTTTGAAGTTTTTCTTCTTTGCCTGTTCTAAGAGATACTTTTCCTTGTTGGTTTTTACATACAAAAAACGAGGTGTTGCTGATCTGAACAGCACCAACAAGATTAACTTCTCTCGATTTCTTTCTTTTTCGGGGGTGAATTAAAAACATTTCTTCTCTATTGATTAGGACACTTCTTAACATAACTTTACAATAAATTTTAAAAATTTGCAAGCTTTTTTAATTAAACAAAAAAATATCTATTTGTTGGATATGAATATTTTTATTTATTTATATCCTTCAAATAGAAGGAGAAAAATTATGTCTGAAAAACGTTTTCTTAGTTTTATATTTATTGAAGGTGTTATTTTAACTATTTTAGGCTTGTGTGTTTTGATTTTGCCCAAGCTAACGTCCTTAACATTTGGAGTAATGCTTAGTTCTGCATTTATTGCGTATGGATTATACAAAATTATTATTTCAATCGTAAACAAAAATTTTGCATCAAATGTTATTTGGAATGTTTTTTTAGGAGCTTTTATTCTGACGATTGGTATTTTGCTTTTGTTTGTTCCAAAAATTAGTCTTCTTTGGCTGATTGCTCTAACGGGTGTTTATTTTCTTTTAGAAAGCATTTCTTCAATGTCTTTTATTGCAAATATTCGTAATGTTTTCAACAGTTGGGGATGCAAATACTTTACAGCGCTTGTTTTGTTCCTTGTCGGGTTAATAATTGTTATAAGTGTTCCTGTTATTGCATTTTGGGTTGTTGCAATTCTCTGCGGAATATGTTTTTTAATAAAAGGGATGTCAAAAATTGTGTTATTTTTGACAAATAAAAATAATTATAATATTTAATAAAAAACGGGGTATGCTTTACCCCGTTTTATTTTTAGCTTAGAATATTTTTATGGGTATGAAATTGTCTATTATAGTGTTGTGTTTTTTATTTGCTCTAAGCGCTAATGCTTATGAGTATAATTCGTACTACAATCAACCAACAAGAAATCAACAAGTGCAAAATGATTTTTCTGAATACATGAGTAATCTTCAGGCAAAATTAAGGAAAAATTGGTCTTGTCCTGATTTCTTGGAAGAAGGACATATAAGAGTTCTTTTTAAAGTTGATAAAGAAGGCTATGTGATTTCAGGTGATATTTTAGAAAGTTCTGGAAATCCTGTATTTGATGAATCTGCTATCAATGCAATTCATAAATCAGAGCCCTTTGGTGCATTTCCAGCGAATTCTACACGAGAAACTATTACAGTAAACTACTCTTTTGATACATCTTTTGTAAAAACAGATAAAATGAAAGAATATTATGACCTTGCTAAAAGGTATACATATTCTGATAAAAAAGAGGCTTTAAAATACATAAATCTTGCAATTGAAGAAGTTCATGGTGATGTCGAAAGCTATTTTCTATACAAACGCCGTGCAAAAATCAAAGAAGGTTTGGGTGATCATCTTGGCGCAAAAGAAGATTTAGAGCAATATGAAAAAATGAAAGCCAAGGTAGATATAAGACGAGTACATGCGCTTAAGCATCAAGCTGAACAAGAAGATTCAGCTTTTGCATATTATCATTTAGCTTATGCTTATGAACAAATTAAAGACTATGATAATGCAATTTGGGCAATCAATAAAGCTATCGAAAGAACAGATTTGAACCAAAATTACAAACGATATAGAACCGAATTGGTCAAGTACCAAAACTGATTTTTTTGTAAACATATGTAAAATTTTTACTTTTACCTAGCAAAAAGTCTAAAAAAAATGGTTTAGATTAATAAAAGTAAAGTGTGTGGGTATTAAGTGAGAATTAGTGTATTAAATTCAATCAACAACTATTCTAAGGTTATATCTGATTACAAATTTATTCGTAATAAATTTGCATCAGAGCCAACAAAAGTTTGTTTTAAAAAAAATAATTATGAGATAAAAACACAAAGAGAACCGGATGATATTGCTCAATATATTATTGATGCAAAATTAAAAGATTCACCGAAAATTGATAAACAAAAAGAGAGACAAGAAAAACTCGTTGAAAAATATGATAATCATATTGGGCTTTTAAGAAAAGCACCTATGTTAGATAGAATAGATTATGCAATAGCTAAACTTAAAAAAGGTGAATATGTATCAGCAACAACGTTGGGAATTTTGTCTATAGTCTATGGCCCAGAAGATTTGCGAGAAGTAGGCTCTGCATATGAACAAATTAAAGCACTTGTTAAAAATGAGAAATTTATAAAAGAATATGATTATAAGACAGCTCAACATCCTTATTCTTTTTTTAGAGGTAGTATTTTGCACAAAGCCTTGAATCCATTTAAGACAAAAAATATTGAAAGATCGCTAAAAGGTTTTGCCAAATTATGGAATGATGTCATTACAGAAATTAAGTCTTGGTTGCTGGAAAAAGACAAAGCTCTTATTGATACAAGGTTTGGGAAAAAGTTTTTGGACAAGTTTGGTATTGATATGAAAACAATTGAAACACCAATTGAAGAAATCGCACAATGGAGTAATAAAAAAAATACTGCTAAAGCTTACGAATTCATATCTGACAGTAAATTTGGCAAGCTAACAGCACGAGCTATGACAAGAGTCCCTGTTATTGGAACTTTTACAGATGCAACAATAGAAGCTCTAGAGGCTAGAAATGACGTAAAAAACGGTGAAGACTTTTTGGAATCTACAGCAAAAGCCGGTGCAAGATATGCATTTTCTACCATTACAACTGCATATTTAGGAGCTATAGGGTCTAAAATAGGACCTGTTGGTACATTGGGTAGTTTGACCCTTGCCAACTATATTAATGATAAATTTGAAGAAATTATTGATTAGCTTGTAAATCATTAATTAATTCATCAATCCATTCTAAAACATCGTTAGCATAAGGCTTAATAGCTTCAAGTGTATCAATTGCATCTTGACGTGCGATTAATCGGTAATACACAGCATTGGTAATACAACTAATTAAATGTGCTTGATTATGGTGCGGTGCATATTTAATAAATTCTTTTTTCGCTTGTTTAAAAAACTTTTGATTAACCGCTTTATATGTAATTTGATTTTGATTATTGATAGGTAATACTTTCATACACACATCCTCGTTGATGTATTTATTTTAGCATGAATCATTGATTAGCTTGTAAATCTTTTAAATTTTTAATCATATTTTCAATAACTTCAAGCGCATTTTGCGCGTAAGGTTTAATTGCTTCTAATGTATCGATTGCATCTTGTGGACTAATCAACTTATATGCAACTCTTAGCCCAATACAAGTTAATAAATGTCCTTGATTATGGTGCGGTGCATATTTAATAAATTCGTTTTTCGCTTGTTTGAAAAACTTTTGGTTAACCGCTTTATACGAAATTTGATTTTGATTATTGATAGGTGATATTTTCATACACACATCCTTGTTGATGTATTTATTTTAGTATAAATCATTGATTAGCTTGTAAATCTTTAATTAACTGTTCAATCCGTTTAATTGAATTTTGTGCATAAGGTTTAATAGCTTCAAGTGTATCAATTGCATCTTGACGTGCAATTAATCGGTAATACACAGCATTGGTAATACAACTAATTAAATGTGCTTGATTATGGTGCGGTGCATATTTAATAAATTCTTTTTTCGCTTGTTTAAAAAACTTTTGATTAACCGCTTTATACGAAACCTGATTTTGATTATTGATAGGTGATACTTTCATACACACATCCTTGTTGATGTATTTATTTTAACATAAAACTTTTTACTTTTATTCAACAGGGTCATAGCCACCTTCGTTAAGTGGATGGCACCTGCAAATCCTTTTTATTCCCATCCAACCGCCTTTGAACAAGCCATATTTTATAATTGCTTGTTTTGTATATTCTGAACAAGTTGGATAAAACCTACATCTAGGTGGAGTTAGGCTTGAAATTTTTTGATAAATTTTGATTAAAAACAGAACAAATTTTTTCATAAACTAAACTCTTGTTGGAATTTCTAACAAGCTTCTGTCAAACTCATTGAAATTCATTATTATACCTTCTAAGCCTTCCATTTTTTGATAAAATTCAACAGGCTCAAGAGATGCAATTGCAATAACTTTTCCAATTCCTGCGCTTTTTGCAGAATTTATGCCAGCGATTGCGTCTTCTATGACAACGCATTCAGAAGGTTTTAAGCCTATTTTTTCAGCTGCAATAAGAAAAATATCAGGCGCTGGTTTTCCAGGTATTGTTCCGTCAGAATAAACAATTTTATCTAAGTCAAACCATTTTTCAAGTTTAAATTCTTTAATGTAAAATTCGACATTATCCCATTCTGACATTGTAGCAATCGTTCTTGGGATATTGTTTTCTTTCAAGTAATCCAAAAACTCAACTGCACCTGGTGCAAGTCTAAATTTATCCATATCTAAAAGACAGCGTTTTCTATAAAGCGCTTCTTTTTCTTTTCCGTATTTTTCAACCATTTCTTTAGAAGGTTTTTTACCGATTGCGTACTCAATAATGTCTTCATTTGTATGGCCAAACATTTTATCACGCATTTCAAGATCAGTAAATTTATAGCCTCTAATTATTTTTGAAAACTCTCTCCAAGCATCATAATGAAGCTGGGAATCCCAATACAAAGTTCCATTAAAATCAAAAATTATACCCTTCATAAAAAAATCCTTATTTTGAATAT
This sequence comes from Candidatus Gastranaerophilaceae bacterium, assembly GCA_045586965.1. Classification (GTDB taxonomy): domain Bacteria; phylum Cyanobacteriota; class Vampirovibrionia; order Gastranaerophilales; family Gastranaerophilaceae; genus CAG-196. Next base: position 15,646 of record JAZNBJ010000079.1, on the reverse strand, counting down.
AAATACATTTTATCTTAAAAATGTTTTTATATTGTACCTTTATGCTTTATATGTTAAAATCAACTTGGAGTGAAGGTTTTATGAAATTTAATTTTGATTTAGGCGACATAAAATACATAAAAATTTCTTATAAAAATGCTTCTGGTGAGGCTCATTCTATTAAAGCTGCAATTAAAAGTGTGAATGAAAGAGAAATTACTGCTTGTTCAAAATTTGAAAATGATTTTGATGTAGCAACCCCTCAGGAAATTACTCTTAGCATAATTTCAAAAGATGGACTTTATAAAACAAATACAACTCTAAAGTCTTTTGAAAAAGACGAACCTTACATATTCTTTTTCTTAAACACTCCAAATGGGTTTGAATACCAGCAAAATAGAGAGTATTTTAGGGTTCCAATCAATATTGAATGTACTTATGTTGTTAAACAAAATGATAATTTAACAAGGATAGATGCAAATACTGTAAATTTATCCGCAAATGGTATCTGTATAAAAATTCCAAGTTTGATTGTCTCAGAAGACTATTCCTGTATAAAAATTTCGATTTTAGATAAAACTATTGAAACAAAATTAAAGTATATAAGAAGTGAGAAAACAAATGACGGATATTTTGTTTCTTTTACTTTTGATGATTTATCAGAATCTAATAGAGATTTAATCTCTCAAATATGCATAAAAAAACAGCTTGAACAACGCAGAAACTCACTATTTTAAAAATTCGCCTTTACAATTTGTTACAAATGCGCAAGTTTTCCAAAGTTTTTGTTTTTCATGATATAGAAGTGTGTTAGTTACCCTGTGGAGGTTAAAAATGTCAACTATATCTAGAATTGCCCCTTTAAATGAAACTGCTGGTTCTGCAGCAAAAACAAATCTTGCAGGACTAAAAGATTGTACTCCTAATTGTCCACCAAATTGTCCAGATTGTGGTCAAGTAAGTTTTAAAAAATTAGATAATGATGTGTATGAAAGCTATGCTGATACACGCAAGAAAAAAAGAAACAATGCTTTATTAACAGGCGTTGGTGTTCTAGCTCTTGGTGCAGCAGCAATGGTTGGTTTAGGCAAATTGCATAATTCAAGCGCAATTGCAAAACTAAAAGACGGTTTCTTTAAAAACACATTAGAAACTGTAACAAGAAGTTGTGATAATGCTTGTAAATTTGTAAAAAATAAAGCTGTTGGAGCTTGGAATTGGGTTAAAGGAAAATGGCCTTTCGGCAAAAAGTCTTAATCTTTTTGAATTCTAAACCAATTAACAAATTTATTGAAAAGGGTATCTTGTGGGATATCCTTTTCTTTTAGTTCAGAATCATAAGTGATATCGTGTTCGTTTTTGTCATCACTCATTTCAAATAAATCGTCGTCTGGTTGATCTTTTCTTTTTTTACCTTGTTGAAAATACATTCCACCGCCACCCATACCGCTTCCGTCCTTATACGCTGATTGGGCTTTAAATTGGTTGATATTGTTGTTTCCAAAATCAAAAGACATAATCCTTGCCTCAAGATTTGTACATTGCATTTATATTATAACGTATTTTTGAAAAATTTCTAGTGTTATGCTAAAATCTAAAGGAATTGAGGACGTTTTTATGAAAAAATTTTTGTGTTTTATAATTTTTTTCTTATTCACAACAATTACCACTTTTAGTGCGGATATGCGACTTGTTCAGGTCGATGGAATTCTTTTCAATGTGAATGACAAAAATTCGATTTCTCGTTTAGAAAATATTGTTAAAGAAATTAATAATCAAAAAAATGTAGATTTTGTTGTGTTTTCAGGGAATAATATTGCAAAACCTAATCAAAAGAATTTAGAAAGTTTTGTGAAAATTGCAAAACAGCTTGATTATCCTTTTTATTTTATTTTAGGTAATAAGGATATTAATAAACAAAAAGATTTTGGGAAAAAAGAATATTTTGAATTTTTACAAAAAAAGGTAAAAACTCATAAAAAAATAATTTCACCAAATTATGTTATTGCTAAAAAAGATGTTGTTTTTATTGTCGTTGATGGCTCAAAAGAAGTTATTCCAACTTCGCAAGGTTATTTTAAACAAGATACTCTCGATTGGTTGGAATTGCAATTAAATCAGTATAATGACAAAAATGTTGTTTTACTCCAACATTTTCCAATTGTGCCACCAGCAAAAAAAGAAACTTATTATACATATAAAGCAGATGAATATTTAGAGATGATTAATAATCATCAAAATATAAAAGCAGTAATATCAGGACACTTTAACGTTAATAAGGAACAAAAAGTTGGTAATATTTTGCATATTTCAACAGCAAAGGCTCCACAATACAAAATTATTGATATTATAGACTATGAAACTGAGTCGCCAACATTTTGGTCTGTAGTAAAATAAGTTTTTGCAATAAAAATATTGCATTTGGTGTTTTTTAGCAATAAAATATAAGTGTAAAACATACACTAGAGGAATAGTTATGAAAAATATTAGAAATATAGCAATTATCGCACACGTTGACCACGGAAAAACAACTATGGTTGATTGCTTACTTAAACAAGCGGGTGCGTTTAGAGAAAACCAACAAATGCAAGAACGTGTTCTTGACAGTAATGATTTGGAAAGAGAAAGAGGGATTACAATCCTTTCTAAAAATATTTCAATCGACTACAAAGGTACAAAAATTAACATTGTAGACACCCCAGGTCACGCAGACTTCGGAGGCGAAGTAGAACGTGTATTAGGTATGGTAGATGGAGCTCTTTTAATCGTTGATGCTGCTGAAGGACCTATGCCACAGACAAGATTTGTTCTTTCAAAAGCTTTAGAATTAGGTATTAGAATTATTGTTGTTTTAAACAAGATTGACAAACCTGCAGCTGATCCTGATAACGCATTAGATAAAGTTTTTGATTTATTTACAGAATTAACTGATAGAGAAGATTTAATCGATTTTCCATACATGTACGCAAGTAGCTTAAATGGTTTTGCAATCAAAAATCTTGAAGATGAAAGAAAAGATATGATTCCTCTACTTGATTGCATTATGGAAAACATTGCAGAGCCACCAGGAGATGCAAGTAAGCTGATGCAATTTAGAGCAACAACACTTGATTATAACGAGTATGTAGGAAGAATCGTAATCGGTAGAATCGTAAACGGTGTTATAAAATCTCAAGACCAAGTTGCTTGGATTAACGCTGAAGGTGGGGTAAATAAGGGGAAAATTAGTAAGCTTTTTGGTTTCAAAGATTTAGGTCGTGTTGAAATCGAATCTGCAGAAGCTGGTGATATCGTTGGTATTGCGGGTTTTTCTGATATCCAAATTGGTGAAACTCTTTGTGATCCAAACAATATTGAAGCTTTACCTTTGATTAAAGTTGATGAGCCTACTTTACAGATGAATTTCTCAGTAAACGACAGCCCTTTTGCTGGTCAAGAAGGTAAATTTGTAACATCTCGTCAGCTAAGAAAAAGATTATATGACGAATTAGAAAAAAATGTTTCACTACGTGTTGAAGATACAGATTCTACAGATTGCTTTAAAGTAAGTGGTCGTGGTGAGTTACACTTGGGTATTTTAATTGAAACAATGAGACGCGAAGGCTATGAATTTCAGGTGTCAAAACCTGAAGTAATATTTAAAGGCGAAGGCGAAAACATCCAAGAACCATTTGAAAACTTGCTAGTTGATGTTCCTGAAGAATATGCAGGTTCTTGTATTGATAGGCTTTCTGGAAGAAAAGCTAATATGCAAGAAATGCACAACGCAAACGGAAGAACTAATATGAAATTTTCTATCCCTGCTCGTGGTCTAATCGGTTTCCGTTCAGAATTTATCCGTATGACACGTGGTGAAGGTATTATGTACCACACATTTGATGAATACAAACCTTACGCTGGTGATATTCCAAAACAAAGAAGTGGTTCAATCCTTGCTCACGAACAAGGCGAAGCAATTCCTTATGCTTTAGCTCAGTTTGAAGACAGAGGTGTATTCTTCGTAACTCCAAAGACAAAAGTATATAGAGGAATGATTATTGGTGAAGGAAACCGTCCTCAAGATATCGTAGTAAATATTTGTAAGACTAAAAAACTTACAAATATGAGAAGTGCAACTGCAGATGTTATGGTTACATTACAAGCGCACAAAGAGTTAACGCTTGAAGATTGTCTTGAATACATTGCAGAAGATGAGTTGGTAGAAATTACACCAGAAAATATAAGAATGCGCAAACAAGATTTAGTTAAATTCAAAAGTATTTAAGCAAAGCGTTTAGATATTGTTTTTAATAAAAAGACCTCGGTGAAAACCGAGGTCTTTTTGTTTTGCTTTATAAAGCTTATTTGCTTGCTCCAGCTGTCTTGGTCGCTCGCGTTAAACGGCACAGTTTTTGCCTTAAATTTATGCATTAAAAAAGTGCGTCTTTCGACGCACCTTTTTTAACTTTATTTAAGGCAAAAAACATTAGCCTTTGCTTGCTCCCGCTTTTTCGATAATTTCTTTTTCGATATTTGCAGGAACTTGTTCGTAGCATTGGAATTCCATAGAGAATGTACCACGACCTTGAGTGTTTGATCTCAAGTCAGTCGCATAACCGAACATGTTAGCAAGAGGAACAAGAGCTCTAACGATAACGTTACCTGTGTTACCTTGAGGTTCTTGGCCTTCTACTCTACCACGTCTTCTTGAGATATCACCGATAATAGTACCTGTGAATTCATCAGGAATTTCGATTTCAACTTTCATCATAGGTTCTAAGATACAAGGTTGAGCTTTTCTAGTACCTTCTTTAATCGCCATTGAACCAGCGATTTTGAACGCCATTTCAGAAGAGTCAACTTCGTGATAAGAACCATCGTAAAGTTCAACTTTAACGTCAATCATTGGATAACCAGCTAAGATACCGCCTTCAAGAGCTTCTTCCATACCTTTTCTTGCAGGTTCGATGTATTCTTTAGGAATAGCACCACCAACGATTTTGTTTTCGAATACGAAACCAGCATTTTCTTCAGCAGGAGAAATTCTGATTTTAACGTGACCGTATTGACCTTTACCACCTGATTGTCTAGCGAATTTAGAATCTTGTTCAGCGTTGCCACGGATAGTTTCTCTATAAGCTACTTGTGGTTTACCGATATTAGCTTCAACTTTGAATTCTCTTAACATACGGTCAACGATGATATCTAAGTGCAATTCACCCATACCAGAAATGATAGTTTGACCAGTTTCAGCATCAGATTTAACTCTGAATGATGGATCTTCTTCAGCTAACTTTTGAAGAGCGATACCCATTTTATCTTGGTCAGCTTTAGTTTTTGGCTCAATTGCAACAGAAATAACTGGTTCTGGGAAAGTCATTCTTTCAAGGATGATAGGTGCTTTTTCATCACATAATGTATCACCTGTAGTAGTGTCTTTCAAACCAACTGCTGCACAAATGTCACCAGCATATACTTCATTTTCTTCAAGTCTTTGATCAGCGTACATACGAACAAGTCTTGAGATACGTTCTTTTTTACCATTAGTTGAGTTAAGAACATATGAACCTGAAGTAATGACGCCTGAGTAAACTCTTAAGAATGTTAAAGGACCTACGAATGGGTCAGTCATAACTTTGAATGAAAGTGCTGAGAATGGTTCTGTATCTGAAGAATGTCTTTCAGTTTTTGTACCGTCTTCTAATTCACCTTCAATAGCTTTAACGTCAACTGGTGATGGCATATAGTAAACAACGTTGTCTAGTAATAATTGAACACCTTTGTTTTTGAATGCTGTACCGCAGTTAACAGGAACGATTTTGTTATCGCAAACTGCTTTTCTTAAACCAGCTCTTAATTCTTCAACTGTAATTGAATCTGGATCTTCGAAGAATTTTTCCATTAAAGCGTCATCTTCAGAAGCGATTGCTTCTACAAGAGCATCTCTGTATTCTTTAGCTTTGTCAGCTAAATCAGCAGGGATGTCTGTAACTTGAATATCTGTACCTAAATCGTTAGTGTAGATATGAGCTTTCATTTCGAATAAATCTACAATACCTTTGAAGTTATCTTCAGCACCGATAGGTAATTGAATAGGATGAGCATTAGCATTTAATCTGTTTCTAAGTTGATCAACAACTCTGTAGAAGTCTGCACCTGTTCTATCCATTTTGTTAACGAATACCATACGAGGAACTTCGTATCTGTTAGCTTGTCTCCAAACTGTTTCTGATTGTGATTGAACACCACCTACTGCACAGAAAACAGCAACAACACCGTCAAGAACACGAAGTGAACGTTCTACTTCGATTGTGAAGTCAACGTGGCCTGGTGTGTCGATGATGTTGATTTGGTGATTTTTCCAAGAAGCTGTTACAGCAGCAGATTGGATTGTAATACCTCTTTCCTTTTCTTGTTCCATAAAGTCAGTTACTGCAGCACCGTCGTGTGTTTCACCGATTTTGTGAGTTTTACCTGTGTAGAAAAGGATACGTTCAGTTGTAGTGGTTTTACCTGCGTCAATGTGAGCAGCAATACCAATATTTCTGATTTTTTCTAATGGAGTTTTTCTAGCCATTTTTTTCTTCCTTTTTTTATATTAATACTACTACGATATATACTGTTTCCAGTTAGAATTATTGTGACATGAACATGTTTTAGTGTAAAGTCTTTAAGACGTTAAGACGTTAAGGCCTTAAGTTCGTTATAGATATTATGTGAGTTAAAGAACTTAACGCCTTAATGACTTAAAGACCTAACGCCTTTTTTAACAAAAAACTTCGTGCTATAATTTTTAAATCGAAAGGAGTTTATTTATGTTTAAAAATTTAGCAAAGGAATTAAGAGAATTTATTTTGCGTGGTAATGTGCTAGACATGGCTGTCGGTATCATTATTGGTGCATCTTTCAAAAGTATTGTAGATTCAATGGTAAATGATATTATTATGCCACCAATTGGTATGGTTTTAGGTAAAGTTGATTTTACAAACTTATATTGGCAAATTAGTCCTACAGATGTCACTTATCCATCATTAGAAGCTGCTAAAACAGCTGGTGCTGTAACAATGAATTATGGCGCATTTATTAATAATATAATCAGCTTCTTAATTGTTGCTTGTGCAATTTTTGCAATTATTAAAGCAATCAATACTTTGAAAGACAAAGTATGTAAAGAAGAAATTGTTGAAGCAGAAGCTACAACAAAAGAATGCCCATTCTGTTGCTCAACAATTGCTATTAATGCAAAAAGATGCCCTAATTGTACAAGTGAATTGAATTAGGATAAATTAAATTTTAAATGCAAAAAGTAGGTTATTTTACGACCTACTTTTTTTGTTATTTATGCTTTGTATTCTTGTTTAAAAGTCAATTGTAACAAATCGTAAATATGAATTTTAAATAGGCTCAAACCCAGTTATAATCACCGATATGATATGATGGGATGGGCTAAGTGTATAGCAATTACTTTTTCTTAAAAAACTTAATATAAATATACCCGAGTTTAATTAAGAAAAAGGAGAAGCTTATGCAACAATTTACAAATCGATTTACATTATCAAATTGGAAAACTACACCTGTAAGCTATGGTTGGCATACTGCTGGTGATACAAAAGACAGTATAGCTTGTAGTGTAAAATTAAATAAAAGACAGGAGAAAAAGTGGCAAAAAGATTTTGATAGATTAGATGTTGCGTCTAAAGATGGTGTTTTATCTGAGGATGAAATTTGTAAAGGTGCAATAAAAGATTTAGAAAATAAGAAAAGAAAAGCCAATGCTATCCTGGGTCCATTATGTGGCAAAATATTCGTTGAATATAAAAAAATAAATGACGATATTGATTATTATAAAAAACTATTAGAACATGAAAATTAGAGTTTATAAGTCGGCTTAACCAAGTCGACTTATTTATTATTTACCCCTAATACTTATCAGATAATTTTGCAGCTCTGTACATTTCATACAAGCTTAATGCTAAGAATACACCAAATAATAACAAATAAGAGTTTGAACTATAAACTAATTTATTTCCGACTCTTGTTGGTTCGAAAACTTTTAAAATATATCCTGTTGCTGTGCCCAAAATTCCAACCATCATAAAGAAGCTGAAATTAAGAACACTTACTGCTATTCCTGATGTCAGTTTGCTATTTGTCATATGCAATACTGGAATTAATAAAGATGACAAGCTTGCGTTTCCTGCTAAAATACAAAATATCACGGGGATTAACATAGTTTTTATATCGAAATAAATTGCGATACAAATTATTAATAAGGATATAAAAGTAACTATAGATGCACCTTTTAGAAACATAACTCTATGGTTATGGCAAATTTTGCAAACGGACGCATTTATGATATTAAACACTGCTGCAACTATTGCCATTATTGAAAGAATTACTGCAGCTCTAGCTGATGACATTGTGCAAAAATCTTCTAAAAACTTTTTGCCAATTACGGTTTGGATAACATAAGAAATCCCAAAATTGCAACAAGCGAAAGTAAATAGGTTTCTATTGTGTTTTTTATGTAAAACTAATCTGAAAGGTAGAAGTCTTAACTTAACGTTTTTGTTGATTTCCGGTAGTTTAATTTTTGGTAAAATTGCAATATAAGCGATTATAGAAACGATTACAATTCCTGCGATTATAAGCAAGATTTCTCGCCAACTAAGAACTCTCATTGCCAAAACAAACGGTGCATTTGCTGCAATCCCGCCTGCGTAGCCGATAAAAAGCATTATAGATAGCGCTATTCCAAAATCTTTATCAGAATACAAATTTCCAAGCTCTTTTATAAGGCTCAGATAAAACATACTTCCGCCTAGGCCTAACAAAGCTCTTGAAAAATATAGAACCGTTAGGTTAGAGGAAAGCGGAAAAAGTAAGCATCCAACTCCCATAACGATTGAGCCGACAAGCATAACTCTTAGTCCGCCTAATCTGTCTATAAACACACCATTTACAAGTTGAGTAAAGGCATATACATACATAAAAATTGCGCCAAATGCAGTTATTTGTGGTGCACCGACATTGAGCTCCTGTTCAAGCACATCAAAAATAGCGCCGGGGACTGCGATACGTTGAAAATTCGCTATAAAATAAAAAAGCGCACCTAATATTATTAAGCTTAAATGTAAAACGAAATTCTTGTTTTTCATAACCCTTGTCTCATAAGCTCTATAGTGTAGGTTACTCTTATTTCAAACCAATGTCAATTTATTACACATTTTTAAGATGTTTTATTTCTAATTTTGGCTCTAAAACGATTGCAACTGCATCAATTCTATATTTTTTGCAATCAGGGTTTTCTTGTCTGTAAAAAAATATTCCGTTTTTAATATTTTGATATTTTGTTTTTGTAATTGCTTCTAGCGGGCTTCCGCAAACTGTTGTTTTACGTGTTTTAACTTCGCAAAAAACGTAGGTCTCTTTGTCTTTTGCAATAATATCAATCTCACAAAAACGTGAAAATCTTTTGTTGGTATCAATAATTTTATATCCTTGTTTTACAAGGTATTCTTTTGCGAAATCTTCGCCTTTTTTGCCTGTTTCAATGTTGCTCATAGGAGTATTATAGCATATTTTGTGCTAAAATAATTCTATGAAAAAGATTGTGTTAATTTTAGTGTTTTTATTTTCAATGCAAATTGTTATTGCGTCTGAGGAAGTGATTTTTCTTGATACAACTGAGATAAATCGTTTGACAGTTCCAAAGTCGTCTGTTGCTGATTATGTACAAGATAATAGCATGTATCACAGTTCGGATGACGATGCTGATATATCTTTTTCAGAAGAAGATTTGCCAGAAAATAAACTTTTGAGGACGTTTTATAAATATGTAGATGACAAAGCTGTAAATAATAAATTGAACAAATTTACTTCTTCAATGCTTGATGAAGTAGAAAGCTCTTATTAATTTATTTGCAATAATTGTTTGCTCTTTACTTTTATCTCTCAGTCATTTAAAATTGCAATAGATGGACGAATTTAAGACTCAGAATTTTGAAACTGCATCACATGGAGAAGAACTGGATTTTATTTTTAAACAAGATTCAGATACTTTTGATGAAGTAATTTTTGAAAATAGAGATTTGGTCTATGATTGCAAGATGTATTTTCGTTTGTTTCGCAAAAAGTTTTTTTCTTTTATGCGAGAAAAAATGCAGAAAAATTTTACAAATATTGTCTACTTAACTCTTGATTGTCCACCTTTTACTACAAATTCATTAAGAAAAGATTCTCCGCTAGAGTATATTGAAGAATTGCGAAAACAATATCCTGACAATGATATAAGGGTTCTAATTCCAATTATCAATCTAGAAGAAGAATTTCGCCCATCCAAAAAAATGGTTTTAAATATTGAAGGGAAACAAAAAGTTGTTGAAAAAACTTCTGTTAGTTTTACTTTCTTTTTGCAAAACAAATTGCAGCATGCAATTCTTTATAAATTCCCTAAAAACAAATCTAATATTCAAGTATATGGACTTTGTTCGCCATCTTTTTCTTTTTGTAAAGATGCATCTGAGCTTGCAAAATTACAATATTTAGCTCCGTTTATAAAATCTGCTAGAATAGCAATAAAAAAATTAAAACGAGTTGATTTTACTCCTGATATTGTGCATGCAGAAAATATTCCATTTTTCTTGGGTGGTGAATTTGAAATTAATCTTCCGTATCATATAAAAGTCTTGCAAGGTGTAAAAGATTTTACTCAAGTGAAATCAACTAAGACTGAGGCTTTTTGGGCTGCAATAAATCTTGCTGATAAAAATGCGATGAAAAAAATCTGCAAGGATTCGATGATAAGAAAATGTGTTGCGAGTTTGTTTAATCTACATAATACGAAGCGTTTTTATCAGATGAAAGATTGCTTGCGTTATATTTATAAAAATTATTATAAATTTAGAAAATATGTAGACCAAGGTGAAGCTGTTGATGAAAACTTTATTTTCAATCGTTTAAACGCTCGTATTACTCAATTGTTCCCGCAAATGGCGCAAGGTGACAAGCTTTATTTCAATCCAATGTTGCATTCAATAAAACGTGCAGATATGTGGGTTGTAACATCTAAAACATATTATAAAGAAATTTTTGAAAACCCAGCTCTGACAGGTAATGTTTTCAATATTATAGAAAAGACTAAAGAAAAAAGTCGTTATGTCTCTTATGGCTTTGATATGAGCAAATATCCATTGGAAAATACGAGAGAAATTTATCATAATTTCAATATAGAAAATTTCAGAGAAGAACGAGAAAAAAACAAAAAAGCTATTTTAAAAGAATTTAGTATAGATAGAATTAAGACAAATTTTGTGGATCCGACTTTATTTAAAGGAGAAGGTGCTAAAATTTTGGGGAATTTAGATTCTTTTTATGATGCGCCACTATTTTTTGTAAATCCAACAGAAGATGTTTTTGCTAATGGAACAGATATAATTTTTAACACAATTTTAAAACTTTTTGAGCTGCATAAAAATATTCAAGTTATTATTTGTATAAAAAATGGTCTTTCAAGCACTTTTGTAAAAAATTGGATAGAATTTTTGAGCAAAAATAGATACCTTAATGGTAAATGGGTGTTCATTGATGGAGAAATCAATCCACAAAAATTTCTTGCGGCATCCGATATGACATTAATCCCTAGAAGGTTAAATATGATTACTCCAGAACATTTTTTAGCTATGCATTATGGATGTATCCCTATAACTTCAAGATGTGGAATTTTAAATGATACAATTTCTGATATTTTTGACGATATATCTGGAGGTTGTGGTTTTAAAGCAAAAACTAGTTTATTGAGCGAAGAAGATGCCAACGAGATATTTATATCTCCAGTATTAAAGGCTTTAAGTTTGTATCAAAACAATCCTTCTAGCTGGAATCTTTTGATAAAAAACTGCATGAATTTTGATTCTAAATGGGATTTTGAAAAGTTGGAAAAATATAATAAAATTTATAGTGATTTGTTATAAATTTCTTTGATTTTTTCAAAAACTTCATCAACGCTAAGAGCTTCCATACAGGGAGTATAAATTTCGCCTTCTTTTAAGTGTTTGCATTTTTTGTTCCAACAATATAGACAATTGTGTTTTGCGGAAATATAATAGCCATTTTTGCCGTATGGTTTTATTTTTTCAGGTGAAGTTGAACCTAAAAGCGCTAAAGTTTTAATATCATGGGCGGATGCGACATGTAGTGGGCCTGTGTCTCCAGAAATCATCATGTCAGCTTGAGAAATAAAATCGCTCATTTCACTTGTATTAAAGTCGCCAGAATAGACGTTAACGATATTAGAGCTTAAAGCGAGATGCTTTTCTTTTTCTCTTGGAGAGCCACATACAAAAATTGTCCCTGAAAATTCTTGGTTTAGTTTTTCAGATAATTCTGCCCATTTTTTTAAGTTCCAAATTCTTCCTTCCCTGCTAAAATTGCTATCTCCTCCAGGCGAGAAAACAAAAAATGGGCGAGGCTTGTTTTCAAGAGCTTTTTGAACTTTTTCTGAAATAGGGCTATTCGTTCCTAAATACAATCTTTCAGGTTGTTCAAGATCTTTAATAACATTTTTTGCAGTCAAAAAATATTCTTCAATCCAAGAAGTTTCAAATCTCATTTTGCCTTGATACTTTTTAGGAAAAGCTAGTAATGAAATAATATTATTAAGCAAAGCTCTTGTAAGGTTAAAAATAATATCGTATCTGGTTTTGAAAAGTTTGAAAATAATTGGCAGAACATATTTGAGCGATTTACGTTTTGATCTATCCCAATAGATTACGTTATCAATATGTGGGTGATTTTTTATAATATCCGCATAAAATTTTGCAGTCAAAAAGTCCACTTGCCAATCAGGATGCTTTTGTTTTATAGCAGTAGCAATGATTGAGGTGTGGATAACATCGCCCATTGCGCCAAGTTTTATTATTAAAATCTTTTTTGGTCTATCTTTTTTCAACTATTTTACCCAATATTTATCAAGCCATTTTGTTGGTTTAACGTATCTTAAACCGCCTTTTCCACAATATCCTTCATAAGCTTGTGTAGGGGTTGGTCTGCCGTGAAAAACAATAATTTTTGCATCAACTGGATCTTTTGGCTCCTTAAAGAAATTTATAGGGAACGGCTGTAGGCAGTTTCTTTTGAAACTTACACACCAGTCAGAATTCCAATATTTTAGGATGCCTTTTTTATGCATTGCATAAGATAGATATGCTTGTTCATTTTTATATTGTTCTCTAATTGAATTACCAAGTTCATAAAAATCAGTTAAAACATCAGGATATTTTCCAACTTCAAAACGGAATACAGAAGAATTTCCGATAATATCTTGTGGGAAATCCCAATCTTTGACGATTAGAAAATCACCTTCAGCTTCAAAAAATGGAGCTAAATCTTGTCTTATTACGATATCTAAATCCAAGAATAAAGCTGTGCCTTTAAGATCAGCAAGTTGTTCGTTGAACAAAGACAACTTTCTCCAACCTTTATCGCCAATTGCAGTGTTATCGTTATATTCAGGTAAATCTCTGACTTCAATGCCTTCTACTAAGCCTTCAGCGTTGTCTGTAAAACAAACAAATCTATGAGGGATATTAAGGTTTTTTTCAACCATTTTATATAGGCGATTAACATAATCAGCACCAAATTTTGTGCCCCATTTAATACAAATAACGTTTTTATCCATTTTAACCCCTCTTTCTAAACACTAAGGCTCTTTAACTTTGTGATAATTATAACATAAAGTTTTTTAATTGTGCTAAAATATTTATATGTCTAGATATATTGCGATTACAGATATTCACGGGGAGTTGGGGAAATTAGAAAGCGTGCTTTCTAAAATAGAAACACGTCCTGACGATATTTTTGTGTTTATGGGAGATTATATTGATCGTGGCCCTGACTCAAAAGGCGTTGTAGAAAAAGTTTTGGAAATTAAAGAGCAGTTTGAAACAATAACATTAATTGGCTCTCATGAGTATGCGCTTTTACACGCAAAAACTGATGATTATTATGATTATTTGTTTTGGAATTATGGTGGACCTGCTACTGTAAGAAGCTATGGTGGAAGGTTTGAAAATATCTTGGCAACTCATGGGGATTTTTTTAGAAGTTTAAAATTTTATCATCTAACAGATGATTATTTATTTGTACATGCTGGGATTGATCCAAGATATTCTTTAGAAGAGCAGTCCGAAGTGGATTTGGTCTATATAAGAAGCGCTTTTTATAGAAATAAGCATAATCTAAAGCAAAAAGTTATTTTTGGACATACAGAATTTGATGCGCCTCTTGTTCAGGATGATAAAATTTGCATAGATTTAGGTTGTGGAAAATACAAAAATGCTAAATTGTGTGCTTTAATATTAGATAACGGAAAAGAAGAGTTTGTTTATTCAGATTAAGGAGTTTTAATGGTTGCAATTTCGATAGTTATTCCAGTTTATAATATCGAAAAATATTTAAAAGAATGCTTGGACAGTATTCTTAATCAAACATTTAAAGACTTTGAAGTTATTTGTGTTGACGATGGATCTAAAGATAATTCTTTAAACATTTTGAACGAATATGCAAAAAAAGATTTGCGTTTTAAAATTATAAGCCAAGAAAATGCAGGTGCAGGTGTGGCTAGAAATAATGGTTTGAGTAAAGCACAAGGTGAGTTTATCATCTTCTTAGATAGTGATGATTATTTTGAACCAACAATGCTTGAGGAAATGTATAATAAATCTCAAGAATTTAATGCAGATTTGGTTGTTTGTTCTTGCAGAAAAGTAAATGAGTTTGGTGAAATTATTGAAGACTCAAATCCTCAATGGCCAATAAAGTTAGAAGCTGTACCTTTGAATAAACCTTTCAATTGGAAAGATTTTCCAGAAGATATTTTGTGGATGTTTTGTGTAATTCCTTGGAATAAATTATGCAAAAGGGAAATGTTGGTTAAAAATAATATAGATTTCCAAAATTTATCATCAAGTAATGATGTTGCTTTTGGGCATAAAGTAAAAATTTGTGCGGAAAAAATAGTTGTTTTTGACAGACAACTAATCAATTATCGATATAATCATGTTGAAAGTATTTCTAAAACAAGAGCTAAAAATACAATAAATATCATTCATTCAGCTAAAGAAGTTAAAGAATTTTTGATAAAAAGAGGTCTTTATACAGAGCTTGAAAACGCTTTTATAAAGGCTTATAAAAATCATATTCGTTCAGGGATTTCATTATGTAATAATGAACAATATGAAAAGTTTGTTGAAGAATTTAAGGTTTTGTATCCAGAATTTTATCAAACCTTTTTTGAAGTTTTAAAATGTGATTTTATAACGTTAGAATATTTGTATAATTTTATTGGAAAACAAAAAGTCTATCTTTGGGGTGCAAGCAATTTTATAAAAAAAGTTTTGGAATCTGAAAAAGAAGCTAATCCTAATATTTTGGGAGTTATTGACCAAAATGAAGCATCTTGGGGAAAAGATTTTGGAAATTATAAAATATTTTCGCCAGATATTTTAAAGACAAAGCCTGCGGATATTTTAGTAACGATTTATAATAATTACGAAAGCGTGTATAAGTCTGTAAAAAAAGAAGTTGAAGAAAAATATATGAATATAAAAATACTAAAAAATATTTTTAAAGGAGAGATGTAGTGATTGAAAATTATAAAAATTTACTAAAACAAATAGAAGAAAATAAA